>NZ_SZWZ01000075.1:0-266774 GCF_005281025.1 Citrobacter sp. wls714 | reverse complement strand
AAGAGAAAATCTGCTGAATGGTTCTATAAACTTCACAACAAGATTAGCTCACCTAAAATCGAAGAGAATGTAGGCGACTTTCGCCTTATGTCCCGTGAGATGGTCGAAAACATCAAGCTCATGCCAGAGCGTAATCTCTTCATGAAAGGTATTCTTAGTTGGGTTGGTGGCCGTACAGATGTTGTTGAATATTCTCGTGCGGAGCGTGTCGCTGGGGCTTCAAAATTCAATGGCTGGAAGTTATGGAACCTCGCACTTGAGGGAATTACAAGTTTCTCAACATTCCCTCTTCGTATTTGGACATATATTGGGTTGGGCGTGTCATTCATCGCATTCCTTTACGCAGCATGGATGATTATTGATAAATTAATATGGGGAAACCCAGTGCCAGGTTACCCATCCTTGATGACTGCAATACTCTTTCTCGGCGGTGTGCAATTAATTGGGATAGGTGTTTTAGGTGAATACATGGGCCGCATTTACATTGAAACAAAGAGAAGACCAAAATACATACTAAAGAAGAAGGGTCAATAAAGTGAACTTTTTCAAAAACAAATCATCAATTGCATTTATTTTTGCGCTTGCAATATGCTTTACGCTTACACTTTTAGTTGCGCTAAATACCCCCATGCATTCAGACGACTATCTTTATGCTCTAAAGGGATTGTCTTTTGAAAGCCATATTAAACATTACACAAAATGGAGTGGGCGGGTTGTTTCAGATTATATAAGCCCAGCACTTCTGCTCATGCCGCACTGGTTACGGGCTACATTTAACTCACTAGCGCTCGTTGTTCTAATTTGTGCAGTAGTTATATTCGGAAAGCAAGGAAGAAATATAGACACAAAGGATTCTCTTTCTGTTCTATTAATTTTTATTTTATACTATATTTCAAATAGTAACTTAGGACAAACAACATTCTGGATTGTTGGATCTGCAAATTATTTATGGACAAACATGTTCATAGTTTGCTTCTTTTTATGTGTAAAACGTAATGTAAATATTTTCGCAACCTCTTTTTTTGCATTCTTGGCTGGCTGTTCAAATGAAAACACATCTATCGTAGTTGTCATCTTAACAGCAACATATTTAGCATATCAGTTCATCATAAAAAAAGAAGATTACAGAAAAACAATCTGGTACTTAGCGATGAACATTTCTGGTTGTTTGTTACTATTACTTTCTCCTGGGAATGTTGAACGAGCAAAGTTCTTTGATTCGTGGTATAGCAAACCATTAGCCAGTAGGCTTTTTGAGCATGTAACCTACAGAATACCGGCAATGGCGGAGCATTTTTGGTCTTTGCTTTTAGTTATGGCAGTTATTTCCATCTTATTCTCATTGAAACATAATCACACTAATAACCGTTTAAACATAAATTCAGCTCTATCCCTAGTGTTTGTAGTAGCATCAATAGCATCCATGTTAGTCATGTTTGCAGCTCCTTCTTACCCGCCGAGATCGGGAAATGGAACACTTGTTTTATTGATGCTTTCACTTTCTTTGATTCTAGGAAAAACCGCTGTTGATGATAACAAGAATATAATCCTTTGTGGTATTTCATTAGTCATTCTATCAACGATGCCATTCTTTGCCCCTGCATATTATCTTATGCATAAAGAATACTCTAACACCTTCGAACAGGACAAGGTTAGAATGGAATTGATTGATCGTTTGAAACGTGAGGGTCGAAGCGACTTTAAGATTCCAAACTTTTTCTTTGGCACGTTAAGTAGTGACAGTTATAAATTCGATTTGTATCACAACAAATGGTCTTATGGTGCATTCTTTGGCGTTAACTCAATTGAAGGTGGGTATTCTAATTTCGATTATTCATCTATTCTAAATAGCAAATCAATAGACGTTAACAAGGAGCTATTGCCAAAACAAGCAATCCTTAAGAGGATTTATGTTTCTAAAAAAGGTTATTTGATTTTCATAACAAATCGTAACATGTCACTTCCTGATAATGGAAATGATAAACTATTTATACATGCTTACTATAAAGATAATGCAGGATTCAAGAATTATGATTGTTATCCAAAATCAATGATGATTGACAAAGACTTTGTGACAGGAATAAGAATTGACACGACCAACCTAGATTACATCCAAGTTGGTGTGTTTAGCGGAAAAACTAGAAAGACAGATATAAAAATACAAATTAACTGATATGATATTGCGGCCTTATTAACTATTAAGGCCGCAATATATTATGCTGATGCGTTTATTTTAAGCCAACTCGAACCATTCCATTGCCATGCTATTACTGGATCCGAAGGAAATGAAGCTGGTGATGTTCTGTAACAAATAAACTCAATAGGAGTTGTTGTTACAGGTATACCTGGAGTTCCAGAGTTCCTCATTATTGACTTACTCCATCCGCAAAATGTTGGTAATATGCAAGCGTTATAACTGCTAAAATAAGAGAAGCCAATAAGGCCTGTTTTACCAGCATCAACCGTAATCCTCAGCCTATACACCTTTGTTTTATCATTAGTTGGAGCTGAAACGCGGTATAATTTCCAGCTATTACTAGTTCCCATTGAGGTATATTTATCAATTGGCATATAGATAGTATTAGATCCTGACTGGTCCTCAATAACAATTTCCACCGGATCGTCACCTCTGTAGAAAAATGCCCCTCTTATGAATCCTGACTGTGTTTTAGTAAGGTTGGCAATAATTCTGCATCTTACTGATGCATTACTTACTCCAAAGTATCGTCCCGCCCCTCCAGGTTCTGCCGAGTCATCAAATGATATCGCCTCTCCTGGTACTGTTAGTAGTGAATAATCCTCTGGAACTCCTTTTCCATTAAGCGCAGACCAATCACCTGAAGGGCAAAGGTTATTGCTGGATAGACTTATAGTCTCACCGCCTTGCTGGCCTGCGGTTGGATCTAATCCAAGAGCACTTGTCATATGGCTCATAGTTGAAACCCAGCCATTATGTAAATAGACCCGTTTTAGTTCCATGCATTTTTTGAGATCCCGGCCAAATAATGGTGCTGTCGGTATTCCTCCGGTGTCATATTGTTCAGTGATGCTTGAGGCTGATGAGGCGAAAAGGCTTATTGATGAATGTCCTGAGCCACTGAAGTCGGTTGTTAAGTTTGCGCTGGCAACCAGCCTACGTCGTTCGAACATCATCAATATGGAGTGGCAGCAGATCGACATGCAGCGTCGTGTTGCCTGGGTGAATCCTTAAGACAGTAAGTCAAACCGCGCTATTGGCGTAGCGCTGAATGACACCGCTTGTAAGGTTTTGCGTGACCAGATTGGTAAGCATCATAAATGGGTGTTCGTGCATACGAAAGAAGGCATCCGGCCTGATGGGTCAAAGACTCCAACCGTGAGAAAGATGCGCGTCGATGATCAGCGGGCATGGAATGCAGCTTGCCGCCGGGCCGGAATTGAAGATTTCCGCTTCCACGATCTGAGACACACGTGGGCCAGTTGGCTAATTCAGTCTGGAGTACCGCTTTCTGTTTTGCAGGAAATGGGAGGATGGGAAAGCATCGAAATGGTGCGTCGATACGCTCACCTTGCGCCGAACCACTTAACGGAACACGCGAAGCAAATTGACTCAATTTTCAGTGATGATGTCCCAAATATGTCCCATCTGGAAAATAAGGAACTTGCTGAAAATGGGTAAGTTACTGAAATATAATGGTACGCCCTGTAGGATTCGAACCTACGACCTACGGCTTAGAAGGCCGTTGCTCTATCCAACTGAGCTAAGGGCGCATTGTGAAGTGATAACTTCATGCAGAGAAACGCGTGAATTATACGGTCAGTGCTTGCTGAGTCAATGCCTTTTGTTTCAGTTGCTGGCGAAGTGTACGAATGTTGATTTTTTCTGGTCGTTCAAGGGTATCCAGGAAATCACCTGGTAACAACTCAGCCCACATAGCGCCAGATTTAAGGATACATGTATTTAGAATATTTATGATTTTGCTTAACATTCCCCTACCCTCTTTCCAGCGGTTCAGGAACTCTTCAATGTTAAGTATCGCCATCAAGGAAGAAAATAGTCACTTCGAACACGGGCTGAAAATCATTATTTCCCATCTGGCAAATCAGTGGCATCAGGAGATTAGTTTTTTGCCTGTCGAGGATATCGATCGCGCCGACATCGCGTTTATCTCACTGGATGAAGATTGGCTCAACGCCGAATGCTATCAGGTTCCGGTTCACACCAGGCGCCAACACCGGGTGGTGATCTGCAACAGAAACGATAAAGATAAGCTGATGTTCCGGCCCTGCCTGTACATGTTGCCGCTGATCTATCGGGAAGATGACGTTGACGAGATCACCAAAAAATTAGTCCTCATCTTGCAAAAACGCGCGTTACGCAACAGCGTACCGGCGACTATCTGCCATTACTGCACCACCCGCAACTTTTCTATCGCAGAGCGCCAGTTCTTAATGTTTCTCGCCAGTGGGTATACGTTAGCCGAAACCGCTCACCTGCTCTCAATCAGCGATATCCATGCCAAAGCAACCCGTCGCAGCATTATGAAAAAGCTGCACGTGAAAAACGATCAGCAATTCTTAAGATACATCCGGGCGCATCTGAACTTTCTACAAAATTAGGTGGAACCTCTCCGCCTAATTTTTTAATGAGAAATATCTCACCATCAATTAAGTATCGGCTCCTACTGTACCTGGCAACTGACTGCCAGAATAATCCAGTCATACTATTCATGAGGTAACCGAAAGGCACACCCAGTAATATTTTAACTAATCCCAGAGAAAGGTTGCACTGGATAAAACGATCTTTTGGGCATTGAGTAAGACATCAGAAAACTTCCGGCAGATTATTCTGATGGGATACTCAATTGCCAGTCTGGTGATTGTTGAAGACATTGAAACCCAACGGCACAAGGGAACTCACCGTCGCGCTGGAAAAATTTGGGTCAGGGATGTTTGTTGTCAGCAATTTATCCAGACCTGCCGCAACAGAAATGGAATGGAAACGGATGCACAGCGCAAAACGCCGGGAACGACATCGCCGTATACGAAACGCTAACTGTACCCATCAATATCCCCACTGTACCTCACAAGTATTCGACCAAATCGAGTATCTGGCGCAAAAAATCGAATACACCATACCGGGCGATACTATATCTCAGGCGATTATTACAGTGGACTATTATCTTGCCTATACACTGAGCCGCCATTTATTCTCAGGCACGCGCACCGCGATCTTCCGGTCCATTGAATCGGCGCTGGTCTGCCTGCAAAAGTCGGTCATTAGTCAGTTAGTGGTTGATATAGAAGGCTTAACAAGCTCTTACTTCGATATTCTTCAGTGCCTGCGCCAACTACTTAAACAGCGGAATGATATCCAAATCTTCATATTGCTTTCCAGTCATGATGAAGATCTTAAAACCTTTATATCACTGTCTGGCCCCTTTTATATCTTATCACGCAGTCTACACCTCCCAGAGATGCGTCAGGCGTTATTATCCCCGTTGCTAAATTATATTCATTCGAGGCGCATAAAGCAGGTCGATTGGGATATGGTGACCTTACTTTTACAAGGTAACTCCTTAAAAAAGATTGCGCAGTTACAG
Source organism: Citrobacter sp. wls714 (assembly GCF_005281025.1). NCBI lineage: Bacteria > Pseudomonadati > Pseudomonadota > Gammaproteobacteria > Enterobacterales > Enterobacteriaceae > Citrobacter > Citrobacter sp. wls714. The sequence goes on along the minus strand of NZ_SZWZ01000075.1, from coordinate 261,192 downwards.
ACACAACCCTACCACCGCATCATCTATCGCCTGAACCAGTTGATTACCCGCCTGGGATTACCAAACCGGCAGCGCTTTTTGCATCTGATACATCGTCTCAACGTTACCTCTCATCATTTAATTTAACACCATAACTCCATGTACAGTAAGATTTTTTAAGAAATTACTTATTTTTACATGAGAAAATTGATCCAATTTTCACAAATATTTAATATTTACAACTATTCCTGGTATTATAGATACCACCTCTTCCACACTTAACCTTACTGTTTCTGCGTACATCGCTCGAAAATAGTGTTCCCGCTGACTTAACAAAACCTAAACAATTAGCTTATTGTATCGTTTTTACTATTTAAAATAAATTTTCAATCTGCCATAATTCGAACCACAGATAAATAATGCCAATAGTCATTAACACATCTGGATCTTTCAGAACATCCTAACTGCCATTAACAATCGGGATGCTGTAAGTCTTTTCCGAAAGAGCGGAGCAGGTATAATCCTCACTGTTTCCTGATTAATTGTTAGTTTTTCCAGTGTGAAATGGATGTTCCACAAATTCATTGTTCTGTAGAAGAACAACCGAATAAACAAGGACGAAATAGTATTTATTCGGTTCTCCTCAGAACAACTCTTGGCTATTTGACAATATTATAACGCCTGATGTTTTATCAAATTCGCAAGATACGCAAACAGTTTGAGGCATACAACAATGAAACCAGCATCCGTTATCATTATGGACGAACACCCTATTGTCAGAATGTCGATAGAAGTACTCCTCGAAAAAAACAGTAATATTCAGGTTGTGCTGAAAACCGATGACAGCCGCGCGGCAATAGAACATCTACGCACGTACCCTGTCGATCTTGTCATCCTGGATATTGAACTGCCTGGCTCTGATGGCTTTACATTACTCAAGAGAATAAAATCATTGCAGGAGAATACTCGGGTGCTATTTCTGTCTTCAAAATCTGAGTCTTTTTATGCCGAGCGCGCTATTCGCGCCGGGGCAAATGGTTTTGTCAGTAAACGAAAGGATCTAAATGATATCTACAATGCGGTAAAAATGATTTTATCAGGATATTCTTTTTTCCCTTCTGATACACTGAACTTTATTAACAATGTAAATGTGCAAAAAGGTGTATTAAATGATATGCCGCTCTCTAACCGCGAGGTGACGGTTTTGCGTTATCTGGCAAACGGGCTATCCAACAAGGAAATTGCTGAACAGTTGCTACTCAGTAATAAAACGATTAGCGCTCACAAGGCTAATATCTACTCCAAGCTCGGTTTACATACCATCGTTGAACTGATCGACTACGCTAAAATGCATGAATTAATGTAACAACACTCCCGGCGAGATGTCGTTCGGGAGTGTTTTGTCAGCGCAATGATTAGTTATAGTTAATCATAAACGTGGCATCAGCTCTGGCGACACCGGGCTGCACCCCATCAGCCAGCGCGATATAGTTGGCAAAAAAAGTCAGCGTGGCATTGCCATTCTCATCAATACCGACGGTCTGGCTGGCCTGCTCAAGCGGCAATCGCGTCCGGTCGCTATCGCGCAGCTCAATAGCCACCTTTTGCGCCATAAGCGCGTTATCGAGCGCCAGTAGCGTAGTGCCTGGGGCCGGGGTCCCGGAAAACGTTATCGACGCGGATCCCGGCGGGCAGCCTTCAAGCTTCAGCGTAAACGAGACCGGTTGGGTGGTGTCGCCGCTGGTCTGTAACTGCTTTGTCGGCCAGGTGCCTAAATCAACCGACTTATTGCTGTCGCTGGCAATCACCGCGCAGGTAAAATCCACAACGTTACCGCGCAGTTCAATATTGATTTCTCCCAGCGACGAGGCGGCCTGGCATAAAACGCTGAATGCCAGCATCGGCATAATCGTCAGAAATGCCCATGCGGCGGGCGTTTGCTTATTAGTCATAGTCCACTCGCAGATAGCCACGGGCAGTAAAAGGCCCTTCCGTAGGTTTATTGCCCGTCACGCTGACCGGCCATGTCCGGATCCCAACACTCGCCGCGGCGTTGTCATCCAGTTGAAATGGAATAGTACTGGACAGATTGTTGGGCGTGAGTGGATTACCGCGGCTGTCAGCGACAATGAAACCTAAATCCGGGTTGTTTGAAACCATCATTTGCCCGGAGGCTTTCTCCGCTTCTACCCGCATGGTTAAGTAGGCCTGAGCGGCAACGTTGGTGCATTTTATGGCCACCGTTTTAGTCTGCGGATTAATACCTTCGGGCTTGTTGCCCGCGCCCGCCTTGCTAAACAGCGATGCGCCAATATCGCCAAAATCAAACTCGACAATCTGCCCGGCGTTCACTTCGCAGTTTTGTGGAACCTCCACCTTACCGCTGTAACTAATGGTGTAAACCGGCGTACTCAGCGCATCTCCGGTACTGGTGGTGACATAGACTCTGAACATTGTCTGCCGGGGAATGGGCACCATGTTAATAAATGAGCGGATCACTTTGAGTTTAAACACCAGCTTTGAATCCATTACGCCAAAAGGTTGCTGCTTAGGCACGTTAGGGTGAGTCCCCATGCGGATATAGTTACGCGGGGGATAAAACAACCCGGCGTAACTGTCGGTGATGCTCATAGCCCCCAGCAGGTAGTCATTAAGTTTCAGGTACTGAAAACCGCCCTCGGTGCTTTGAACCGGAAGTTCAGTGACATAGCTTCGATAGGTGTAATCCACCGTCGTCCCAGCCGGACAGGTGGCATTGACGCCAATCCAGCCTGATTTTTCCGGCAACGTCACCACCTGTCCCGGTTGGTTGTTGCTGCTGTTAAAGACATTCGACAGATCGTAAAAAACATCCGTTGGTGTGCCATTCGAATTTTGGCAGACCGTTGCCCAGGACGGTTGCGCCATCAGCAGTAACGCGCTTGCCAGTAACAAACCTGTTTGTCGTTTCATCGTATTATTCCTGTCGTGCCGCTGGCGATTCGCACGTCACATTCGTGAGCGTCACCGCCTGTTTCAGGCTCTCTTCAGGCAAGGCATAATGCGCCACGCAACGAGCTTTTGCGCCTTCCCCCCATTGGATCAGCAACTCGCCTTTAAGCGGTAGGCCGCTCAGGTAAATTTGCCCGTCTTCACCCACCATACTGGTCACGCCGCTGGTGTTTTCACGCACCACGGAGCCAAATGGCACAGCTTTACCGGCATATTTCGCCGTCATCAACGCCCGCACCCCGATACGTGTATCAAACGCCGCTCGCACCAATGCCCCTTGCGTTGGCACGACGCTGCTGACGTTGTTTTCCACATCGGTATTGTTATTCATTGAATTGGTGTCTAACGCGACGCGGTTATAGCGATAGACGGTGGCATACGGCATCACCGCGTATCCACGCCAGTCGGTCTGCACGCCGGTCTGGTTTTCTATCCGCACGCCCTGAGCGCCTGGCGCTTTGATCAACACATTGGTATCGCCGAGCGGCTGACTAAGCGTAATGCCATCCGCATGTCCTACCACGCCGCCGGAAAGCTGCCAGTTGTAGTCATGCTGGTCGCGGTCGTAGTTGTATCCCACGCCAAGCGTGCCATAGGCCGCCTGCCAGTTAGCGCTGGCGTTTCCGCTGTAACCATTAGTACTGCTGTGACCCTGATTCACGCTATAGCTCAGGTTACGGCCATCCAGCAACGTACCGCCGATCCCGCTCTGCCAGCTATTTTGTCCGTTGCTATTGCGGTTGGCATTAAAGGTGGCGTAGGTGCGATCGAAGGCATTATCACGCGAGTACCGCCGCCCGCTCAGCAAGCTGAACGGGATTGACATATTGAATGCCAGGATGCGGTCAGTATCGGAGATGCCGACCGATTCATTCCACGACCAGGAGAGTGAATAGCTAATCCCCTGCCAACCGCTGGCATAGCCCAGTTGATACCAGGTATTGGTGTCAGAAGTATTCCAGTACGTTTGCTGGCTACCCGAAATATACAGCGATCCGTAATCCCCCAGATTCTGCGAAATGTTGATCTGGAAACGGCCTTTCTTGCTGTAGCTCAGATTGTGGTAACTCTTCACATCTGGCACGTCGTGGCGATTGCCTTCACTGTCGTATTCGTACTCATAGCCTTCCATACTGCGATACGCGACATCGTCGAGGGTATAGAAGCCACGGGTAGAGTAGCGATAGCCCAGAAGCTGAAAGTTAGTGCCAAAATTGTTCAATGACTTCGCATACAGGAAACGCAAAGACTGCCCCTGGTGCGTACTGTCATCCGCCAGTTGGCTGCGCGCATGGGTTAAATCGACGGAAACGGCCCCCCAATCCCCCAGATTTCGCCCGGTACCTAAAACCAGCGCGGTGTAACGTGAGGCTAACTGTGTACCACCATAAGCGGTATAACCCGCTGGTAACCCGGCGATTAATGTTCCCTGGAAAAAGAACGGTGAGGATTGCTGGCTATTGCCGCTGCGAAAATCCCCGGCAACCACGTCATACTTGAAACGCCCTTCTCGCTGTAACAACGGAACCGTGGAGTACGGCACCGTATAGCGCTGCTGGCTACCGTCTTTCTCATCCACCGTCACCTCAAGGTCACCGCTGGAGGAGGTCGGGTTAAGATCGGTTATTGCAAAAGCGCCAGGTGAAACATAGCTTTGATAAATCACGTAGCCATTCTGACGAATAGTCAGTTTCGCTGCGGTACGCGCAATGCCCCGCACGGTAGGCGCATAGCCTTGCAAGCTGTCGGGATACATGCTGTCTGAGGAATAAAGTCGCGCGCCACGAAAACCGACGCTGTCAAAAACGTCATTTCCGGTATTGCTGTCGCCCATCACCAGTTCACCCTTCAGCGGGATAACCGCGCGCTGAAGCCATGTACCGATGTTTTTCCAGCTTTGTGAATGGTATCCGTCGCCTTTGGAATAGCTCCACGCGCCGTTGTTCCTCAGTCTCCAGGGACCATAGTTCAGGCCACTCAACATGCTCAGGAAATAGCTGTCAGTATCGCTCCCACGGCTACCGGTAAAGTTATAGTTAACCAGCGCGGCCGGGATCCCTTCATCCCACTCGTCTGGTGGAATGTAGCCGCGCGCGCTGTTTAACATCGACGCCTGCGGCAGACTGATGTTTAAGCGCAAAGTAGAAAAATCAAAAGCAATTTCACTGCCGGGAATCGCCTCAGGCAAATTGATACAGGTCGCGTTCGGATCCTTACTGAGTGCCGGAAACGCGGCAATATTAACGCCCAGGCGCTTCACCCAGTCGAGTCCAAAGCACGGCATCAGTCCGCCAGACTTCTCCCCGGCTTTTCCCGCACTGCTGACAAAACGAATGTCCTGGGTAGCAACGAATTCATCATTGCGCCAGATATCCACACGATAAACGCCTTCAGGCTGATGATTACCTTTTTCAAAACGTGATAAATCCGCCACGGTTGCGGTATCCGCAGATAAAAATGCCGGATTAAAATAGCTTTCCCCATGGCTTAAAGAGGGAAAGAGCGCCGCCAGCGTGGACAACGCCACCCCCGCCAGCGGTGGCGTAACCCCCGGTAACAGGTCAGGAAAATACGTTGTCTTATTCATCGTTATCTCAACGTACGCTTACCGTTTTGGCGGTGGTCACCGCGCCATAATCATTGACCGTCTGGAAGGTAACGTTGCCCTGTACGCCCGTTGGCAGCAGTACCTGCGTATCGCTTTTCGGTGCAACCATGACGTTATCGATCTTCGTTTTCCCCACATTAAGGTTGACCAACGTGACGTAATACGCAGACGGATTGTTGATTTTCAGGTGGTTGCCGGAACGGGAAAACTGCAGCATGCCGGGAGCATCTTCCGGGATGTGCGGCAGATTATTTGGGCGGACAAAAAGTTTAATGCGCGACAAAATCGCCAGTTGCAAAACGTTTTTACCCTCAAGGCTGTTCTTATTGACTGACGGAATGGCTTTCACGTTCATCCAGAACAGCGACTCACGGTCTTTGGGCAGTGGCGCGCCTGCGTAAATGATACGCAGCGTGTTTTCGCTTTTAGCCTCACTGACAAACAACGGAGGCGTCACGACAAACGCTTTTTCTTTAACCCCTGCGCTATTCTCGATCCATGAATTTACCAGGTAACGTTCTTTGGTATCGCTATTGCTAATAGACAGCGAAGTTTGTTTGGCATCAGCTGGATAAATAACACGGGTAGCGCCTAATGCAATGCCGCCGGCTGCCTGCACACTGGCAGCAGAAAATAAGGCCAGTAAAAGGATAAAACCTGATTTTAGATTATTAAACATAGCTACAAATACCTTTGATGCGATTATCGTTGGGAAATAAATCAGGGATAAACCAACGTAAACCACACGTCTGAACGAAGTATTCCCGGTGTGATATTTTCCGAGACGGCCCGATAGCGAGCAGTGAAATGAAACGTCATCTCTTGGGTGATAATCGGCGCGTAATGAAGCGGTAGAGCATTCGGAATTATTTGCTGTTGTCGCTCGTCAAATAGCGCCAGACCAACCCCCGAAGATGCAGACGCATCGCCGCTGGCCAGAAATACCTGCGGATCTTCCGCTGGCGTCACACCGGCAAACGCAATCCCGACGTGGTCATAAACATCAGAACTACACGACGTTAATCGCAGTGAAAACGGTACGCTGGTAGAGGCAAAGCTTCCCGTTCCGGAGAAGGCATTGGTACGATATTGCCCCATTTGCACCCGCAAATTCTGGCTGTCGGTGGCGACCGTGCAGGCGCCGTTAACGAGCTGCCCTCGTAAGTGGAGGCGCCCGCTTTCCAGTATTACCGTATGAGCAAGCGCAGGCATTACGCACAGCATTCCCGCCAGCGCCACGCCTTTCCCTATCATCTGCCGCATCCTTTTTCATCCCCGGATATTGCCTCATCCAATGAGGCGAACATCATCCTTGCGCGAATCTAAACGGCTTATTCGTACTTCATGATAAACGTCGCGTCGGCATTCGCCTGACCCGGCGTAGTGCTGTCCGCCGTCGCTTTATAACGGGCAGAGAAACGCAGGGTGTTGGTCCCTTCTACCAGCGCCTGAGCGGTAGAGAAGGTTGCCCCATCAGGCTTCAGCGCGGTGGACGTATTGTCCAGAATTTCAATCCCTACACCGCCCGCGGTAGTGCTGTTATCCGAGGAGGAAACGGCCAGCAGGTTATTGTTAGTGAGGTCGGTCTGACCAGAGAAAGCAACCGCGGCGGTCGCAGCCACTTTCGGGTCACAGTCGTTCAGTACGATAGTGAACGGAATTTGTGCCGTCGTATCGCCTGCTGCAGCAAAACTGGCGGTACGATATTGGCCTAGCGTAACAACCTGATCGGATGACTGAGTGCTGACTGCACAGGCTGCATTGACCAGTTCACCTTCAAAATGCACGGTACCACCGCTAACGCTTACCGGATCGGCCGCAACCGCTGCGCCCGCAACTAACATCAGGCTGGCAATAACAGAAGAGGTCATTAATTTACGTTTCATGGATTTCCCTTGAATTACATACATCCGGCTCCGGCGTCCTGCGGGATCCGTTTGAATCATTATCGACATTAAATGTCAGGCTAATTATCTCTGCATCCTGTAAAGATATATATCGCAAGAGAATTAGTTAACTTTTTACCCCTACTCTCCTGAGTATTTGATTCACTAATTAATCTTCGCGAATATGACTATTCGTCACAGCGTTAAATTAAACATTTCAATTAATGAAAAATACCTGCAAATCCTTTTAATGCTCCTGGCTAATTCTTATTGGGATCCAGGAAAAGTCTGGGTAAAAATGAGGTAAAAGACACCATAATCAGACGTAACAGACTGGTTTATGGTGCATTAACCTTGAAAACACCAGGGTGATGAGTTGTTTCATTGACGTTAAATTTAATTAGCATGATCATGAGTTATGTGAACGGTCTCAGCGTCTGAACCGACCCTGCCCGCTGACCGCGTTCCCCGCAATCGCACGTAAAAACGCAAACGAAAACTGACAGCACGTTCTGCTTCTGACAAAATAGTGACATCCCCTTCGATTTAACGTAACAGACGGAATCCTCTCTCTGATGGCAGCAAAGATTATTGACGGTAAAACGATTGCGCAGCAGGTGCGCTCTGAGGTTGCTCAAAAAGTTCAGGCGCGTTTAGCGGCTGGATTACGCGCCCCAGGCCTGGCTGTTGTGCTGGTAGGTAGCAACCCGGCTTCGCAGATTTATGTCGCGAGTAAACGCAAAGCCTGTGATGAAGTGGGGTTTGTCTCCCGCTCTTATGACCTGCCTGAAACCACCAGCGAGGCGGAGCTTCTTGAGCTGATCGATACGCTCAATGCAGATACCACCATCGACGGTATCCTGGTACAACTGCCATTACCGGCAGGTATCGACAACGTTAAAGTGCTGGAGCGTATTGCACCGGATAAAGACGTAGACGGTTTCCACCCGTATAACGTTGGTCGTCTGTGTCAACGCGCGCCGCGTCTGCGTCCATGTACTCCGCGCGGGATTGTCACTCTGCTTGAGCGTTATAACATCGATACCTATGGTCTGAATGCCGTAGTGATTGGCGCCTCAAATATTGTCGGACGCCCGATGAGCATGGAGCTGCTGCTGGCTGGCTGCACCACCACGGTCACCCACCGATTCACCAAAGATCTGCGTCGCCACGTAGAACATGCGGACCTGCTGATTGTTGCTGTCGGCAAACCGGGCTTTATTCCCGGCGAGTGGATCAAAGAAGGGGCGATTGTGATTGATGTCGGCATCAACCGTCTGGAGAATGGTAAGGTTGTTGGCGATGTGGTCTTTGAAGATGCTGCCGCGCGTGCGTCATATATCACGCCGGTACCGGGCGGCGTAGGCCCAATGACTGTCGCCACACTTATCGAAAACACGCTACAGGCGTGTGTTGAATATCATGATGTAAAGGACGTTTAAGATGGCCACATTTTCACTGGGTAAACACCCTCACGTTGAACTCTGCGATTTGCTGAAGCTGGAAGGCTGGAGCGAAAGCGGCGCCCAGGCAAAGATTGCTATTGGCGAAGGTTTAGTGAAGGTCGATGGCGCTGTTGAAACGCGCAAACGCTGTAAAATCGTTGCCGGACAGACCGTCAGCTTTGAAGGCCACAGCATTAACGTCGTGGCGTGACCCCGAATGCCGGATGAGGTTAACACCGTGTCCGGCCACTTCCCCTTCTCATTTTCAGATAATGACTTCATCCCTACTTCACAGTGAACGGCTAGCATGTTGTTTTTTCATACGAAGCGAACATCATGCCAACCATCATTACTCACGCGGCCGTTCCACTCTGTTTAGGATTAGGTCTCGGACTTAAAGTCATTCCCCCGCGATTACTGTTTACCGGCGTCATTCTGGTTATGCTGCCGGATGCCGACGTGCTGTCGTTTAAGCTTGGCGTCGCCTACGGCAACGTGTTTGGTCACCGTGGCTTTACCCACTCACTGCTGTTCGCCTTTGTCGTGCCGCTACTTTGCGTATTGATTGGCCGACGATGGTTTAAAGCCGGATTGATTCGCTGCTGGCTATTCCTGACGCTTTCACTGCTGTCGCACAGTCTGCTGGATTCTGTCACCACCGGCGGCAAAGGCGTCGGCTGGCTGTGGCCGTGGTCGGATGAACGCTTTTTCGCGCCGTGGCAGGTGATTAAAGTCGCGCCGTTCGCGCTGTCACGCTACGCGACCCCTTACGGGCATCAGGTGATTATTTCGGAATTATTATGGGTGTGGCTACCGGGAGTGATGATGATGGGTGTGCTGTGGTGGTACAGACGTCATTAATAGTGCCTGATGGCGCTATGCTTATCAGGCCTACCGATCATTACATCGTAGGCCGGATAAGGCGTTAGACGCCATCCGGCAATAGAGAGTTACTTACGGCGCCAGGTGGTGCCCTGCGGGCCATCTTCCAGCACGATGCCCATCTCGTTGAGACGGTCACGCGCGGCGTCAGCTGCCGCCCAGTCTTTGGCTTTACGCGCATCCAGACGCTGCTGAATTAACGCTTCAATTTCAGCAACTTCACCGTCATCCGCCTGCGCACCGCTTTGCAGGAACGCTTCCGGATCCTGTTCCAGCAGGCCCAGCACGCTGGAGAGCTTGCGCAGATGCGCAGCCATACCGTTAGCCGCCGCCATATCTTCACCCTTCAGGCGGTTAACTTCACGCGCCATATCAAACAGCACGGAGTAAGCTTCCGGCGTGTTGAAGTCATCGTCCATCGCTTCAATGAAACGCGCTTCAAAGTCCTCGCCACCCGCAGGGGCAACGGATTTGTCGGTACCACGCAGCGCGGTGTACAGACGTTCCAGCGCAGAACGCGCCTGTTTCAGGTTCTCTTCGCTGTAGTTCAACTGGCTACGGTAATGACCCGACATCAGGAAGTAGCGAATGGTTTCGGCGTCGTAGTATTTCAGCACGTCGCGTACGGTAAAGAAGTTGCCCAGCGATTTGGACATTTTCTCTCGGTCAACCATCACCATCCCGGAGTGCATCCAGTAGTTCACGTATTCGCCATCGTGCGCACAGGTGGACTGCGCGATTTCGTTTTCATGGTGCGGGAACATCAGGTCCGAGCCACCGCCATGAATATCGAAATGGTTGCCCAACTGTTTGCAGTTCATCGCCGAACACTCGATATGCCAGCCCGGACGACCTGCGCCCCATGGAGACGGCCAGCTCGGTTCGCCCTCTTTGGACATTTTCCACAGCACGAAGTCCATCGGGTTGCGCTTCACGTCAACCACGTCAACGCGAGCGCCCGCCTGCAACTGATCCAGATCCTGGCGTGACAGCTGACCGTAGTTCGGGTCAGTCGGAACATCGAACATCACGTCGCCGTTATCGGCGACATAAGCGTGACCTTTGGCGATCAGCTGTTCGGTGATCTCAATAATCTCGGCGATATGGTGCGTAGCGCGAGGTTCCAGATCCGGGCGCAGAATATTCAGCGCATCGAAATCGCTATGCATTTCCGCAATCATACGATCAACCAGCGCGACAAAGCTCTCGCCGTTTTCATTCGCGCGCTTGATGATTTTGTCGTCGATATCGGTAATGTTACGCACATATTTCAGTTTATAGCCGAGGAAGCGCAGATAACGCGCAACGACATCGAAAGAAACGAAAGTACGTCCGTGGCCAATATGACAGAGATCGTAAACGGTAATACCACACACGTACATGCCGACTTCCCCGGCATGAATAGGTTTGAATTCCTCTTTTTGGCGCGTCAGTGTATTAAAGATTTTTAACATCGAAGATTCCGTGTAGACGTGTGTGGATAGTAAAGTCTGTATAATACCCATAATTTAGACCGGAAGCAGCACACTTTGCGAGGTGATCGCAGCTTGCGGTTATGCTATAACACACCCCTAACTCTGACCCTTGACAGGGTCGAAGCACCAATCTATCGGAACAGGATGCAAAAATGGTTACTTTCCACACTAATCACGGCGATATCGTAATCAAAACGTTTGATGATAAAGCGCCTGAAACAGTTAAAAACTTCCTGGACTACTGCCGCGAAGGTTTTTATAACAACACCATTTTCCACCGTGTTATTAACGGTTTCATGATCCAGGGCGGTGGTTTCGAGCCAGGCATGAAGCAAAAAGCCACGAAAGAAGCGATCAAAAACGAAGCGAACAACGGTCTGAAAAACACCCGCGGTACGCTGGCAATGGCGCGTACTCAGGCTCCGCACTCCGCAACCGCACAGTTCTTCATCAACGTTGCTGACAATGACTTCCTGAACTTCTCTGGCGAAAGCATGCAGGGTTGGGGTTACTGCGTGTTTGCTGAAGTTGTTGAAGGCATGGACGTGGTTGATAAAATCAAAGGCGTTTCCACTGGTCGCAGCGGTATGCATCAGGATGTGCCTAAAGAAGACGTCATCATTGAAAACGTGACCGTCAGCGAGTAATCGTGGCGACACTGTTTATTGCAGATCTTCACCTCTGCACAGAAGAACCGGCGATCACCGCCGGTTTTCTGCGTTTTTTAGCCGGTGATGCGCGACAAGTCGATGCGCTGTACATTCTCGGCGACCTGTTCGAAGCCTGGATTGGCGACGACGACCCTAATCCGCTGCATCATCAAATAGCCGCGGCGATAAAATCACTGGTTGATTCCGGCATTCCCTGCTTTTTTATTCACGGTAACCGTGATTTTCTGCTCGGCAAACGTTTTGCCCGTGAGAGCGGCATGACTTTACTGCCCGAAGAGAAAATGCTCGATCTGTATGGTCGCAAGGTACTGATCATGCATGGCGACACGTTATGCACTGACGATGCTGGCTATCAGGCGTTTCGCGCCAAAGTGCATCAATCCTGGTTACAAAAACTATTCCTCGCCCTGCCATTGTTCATTCGCCAACGTATTGCCGCGAAAATGCGCGCCAACAGCAAAGCAGCCAACAGCAGTAAGTCGCTGGAGATCATGGATGTGAATCAGCAGGCCGTTATCGCTGAGATGGAAAAACATCAGGTTCAGTGGTTAATTCACGGTCATACCCACCGTCCGGCAGTCCACGAACTTACGGCCAATGGGCAACCCGCCTTCCGCGTAGTATTAGGCGCCTGGCACAGCGAAGGTTCGATGATCAAAGTCACACCAGACGACGTTGAACTGATCACATTCCCGTTTTAACTCCCCCGTCAAAACGCTTGCTACACAGGCTACGCAATCGTTTTCCTTGACGATGAATTATGCTATTCTCTGTGGCCTCAAAAGTCGAGTGTAGTGCACCACAGGAGTTTTCAGACGCATGTCTTCCCGCAATAATCCGGCGCGTGTCGCCATCGTGATGGGGTCCAAAAGCGACTGGGCTACCATGCAGTTCGCCGCCGAAATCTTCGAAATGTTGGACGTTCCACACCATGTTGAGGTCGTCTCTGCTCACCGTACCCCAGACAAACTGTTCAGTTTCGCCGAAGGCGCTGAAGAGAACGGTTATCAGGTGATTATTGCCGGTGCCGGTGGTGCTGCACATTTGCCTGGTATGATTGCGGCGAAAACGCTGGTGCCTGTTTTAGGCGTTCCGGTACAAAGCGCAGCGTTGAGCGGCGTAGATAGCCTTTATTCCATCGTTCAAATGCCTCGCGGTATTCCGGTGGGCACGCTGGCGATCGGCAAAGCGGGCGCGGCCAATGCGGCCCTGCTGGCCGCGCAAATTCTGGCAACACACGACAAAGAATTGCATCAGCGTCTGGCTGAGTGGCGTAAAGCGCAAACCGACGAGGTGCTGGAGAACCCGGACCCGCGAGGTGTCGCATGAAGCAGGTCTGTGTACTCGGCAATGGTCAGCTAGGACGCATGCTGCGTCAGGCCGGTGAGCCGCTGGGGATTGCGGTCTGGCCCGTCGGGCTGGACGCCGAACCCGCTGCCGTTCCTTTTCAGCAAAGCGTGATCACCGCTGAGATTGAGCGCTGGCCGGAAACGGCGCTCACCCGCGAACTGGCACGTCACCCGGCGTTTGTTAACCGCGACGTCTTCCCGATTATTGCTGACCGTCTGACGCAAAAACAGCTTTTTGACAAACTCAACCTGGCGACCGCGCCATGGCAACTGCTGGCGGATAAAAGCGAATGGTCTGCGGTGTTTGACAAACTCGGCGAGTTGGCGATTGTGAAGCGTCGCGTCGGCGGCTACGACGGTCGTGGACAGTGGCGTTTACGCGCGAATGAAACCGAACAACTGCCAGACGACTGCTACGGCGAGTGCATCGTCGAGCGAGGAATCAACTTCTCCGGTGAAGTCTCACTGATTGGCGCGCGTGCGCACGACGGCAGCACCGTCTTCTATCCGCTGACCCATAACCTTCATCAGGACGGCATTCTGCGCACCAGCGTGGTATTTCCGCAGGCTAACGCTAAACAACAGGCGCAGGCCGAAGCGATGCTCTCTGCCATCATGCAGGAGCTGGGCTATGTCGGTGTGATGGCGATGGAGTGTTTCATCACCCCGGAAGGTCTGCTGATTAATGAACTGGCTCCGCGCGTGCACAACAGCGGGCACTGGACGCAAAACGGCGCCAGCATCAGCCAGTTTGAACTGCATCTGCGCGCCATTACCGGCCTGCCGCTGCCGACGCCGGTGGTGAACAATCCTTCGGTGATGGTAAACCTGATCGGCAGCGACCTGAACTACGACTGGCTGAAGCTGCCGCTGGTGCATCTGCACTGGTATGACAAAGAGGTACGCGAAGGGCGTAAGGTGGGACACTTGAACCTGATCGACAGCGATACCGCGCGCCTTAGCGCCACGCTGGAAGCGCTCATTCCCCTGCTGCCGCCGGAATATGCCAGCGGTATCATCTGGGCGCAGTCAAAGCTGAAATAAACCGATACGGGAGGTGTGCCTGCGCACGCCTCCCGTTACTTTTACAGACGAATGCAGGTTCCGGCTTTCCCCGCCAACGTGTCTTCAATGCGAGACAGCGCGCCAATCCACGCGGGTTTTCCACGTCGCTTCACGTATCCGCTTACGGCTGTCACCTTTGGCCCCATCGAACCATCAGCTTTAGCAAACGGTGCCAGTTCATCAGGAGAGGCTTGTCGAATCGCACGTTGCTCTGGTGTGCCCCAGTTCTCATAGACCGCATCAGCATCGGTGAGGATAACCAGACCGTCGGCATCGATCTGTTCAGCCAGCAATGCCGCCGCCAGATCCTTATCAATGACCGCTTCAGACCCAACCCCTTCCCCGGTCACCGGCACGCCGCCACCGCCGCTACAAATCACCACATGGCCTTCTTTGAGCAAGAGCTTAATAGCATCGCTTTCGACGATCTGGCGAGGCTCAGGCGAGGCGACAACACGACGCAGGTATTTGCCGTCACGTTTCATATGCCAGCCGTAGGTGGCTTCCAGCTGCGTTTGATCTGCAGGCGAATACACCGGGCCGATAAATTTTTCCGGCGCCATAAACGCGGGATCGTCTTCAGACACCACAATTCGCGTTAACACTGTGGTCACCGGCGGCATCTCCGGTTCAGCGGTCAGACTTTGCGCTAACATATAACCAATCATGCCCTGAGTCTCTGCCACCAGCACATCCAGCGGGTAAGGTTCAACCTCCTTCCAGGCAAGATTCTGTAACGATAACAGACCAACCTGCGGCCCATTGCCATGTACGATGGCCAGGCGGTACGAACGCGCCAGACGCGCCAGGGCAGGTACGGCGCTGGCAATATTACGATATTGATTTTCTGCCGTCAGCGCCTCGCCGCGCTGCAATAATGCGTTGCCACCAAGAGCAACAACCAGCGTTTTCATTCCCTATCCTTCTATGATTTGTTGCCCAAGCCAGAACCCCAACAGGGTGTCTGCGCCGGAGGTATGCCCGAGCGCTAGCAGCGAATTTATCGCCGCGTCCATCCTTTGGTGTCGGCCCAAAGCATGAGTGAAGTGGAGCAAAGGTGAAGCGAAGTATCCTAATGCCGCGTAGCGTAAGTAGCTCACGCTAACCACGGTCGTCGCCAGTTCAAGATTGCCGGAATATTCAAAGAAACGATGGCCGGAATCCTTATTCAGCGCGCCAAAATACCAGGCGGCCAGAAGCATTCCGGTCAACGTATCATCATGGCTGGGCGTTAAACCTGGCCCCTTACCTAACCACTGCCGCCAGTCTGTCGATAAGCCAGCCAGCGCCGAGAAAAAGCAATGGCGGAACTGACGTAACTCGGGGCACAAAGGCAAATTTGCCGCCAGCATTAACGGCCCGAATAACCCCGTTTCCTCGCCGCGCTCCATCCAGGCGGATGCAAGGCGTGGAGCATGTGGGCGGGACGTTATTTTCAACGAACAATAACGCTGCGGTTGGCGCAACAGAAACGGTCCCAACACGATCCCCTCGGGGACAGCCTGAGGGGTTTCACTACCGCTTAACGCCATACGCAGCGCATCAAAATCAGGCGCACGGATCACCCATCCTCCCGGGCTAAAACCACTGCCCTGGCGGTGCAGCGTTAACAGTGCGCCTCCTTCGGCCACAAGGTTAATCGAGCGCCGCCAGATCCCGGATAGCTGCCATGACTGGCGAAAATCCGGAGACTGCTGACTGCCCATCAGAGGACGGATGATCATCATGCGCGGCTCTCTTAGCTAATGCCCATACTTTCAGCCAGCGCTTCCAGAGCCAGCTCAAAGCAGGCCAACGGCGCACGAACTGTGCCCGCGCCGATCTGACCAATACCGGCTTCTTTATGGGCAATACCCGTGTTGATCAGCGGCGTAATACCTGTTTCCACGACGCGACGGATATCAAGACCAAGGCAAGCCCCCTGGAAATCCCAGCCAGGGATCTGCAACTGCATATTGCGTTCCAGATAGATTTCAGCCATCTCCTCGGAAACGGACTTCGCGGCCTCCATCCCTCCGGCACCGACAAAACGCGTTACGCCAGGGGCAGCGATCATCGCGGCGCCGCCAATCCCAAAGGTTTCGGTGATGGCGCTATCGCCCATATCCGGGTTAGCTTGTTCCTGCGAGAAGCCGGTAAAGAACAGCCCCTGCGGTGTGTTAACCGGCGCAGTAAACCAGCGATCGCCAAGTCCGCTCACCCGGATACCGAACATATCGCCATTACGGGTCATTGCGGTCACAATACTGCCGGAACGCACCATTGCTCCGGCATCCATTGCCGCTTTGCAGTAAGCCATCGCCAGGTTCAAGAAGAACTGGTCGGTCACACTGAGAAAATCCATCACCTCAGCAATCTGCTGCTTATCATGTTCCAGACGGGCAATTTGCGGTGCCAGAGTTCGCATCAGCAGAGCTGAAGAGGCAATGTTGCGCTGATGGAACTCATCGCCCATCGTAATGCCCTGCGCCATCATGGCGGTCAGATCAATACCCTGTTCCAGATTGGCCAGCGCCGCGCTTAAAACAGGCATCAGGACATCGCGCATCCAACGTAGACGCTGCTGGACATCTTCGCCATACGCGCCGAAGCGCATCACTTTGCCAATCCCTTCGTTGAGATTGCAGTAAGCCCGGTTACCGTCGGTGATATTTTCCACCACCAGCATCGGCATGCTGGCAGAGGTGATTCCCCCCATTGGCCCCACAGCATTAACATGGTGGCAAGGTACGAACCGGACTTTGCCCTGCTCCAGTAAAGCCAGCGCACTCATCTCATCATTGGCCCACCCTTCAAACAGACATGCACCAATACAGGCCCCTTTCATCGGACCGGTCATCTCTTGCCAACGCATTGGCGGTCCCGCATGCAGCAACGTTTTCCCTTCATTGAGCTCGCGAATTAATGAGGAGGCTGGTTGCACATCCAGCCAGTGCGGACGCGCACGACGAATTTGTTCGATTACTGCAGCATTGGCTTGCGCCACTGATGTAAACATTGGAACCCCTTATTGCAAACGTTCTAATAAACGAGCCAGTTTCTTATTACCGCCAGCGACAGGCGCCCACTGGTAATGCACCACAGGCATTTCTGCCGCCTGTAAATCCAGTGCAAAACTGCGTAACCCGGCATTGATGACCGCCACTTTTTCCAGTAGCGGAGGTGTGGATTTGTCAGATAACGGTTGAGATGGACGAATCAGTTCGGCGGCAAGCAGCGTTGCCTCAGGCAGTGAACTCACTACGGCAATGCCGGCATCTTCCAGTGTGGCAATCTGCAGTGAGCGACACTGCGGATCGCGTTCTGTACCTGTCACCGTCGCAATCGCATACAGCGGTTGCTCATGGCCTCGCGCAGCGCACGCCTTCTGCCAGGCCTGAACCAACGATGCGGCCGGATCTGCAGTCGCGCCGTAACCAATCACGACATCAACTAACAGTACGCGTACCTGCGGCTGCGTCCCCAGATCCGTAATCAGTTGATTACGTAAGGCAGGGTCAATCATCGGATGCGGCCGCCCGACGGTGTAAAAATCATCCCCCAGATCGATAATCTGGTGCCCGGCGGCATCCAGCATCATGCCATGATGATGTTGTGCATCCGCGGTGACATTCAGGTGGGCGGCCAGCAGCCCAGCGGCTTCGGCGGCCAGCGTACCTCCGGTGTATAACCCTCGGATCACACCGTCTCCTGTGGTTGAAAGCGAGCTGCGTCGCGCCGCGACTCTCGCCAGTAAACAGGCCAGACGGGCCGCATCGTCCAACGTCGCGGCAAACCAGACGTTTTCGTCGCGGGCGACCGCGGAGGTGTAACCTAAAAACAGGGCTACCACGGGTTTGCCGGTGGCCTTCATCGCCGTCACGATATGCTGGCGAACAGCCTCCGCCGGTGGTTTCGACACAAAAGCCAACACCTGGCTTTTGTCGTCTGCGCCAAGCATCTCCATCGCGGTAAGCGCGCTAATCCCCCCTACCTCGGCGCTCAGGTCCCGTCCGCCCAGACCGATGGCGTGAGTGATGCCTTCCCCGGCCAGCGCTATCTGTGAACAGAGCTCCTGAATCCCTGTGCCGGAGGCGCCCAGCACACCGATATTGCCTTCCGGCATCACGTTGGCAAAAGCCAGCGGCGTGCCCGCAATCATGGCGGTTCCGCAGTCCGGTCCCATCACCAGCAGACCTTTATCCTGCGCACGGCGCTTGAGGGTGATTTCATCTTCCAGGGTCACGTTATCGGAGAACATCATGACATTCAGGTTGCGATCCAACGCCTGGTTCGCCAGCTCCGCCGCGTATTCACCGGCGACGGAAATGAGCGTCATATTCGCCTCAGGCAGTTTCTGGCACGCGCTTTCCCAGCGTCTGACCTGCAGGAGCGTTTGGCTACCGCCAGTGGCCTGCGCCAGCTGCTGCAACGACTCATCCAGTTGTTGCAGAATGGCCTGCGTAATACTTTCATCAGCCGTTTCAGTGCGAATCGCCACACAAATATCGTTTGGCGTCGCATTATTAAAATCGTCATGCCAAAACCCGGTCGTTTCCAGCAATGATTTATTTGCTGGCGTTCCCATCATGATCGATACATCGTCTACATTTTCGGACTCACTCAGCTTGCGTGAAATAATCATTAAACTGACAGAGTCCTGAAAACACCCTTTTTTAATAAAGGCGTGGATCATAACAACCCCTTAATAATTGCACCCATGGCAATTGCACGAGTAGTGTTAATGTGTAGCTCAAGGTATATATCTGGAATCCCAAATAGAGTGACTGGCATCACACTGGAATTATTAACAAAATAAATTTAACAACCACCAGAGTATTAAACATTATTTTTTAACGGCATTGTTTATTTAAAAAGAAAGGGCAAATCAACACTGATTATCAAATAAATTCTAACTATATTTTTTTGTGTGTCTGGATCACATAATCAATTTTTATTCCCGGTATGTTAACGGCAGTCATGCTTCACACCGTCGTTAAAAAGGAAGACAGATGAAAATCAGTCGGGAAACACTCCACCAGCTTATCGAGAATAAGCTTTGCAAGGCCGGACTAAAACGTGAGCACGCCACAACGGTTGCTGAGGTATTGGTTTACGCCGATGCCAGAGGCATTCACTCTCATGGCGCCGTACGCGTTGAATACTATGCTGAGCGCATTTCAAAAGGCGGCACCAACCGCGAACCCACATTTCGTTTTGAAGATACCGGTCCCTGTACAGCGATTTTGCATGCCGATAATGCCGCCGGGCAAGTCGCAGCAAAGATGGGTATGGAGCATGCCATTAAAATTGCTAAAAAAAATGGTGTCGCCGTCGTTGGCATTAGCCGAATGGGGCACAGCGGTGCCATTTCTTACTTTGTGCAGCAAGCCGCTCGCGCTGGTCTGATCGGCCTCTCCGTGTGCCAGTCCGACCCGATGGTGGTACCGTTCGGCGGCGCAGATATTTACTACGGTACCAATCCGTTAGCCTTCGCTGCGCCAGGAGAAGGCGACGACATCATGACGTTTGATATGGCGACAACGGTGCAGGCATGGGGAAAAGTTCTGGATGCCCGCTCCCGCAACGAGCCGATTCCTAATACCTGGGCAGTCGATAAAAACGGCGCGCCAACTTCCGATCCATTTGCTGTCAATGCGTTGCTACCTGCGGCTGGGCCTAAAGGCTATGGCCTGATGATGATGATCGATGTGTTATCCGGCATTTTATTGGGATTACCGTTTGGTCGTCAGGTCAGTTCAATGTATGAGGATTTACATGCCGGTCGGAATTTAGGCCAACTGCATTTGGTTATTAATCCCGACTTTTTCTCCTCCAACCAATTATTCCGCCAGCACCTCAGCCAGACCATGCAAGAGTTAAATAACGTTACTCCTGCACCCGGCTTTAAACAAGTTTATTACCCCGGACAGGATCAAGATATTAATCAACGCAATGCCGCGGTCCATGGTATCGACATTGTTGACGATATTTATCAATACCTGATTTCCGATGCCCTCTATCTCAAGTCATACGAAACAAAGAATCCCTTTGCACAATAATTATTGAAACAGGAATTTCATATGATCAACCATTTTCGTCACGCAATTGAAGAAACCCTTCCCTGGCTCTCTTCCTTTGGCGCGGATCCTACCGGTGGGATGACGCGCTTGCTGTATTCGCCAGAATGGCTTGAAACACAACAGCAATTCAAAAAGCGCATGGATGCCAGCGGCCTGGAAACTCGCTTTGATGAAGTGGGCAACTTATACGGTCGTCTGCTTGGGAGCGAATCGCCGGAACAGGTCATTTTAAGCGGCTCGCATATTGATACCGTCGTCAACGGCGGCAATCTTGACGGCCAGTTTGGCGCGCTGGCGGCATGGCTCGCGGTTGACTGGCTCAAGAGCACCTATGGCGCACCGCTGAAAACGGTCGAAGTCGTTTCCATGGCGGAAGAGGAAGGCAGCCGTTTCCCGTATGTCTTCTGGGGCAGCAAAAACATTTTTGGACTGGCAAATCCCGATGACGTCCGTAATATCCAGGACGCGAAAGGCACCCGTTTTGTTGACGCAATGAACGCCTGCGGTTTTACTCTCCCCGCAGAGCCGCTTCATGCCCGCAATGACATCAAAGCCTTCGTTGAATTACACATCGAACAAGGTTGCGTGCTTGAAAGTAATGGCCAGTCGATAGGCGTCGTCAGCGCGATTGTCGGCCAACGTCGCTATACGGTAACGCTGAACGGCGAATCCAACCATGCGGGTACAACGCCGCTGAGCTACCGTCGCGATACCGTATACGCTTTCAGTCGCATCTGCAGCCAGTCAATCGAGAAAGCCAAAAAGCATGGCGATCCTCTGGTTCTCACATTTGGTAAGGTAGAGCCACAACCGAACACCGTCAACGTGGTGCCAGGCAAAACGACCTTCACAATCGATTGCCGTCATACCGATGCCGACGTATTGCGTGATTTTACTCAACAACTGGAAAACGACATGCGCGCCATCTGCGATGAAATGGATATCGGCATTGATATCGATTTGTGGATGGATGAAACGCCGGTCCCGATGGACAGTAAACTGGTCTCTACCCTTACCGAACTGTGTGAAAAAGAACAGCTGAACTACCGTGTCATGCACAGTGGCGCGGGCCATGATGCGCAAATTTTCGCTCCCCGCGTACCGACCTGCATGATTTTCATTCCCAGCATTAACGGTATCAGCCACAACCCCGCTGAACGCACAAACATTAACGACCTTGCCGAAGGGGTCAAAACTCTGGCATTAATGCTTCATCAACTTGCCTGGCAGAAATAAGGAGTCACCCATGGGATATCTGAATAACGTCACGGGTTATCGCGATGATTTACTGGCTAATCGCGCAATTGTAAAACACGGTAACTTTGCCCTGCTAACCCCGGACGGACTGGTTAAAAATATCATTCCGGGTTTTGAAAACTGTGACGTCACCATCCTCTCAACGCCAAAACTGGGCGCGTCATTTGTTGACTATCTGGTGACCCTACACCAGAACGGCGGCCACCACAGCGGTTTTGGCGGCGAAGGTATTGAAACGTTCGTGTATGTTATTTCCGGCAAAATTGAGGCGAAAGCGGAAGGTAAAACCTTTGCTTTAACCCAGGGCGGATATCTGTATTGCCCGCCAGGTGAACTGCTCACCTTTAATAATGCCCAGACAGAAGACAGCCAACTGTTTTTATACAAACGCCGTTATACGCCGGTGGCAGGCCATTCACCATGGCTGGTCTCCGGTAATGCCAACCAGTTAGAACGTATTCATTATGAAGGCATGGATGACGTAATCCTGCTGGATTTCCTGCCTAAAGAATTAGGCTTCGATATGAATATGCATATTCTGTCATTCGAACCCGGCGCCAGTCATGGTTATATCGAAACGCATGTACAGGAACATGGGGCTTATATTCTCTCAGGTCAGGGCGTTTATAACCTCGATAACCAATGGATCCCGGTGAAAAAAGGCGACTACATCTTTATGGGCGCGTACTCCCTGCAGGCGGGTTACGGCGTGGGGCGTGGTGAAGCGTTCAGCTATATCTATTCCAAAGATTGCAACCGGGATGTTGAGATTTAACGGCGAACAGCCCGCCTGATAATTTTTTATTTAGCTATGTTGGGTTTTGCCACGGTTAACACCGTGGCTTTTTTTATGCTTAACGCAGATTAATCGCCTGACCGAGCTTCATCGCGCAAGCAATATTACGCGCACAGTGATAAAGGTTGGTTTCACCACTCGCCAGCACTTCCGCCAATGGCGCGAGTCGCGGCAAAATACTGAATACCGCATCAATACCATGATCGTGAACCACCTCCACACCTTCCCCCAGCACCCCGGCGATACCAATAACCGGAACATGATGCTGCATAGCAACAGAAGCAACACCGATTGGCGCTTTTCCCCCGACCGTTTGCGAATCAATACGTCCCTCGCCGGTGATGACCAGCGATGCATCTTTGATGGACTGCTCCAGTTGAACGGCCTGCAGCACAATCTCAATCCCTGGTTTCATGATGGCCTGCAGAAAGATAGCCGCAGCGATGCCCATTCCACCCGCCGCCCCACCGCCCGCAACCTGAGATACATCCTCACCGGTCAACGTTCGCAGCACATGCGCGTAGTTGAGTAATCCTTCTTCCAGTTTCTCAACCATTTCCGGCGTCGCCCCTTTCTGCGGACCGAATACTCTTGCCGCGCCACGCGGGCCAACCAATGGGTTATCCACATCACAGGCAACTTCGATCCGACATGCTGTCAGCCGCGGATCGCACTGTTGCAGGTCAATGCTCGCGAGGCGAGATAAGCTACCACCTCCCGCCCTCAATGATGTCCCTTGCACATCAAGGAACCGCACGCCTAGCGCCTGAGCCATGCCCATGCCGCCATCAACTGTCGCACTCCCGCCGATACCGAGGATAATATGACGAATACCGGCATCCAGCGCATGCCGAATCAGTTCGCCAGTCCCGTAACTTGATGCCAGCAGTGGATTACGCGCCTGCGGTTCGACCAACATCAGTCCACTCGCCGCGGCCATTTCAATAATGGCTGTCTTTCCATCACCGGTCAGGCCATAAAATCCCATGACCTTTTCCCCCATCGGCCCACAGACCTCCAGCGAGACCACTTTTCCACCTGTCGCCGCCACCATGGCATCCACGGTCCCCTCCCCACCATCCGCAATTGGTAAACAAATGTATTCTGCATCCGGGAATATGGCTGAAAATCCAGCTTTAATTGCCTGGCAGCATTGGTCGGCGCTTAAGCTCTCTTTAAACGAATCTGGCGCAATTACAATTTTCATCATTAATCCTTTTTCATCCTGTTATTTAATGCGTTCCCATGGAATGAGGTTTTCCATAAGCACTGCCAGTAAGATCCCCACCAATAAGCCATTACTCAGTAATGGCCGAATAGCCAGTGGAAGATCTTGTAAATAAACCGGAGGCAGCCCCATCAAAAAAATCCCCACAAACAGCGGGAGTGCCAGCCGATAAATATTTCGTGCGGTAAATGTGATTTGCTGGCTGAAAACCAGACCGGAATAGAGCAACGGCAGATAAGAGACCAGCATAACGGCACTGCTGATTGCCAGTGGAATGGCGCAGAATAAGCGGGTTAGCGGCGTCACTATCGCCACCAATAAACATAATACGCTGCCATAAATAAATGATTTTCGCGAACTGTCGCCAGTTTGTGTTAACAGCCCGATAGAGGAGACAAAAGGTGAAAATGGAATCACGGCAAAAGGCACTGTCACCAGCGTCATAAAACCGGAAATGATAAAGCTACGACGATAACGCGAGCTGCTGGAGCCTTGATGCGCATAAAAGACGTCCGTGCCGCGCACCGCGCCATAGGTATTACTGATATTCACCAGACCGGTAATAACCGCCGTCAGGATAATACCGGGTAACAGCCTGCCATGACTGCCTAACGGGAACCACTGCCAGCTTAATTCACCAGACGGCAAAGACGTTGATGGAAAGCACAATCGCCAGAGTCCCCATCCCACTACCGCCCCCACCAGCAGGGCATAACGGGAGATCCGCTGCGGTAAAAAAATGATCATCGCAAGGATGAAGCACATCACGCCAACCGCCAGGCTAAAAGGCGCCAGTTGAATTTTGACGCTGGTGTCAGCAATGCCAAAAGGCAATCCCAACATGCCCTTAAAAAAGATAGTGGTGAGCTGAGCGCCCAACAGCAGCATAAAAAAGACCATCACCGTTGGGGTAAATAGCCGGGCCAACCGGTGTCCTAAGCCGCTAAAGCCGATAATCATCGTCAGCACAGCGGAAATGACAATCCCGACGCTCAGACTGGTGGCGATATCATTGAGCGGTGTCCCGCGTGACGCCTCAGCCAGGGTAATTGTCAAAATGGTGCCCCACCATAAACCGGTCGGACCTTCCATAATGGCGCGACGATGGCCACAAATAACCTGCGCAAGGCAGGCCAGCGATGTCGTGAAAAAAGCGTATTGCGTGAGCATTAACAGATTGCTCGCGGGGAGATGAAAAGCAGAAACCAGCGTTGGGGGGACCACGACCGTATTGCAAAAAATAAAGAAAAACCACTGAAAGCCAGATAGCAAACTTTCGCGGTTAATAACAGGAAGCATATTCATACCTTAAAATAGAGAATGCCCGCCAGCATGACGGGCATTAATTCACATCACATTATTGTTAATGTTTAAGGATAAATTGACCTTTTGGCGCTACCGGGAACCCCTGCTCGATGTCATAGATAACATCCCCGCGAAGAATAGTTTTCGTAATGCGCGCGCCAATCATCCGGCCAACATACGGACTGACCTTGTGGCGATATTCCAGGTCTTCGTTTTTCAGAACATATTTGCTGTCCGGTTGAATAAAGACGAAGTCAGCATCTTTACCCGGGGCAATACGTCCTTTCTGCTTCAGGCCGAAAATATCTGCGGCGTTGGTTGCCATCAATTTAGCGAATAGCGGCAGCGACATACCGCGTTTTTGCACGGCCTCATCAAACATGACGTCCATACAGCTCTGCAGCCCGGCAATGCCGCCCCACGCCTGCATGATATTGCCAGCCTTCATTTCTGGTGGGCATGGCGAGTGGTCGGAAACCAGGCAGTCAATCTCACCATTGAACAGTTTTTCCCACATGCCTTGTTGATTCTGTCGATCGCGGATCGGCGGAGAACATTTTGCCAGCGTGCCAATCTCTTCAAACTGATCGGTATCCAGCACAAAATAATGTGGGCAGGATTCGCAGGTCACATCCTGGCCTTCCTGACGGGCACGAGTCACTTCTTCCACGCCTTCCGGGCTGCTGATATGGCAAACGTGCAGGCGGCAACCAGCGACTTTCGCCAGATACAGCACGCGGCGAATAGCTTCCACCTCAGTGAAAACCGGACGTGAAGCCACATAATCATGTGCCGTCACTCGGCCTTCGCGTTTAGCTTCCTCGCCAAGCTCGTCGCAAATGAGCGCATTTTCGCAATGCACCAGCACCGTCTGGTCCATTTCTGCTAACTTCTGCGCGCCTTTGTAGAACTGCCAGTCGTTAACGTCACGGAAGTCATTGTCGATTTCGCGATCGCCACAGGTAGCAACGAAGCATTTGAAACCGACGACACCGACCTCATCCAGCTCGTGCAGACGATCAAGGTTGTAAGAAACCAGACCGCCAAGCTGCGCGGCATCAATGGTCAATTTGCCTTTTGCCGCATCAAATTTAAGTTCGATGGTTTCACGATCTACCGTCGCGGGCAGCTGGTTGAGAGGCATTTCGATCATTGTGGTAATACCACCTTTTGCCGCGGCACGCGTTCCGGTCTCATAGCCTTCCCAATGTGTACGTCCCGGCTCAGAGATATGTGTATGCGCATCAACCATGCCCGGTGAAACCACCAGACCTGTCGCATCTATTACCTGCTTTGCCTCACCCAGATTCTCGCCAATGGCGGCGATTTTTCCTGCCTGGACGGCAATATCAACAATACGAGCTTCATTTTCTAAAATAACAGTACCGTTCTTAATAATTAAATCAAAAGACATAACGAACTCCTTGTATGGATACAGATAGTTTT
The DNA here is from genome assembly GCF_005281025.1 of Citrobacter sp. wls714. Taxonomy (NCBI): domain Bacteria; kingdom Pseudomonadati; phylum Pseudomonadota; class Gammaproteobacteria; order Enterobacterales; family Enterobacteriaceae; genus Citrobacter; species Citrobacter sp. wls714. Next base: position 234,747 of record NZ_SZWZ01000075.1, on the reverse strand, counting down.
TATAAATAACGCACGCTTAAACTTACTTTTACTGATTTCGTTACAACTGGCTTGTCGCTTTTTGTACCGCGCCAGGTTGTCCAACCGTTCTTTTTTTCAGTAAGGCATATGCCACAAATGCGACAATAACCCCAACAAACCACGACACTCGCGATAATGGCTCGAGGAATGGAATAAACTTTCCACCCAGTGAAAGAATTACCGCCACTAACGTTACGGAGAATGCAGTCAGGTTAAATCCATTATCATAATATTGGTAATCACCGCTGGCGGTATATAATTCATCAAGATTAATCTTGCCACGCATAACGACAAAATAATGCGCTAACATAACACCGATAACAGGGCCGAGCATACCGCCAATGATATCCAGAAACAGATAAATACTGCTCTGATTTTCCATGAGTTTCCATGGACAAATCAGTAAACTAATAATACTGGCAATCAATACACCATTTTTATATGTTAGTTTTGTTGGCGCAATTGCGGCAATCTGATAACCAGCCGGGATTATATTACCCGTAGCGTTTGTTGAGATTGTGGTCATCAGAATAACTAAAACCGCGAAGAAGGAGGCAAACAGACTGTCCCAACGCTGTACGATATCCAGCACATTCCAGGTATCCGTTCCATAATGAATACTGGCACCGGCAATAATACACACGCTGGCAATCGCAAATAACACGTACGCGACAATAAGACCCAGCGTCTGGCCTAACGCCTGTTCACGAAATGAGTGGGCATTTTGCGTAAAGTCCGATGCGCTCACCGCCGGAGCAGCCCATACGGCAACCACGGCGTTAATCACTACCAGGAACAGGAATCCGCTGTTTCCCGCTTTTTGCACACCGCCCGGAATGTAGTCCATAATGGAGCCAATCCCTACCAGGGATATAGCCCAGATAGCCATTCCGCCAAAAACGATATAAATGCAAGGATTCAGGATCGCAGTAAATTTATTTAATACTTTACCGCCGCCAAAACCGATACCGACGTTAATCAGCCAAAAGATAATAAATGTGATTAACCCCGGCAGGGACAACCCCAGTAATGTAAAGTCACCGCCCAGCGTTAAAAAACCAGGCCATATCTTGCCAATCAGAATAAGAAAAGCCAGCGATCCGGCATAACATTGCAGACCGAACCACATAATTGCAGCAATCCCGCCTCTTAATAATCCCGGGAAAAGCGCGCCACGTACGCCATACGAGCCACGCAGAATCATTGCAAAAGGTACACCGTATTTACTTCCGGCGGCGCCGTTCATAACCATGACTAATGCAATAAACAATGCACTAATAATAATAGCCAACATAATACTGAATGTGGACAGCCCGAGAATGAAAAAACCGCCAACCATAACGTAATTAGGTACGTTATGTACTGACCCCATCCATAAAGTAAAATAGTTAAATGTTTTCCAGTTTCGTTGTGCTGCCGTTTTTGGTAATAAGTCGTCACTATAACCACGTTGTTGGTATAGATCTCTTTGATGTTCCATAAATCCCTCTTGTCACGTATCGGATAACGTTGTAATGGGTTTAGCTATGCGGAACAAAAACAATATATAAAGTAATGCAAATAGTTTTAATTATATTTTTATGCTGAAGCAGTAACTGGCGTTGCTTTCTTTTTATATAACGTCACGCCGGCAAAAATAAGCGTTCCGGTAACAACCAGACAAGCAGAGATGACAAAGCTTATCTCTTTTGAGCCAGTCAAATCGGAAATAAATCCGGTTAACGTTGGCGCAATAACGGCTGAACTCATACCAAAGAAGTTAAACAGGCTAAATGCTCTGCCCAGCGTTTTCGCCGACGCCTGCTCTGACACGAAGGAGATCAGGATGGGGTCCACCGCCATTTTTCCCAGTAAACCATACAGGGTCAGGCTGACCATCAACATCGTGGTATTCGGCGATAACACCGTAAACACCAGCATTGCGGCGGCCATAATTTCCAGCCCAAGAATGACTTTGACTTTACTGTTACGGAATTTATCGGACAGATGGCTGAAGAACAACGCACCGGGAACCCCCACCACGGCGACCAAAGCCGAGGCAACCCCAATCGCGCCACCATCAAATCCCCTTTCAGTCTGCAGATAAGACGGAAGCCAGGTCACAATCAGGTAATAGCCATAACAGGTACAAAAATAGAGGAAGTAGACGCTGCATAACAGACCCGAAAACAACGGCGGACTTTTCTCTTCTGTCATCGTTGCCGTCTGCGTTTTTTGCTCTGACACCGCCGTTTCGCTTTTTGCCTTACCGCGGATAACCAAAGTAAATACGCACAACATCACCACCAACACAGCCGCAACCAGGAACAACACGTTTTGCCAGGCCATGCTCATACTTTTAACCAACACGCTGGAGCCGATCAAACCGATCCCCATCCCAATCGCAGAGCCGCTATTAATGATGGCGTTTGCCAGTGCCCGGCGAGCCTGTGGGACATTTGCCGAAGAGAGGGAATACGCTGAACTAAAGAAAGAGGCGCAGCCCGCTCCTGCCATCAGCGAACCGGCATAGATCATCACCAGTCCAGTGGCTTTTGCGATACTGAGCGTACCAATAATAAAGAGCGTAAACCCACACATCAGCATAATTTTCTGGCCAAGCTTATCGACCAAAATTCCGCAGGGAATTTGCATGCTGCAATAGGCGAAAAAATAGAAACTGGCGATGGCGCCAATTTCAGCATTGCTGACATTGCCCAGGGAAGCCTGAATCTCAGGATAAATAGGGGTTAATACGGTGCGATAAATCCATATCGCTACCCAACCCAGACTCATTACGACGACGATCTTCTTCCAGTATTCAATACCGGATGTATTTTTTTCACTCATGACATGCACCTTTCCAAAGTGTGTCTGATTAGAATGTATCGCTGCAGGATTGCAGCGATACCAACGATCATGACAATTTATGATTAGCCATTAATTCCAGAGCCTGAACCATTGCCGAGTGATCCAACTGGCTTCCACCATTTGCGGCACAGGTATTAAATAACTCCTGACAGGTTGCCGTATTAGGCAAATTCAAAGAGAGCGCCTTGGCACTTTGTAATGCAAGGTTGAGATCTTTTTGATGCAATGCAATTTTGAAACCGGGATCAAAAGTGCGTTTAATCATGCGCTCACCATGTACTTCCAGAATACGAGATGAGGCAAATCCGCCCATTAATGCCTGACGCACGCGAACCGGATCCGCGCCCGCTTTAGAGGCAAATACCAGCGCTTCAGAAACGGCTTCAATATTTAAGGCAACGATAATTTGGTTAGCTACTTTACAGGTTTGGCCATCACCATTTCCGCCCACCAGGGTGATATTTTTTCCCAGAATATCAAAGAGCGGTTTAACCCTTTCAAATACATCAGGTTCACCGCCAACCATAATGGACAGCGTCCCTTCGCGAGCGCCAATTTCCCCACCGGACACGGGCGCATCCAGGTAATCCCCGCCGAGTTCATTAACCTGCTGAGCAAAACGCTTAGTTTCTATTGGAGAAATAGAACTCATATCGACAATGGTTTTTCCCTGCAATGCGGTTTTAGCGCATCCGTGTTCACCAAAAAGCACTTCTTCAACCTGCGGCGTATCCGGCACCATGATGAAGATAATATCTGCGAAATCAGTTACCTGACGCGCAGTTTCAACATTAACCGCCCCCAGTGACAGCAACTCTTCAGCCACAGGTCCAATGGTCGTGACATGTAATTGATGTCCAGCGCGAGCCAAATTAATCGCCATTGGCGATCCCATAATACCCAGGCCAATAAATCCCAGTTTCATTTGCAACCTCTTTTATATCTGTCGGTATTCCTGAATTCAGGCAAAACGATCTCCTTCCAACAGAGTGGAAAAAATAGTGTTGCCTGAAATTACTTACAAATTATCGATACTGATCAATCCACGATAATCCCGCTTCGGTGGTCGTCAGTGGCTTATATTCGCAACCTACCCACCCGTCATAACCTGATTTATCAATAAACTTAAAAATAAAGTCATAATTGATTTCCCCGGTCCCTGGCTCTCCGCGACGAGGGTTATCTGCAATTTGCAAATGACCTATTTTATTTGCCCACGTAGTCATGGTTTGGGTTAACTCCCCTTCCATGCGCTGCATATGATAAATGTCATACTGAATTTTGATATTATTGCATCCGACGCTATCAATTAACGCTAACGCCTGATGCGTACCGGTGAGATAGAAACCAGGAATATCAAAATGGTTGATCGGCTCAATCAGCAATAAAATATCATCTTTCGCTAACATGTTGGCCGCATAGCGGAGATTTTCCACCAGCGTTTGCTGGATCTGTTCAGCCGAAAAACCCGCCGGTGTTTTACCTACCAGGCAATTGATTTTTCTATTACCTAGCCCCTTTGCATAGCGAATAGCCGCCGCTACACCATCACGAAATTCTTCTTCGCGACCCGGAATACAGGCGATACCGCGTTCACCCGACGCCCAATCTCCGGCGGGGAGATTATGCAACGTATGCTCCAGCTTGTTGGTCAGCAGTTTTTCCTTTAATACGTCAATGTCGTAATCGTAGGGAAACATAAACTCTACGCCACGAAACCCCGCTTGCGCCGCTTTGTCGAAACGCTCAAGAAAACTGTATTCCAGAAACAGCATGGAAAGATTGGCTGAGAACCGTAACATCTGTCACCTCCTCTATTCATATTTCATAAAACAGGTTTCGGTTGGCGCATCAACTGCACCGTCTGCAACCTCTTCAAACTCGGTCACGTTATCCAGTTCGCTACCCATCGAGATATTGGTCACTCGCTCAAGGATCACTTCGACAACAACCGGAACACGATACTGCGCCATCAGGACTTTGGCTTGTTCAAACGCCGGAGCGAGATCTTCAGGTTTGAAGACGCGAATGGCCTTACAACCTAATCCTTCTGCCACTTTGACGTGATCGACGCCATAGCCGTTTACTTCGCTGGAGTTGATATTTTCAAACGCCAGTTGGACGCAGTAATCCATATCAAAAGCACGCTGCGATTGACGAATCAGGCCCAGATAGGCGTTGTTGACCAGCACATGGATGTAAGGAATGTTGAATTGCGCGCCCACCGCCAGTTCTTCAATCAGGAACTGGAAGTCAAAATCCCCCGAAATCCCGACGACGTTGCGTGTTGGATCGGCAACACAAACCCCTAATGCAGCAGGCAGCGTCCAGCCGAGAGGGCCAGCCTGACCGCAGTTGATCCAGTGACGCTCTTTGAACACATGCAGCATTTGCGCAGCGGCAATTTGTGATAATCCGATGGTGGTGACGTAGCAAACGTCGCGACCAAAGGCTTTATTCATCTCTTCGTAGACACGCTGCGGTTTCACCGGGACATTGTCGAAGTGGGTTTTACGCAGTAACGTCCGCTTACGCTGTTGGCATTCAGCAACCCAGGTATTCCGGCAAGGTAAACGTCCGGCTTTCTGCATTTCCTGAGCGACGTCAATCAACAAGGTCAGCGCGGCTTTGGCATCAGAAACAATACCTAAATCCGGGCACAGAACACGGCCAATTTGCGTCGGTTCAATGTCGATATGAATGATTTTTCGCCCTTCAGTGTACTTCGAGACGGAGCCAGTGTGACGGTTAGCAAAACGGTTACCAATACCGAACACCATATCAGAAGCAAGCAGCGTGGCATTTCCGTAGCGGTGTGCGGTTTGTAGCCCTACCATGCCGGCCATTAACTCATGATCGTCAGGGATACATCCCCAGCCCATCAACGTGGGGATAACCGGTACATGGGTCAGCTCCGCAAAACGTTGCAGCAGTGCGGAAGCATCAGCATTAATCACCCCGCCCCCTGCGACGATGACCGGACGTTCCGCCTGGATCAGCATTTCCAGCGCTCTCTCAATTTGCTTGCGGCTGGCGGCAGGTTTGTATACTGGCAAAGGCTCATACATGTCGGGATCGAATTCGATTTCTTCAACCTGGACATCAAAAGGCAAATCGATCAGCACCGGGCCAGGGCGACCTGAGCGCATGACATGGAATGCCTGCTGTAAAACCCGAGGCAGCAGTGCCGCTTCACGTACCGTTACCGCCATTTTGCTGACTGGTTTAGCGATAGATTCAATATCGACAGCCTGAAAATCTTCCTTATGCAGGCGGGCACGAGGCGCCTGACCAGTGATACATAAAATAGGAATAGAGTCGGCAGAGGCGGAATACAGTGCAGTGATCATGTCAGTTCCTGCCGGGCCAGAAGTGCCAAGGCAGACGCCAATGTTGCCTGCTGCGGCACGCGTATAACCTTCCGCCATATGGGAGGCGCCTTCAACGTGGCGAGCCAGAATGTGACGGATGCCGCCGTGATTACGCATTGCGGAATAGAACGGGTTGATTGCCGCTCCAGGCACGCCAAATGCGGTGGTGATACCTTCTTTTTCCAGCACATACATTGCCGCGTCAACGGCTCTCATTTTTGCCATTTTCTTTCTACCTCTATTTATTGGAAAATTTTTCCAACTTTAAAAAAATCCAAAAAAGTCCCGCTCCTCTGAGCGGGTTGCGACTTAAGCTACGGGTGCTTTTAACCCAAGCGCCGTACTGATATCTCGTGCTGTATCCCGTACCAGCTCCCCCTGACTAATAAAACGATCTTCCGTCAGTCTGGATGCGGGCCCCGAAATAGAGATGGCAGCCACTACACTGCCTGCATCGTCATAGATAGCCGAAGCGATGCAATTCAATCCAACAACATGTTCTTCGTGATCAACGATATAGCCATTCTCGCGCGCCTGTTCCAGATTACGCAGCAGAGTAGGAAAATCCACCAACGTATTCGGCGTAAACTGCTGCAAACCCGTTTTCACGACAATGTCCATTAACTCTTCTTCCATCAGCGGATAAAGCAGTGCTTTCCCCGCGCCGGAAGCATGCAACGGCATACGGCTGCCCAAAGGTGCACACATCCTGACCATCGATTTGCACTCCTTCTGGCCAATCAGCACCGCTTCAGTGCCATTACGAATCGCGACATTCACCGTTTCGCCTGACAGCAGCATTAATCGGTGCATAAACGGTCCGGCTACCGACAGGACGTCGCGATTATGAATATACGCGGAGCCCACATTGAAGACGCCTAAACCGATGTGCCACCAACCTAACTGACTGTCCTGATAGACAAAATCAGCACCCTGTAAAACCTTTAGCAGGCGAAAAGTCGTGGAGAGCGGTAAATCCAGACTGCCGGAAATATCGCTGACTGACGAACTCCCCCCACTTCTTTCGAGATACTGCAAAATCGCAATGCCTCTTTCGAGCGCCTGAGCGCCTTTCTGCGCAACCGGCTCCGTCTGTCCAGGCCTGCCGCGCCGTCTTACTTCCGTCTCCACTACATTTACTCCGGCCCAAAATATGAGCATAAACAATGAACAATATGCTCATATTAAGCAAGAAGGCCAATAGCGTCACGCAAAACAGAGTTCATGTGCCGGGATACGTTCAACATCGCAATTATCGCTACCACCACGATCGACCGTCAGAAAATCGGTCACGGTTTGCCAGGCAAACAGCGGATGATGCCAGACGTTTCGGTGGTAATTCACACCCTGTTGACCATTGGTGATAAAGGCTTTTAAGGTGGAAAGATCGGGTTTGTCCTCACCAAGCGCGACAATCACCACAAACGCTTCGCCCTTCATGGGCATAAATGCCTGGGTGCCCAGCGGGTGGCGCTCCAGTTCATGCACAATAATAGGCATCGTTGCCGGTTGCGCGCGGTTAATGCTGATGAGCGTACGGTCCTGCTCAAGGATCTCCACATTAGCCAGATCGTGATAACGTTCAACCACCCCATCATTGATATGAAAAAAATCACGTTTATGGGTTTCTATGACATCGCCATAGGCGCTGAACGTGTGCTGATTTAACGGTAATACCTCAAGTTTCATCATCTTTTCCTTGTAACTGAATTCCTCTGAACCGCAGCCAGAACTCTTAGCGGCTTCAATATCATGCAATCTAAAACCTTCGGGATTTAACATCAACACAAAAGTTGGAATATTTTTCCAAAATTCGATTTAGACCACAATTTAAACAAGGCCATTATGTAAAAATACTTATAAATCAGAGAACAAGAAATCAGGCTTGCGGAAGAGCATTCAGGGAGTAGCTGACGATGTTTGATCCAGAAACACTGCGTACTTTTATTGGCGTAGCCGAAACAGGGAGCTTCTCCAGGGCGGCGGATCGCTTGTGTAAAACCACGGCCACCATCAGCTATCGCATTAAGCTTCTGGAAGAAAATACCGGGGTTGCTCTGTTCTTTCGCACCACCCGCAGCGTTACGTTAACCGCCGCGGGCTCGCATCTTCTTTCTCAGGCAAAAGACTGGCTCGCCTGGCTGGACAGCATGCCCAGCGAATTACAGCAAGTGAACGACGGCGTAGAGCGGCAGGTGAATATCGTGGTCAACAACCTGCTGTATAGCCCGCAAGCCGTCGCTCGCCTGTTATCCTGGCTTAACGCCCGCTATCCCTTTACTCAGTTTCACTTTTCCCGGCAAATCTATATGGGCGTCTGGGATTCACTGCTATATGAAGGATTCTCTTTGGCCATCGGCGTCACGGGTACTGAACCAATGGCCAACACCTTTACCCTCGATCCTTTGGGGTCTGTTCAGTGGCGGTTTGTTATGTCGGCGAATCATCCATTGGCAGGCGTCAGTGGTCCATTAACGGAAGCGCAGTTGCGCCGTTTTCCGGCGATCAACATTGAAGACAGTGCGCGCACCCTGACCAAACGGGTCGCGTGGCGGCTTCCCGGTCAAAAAGAGATTATTGTCCCGGACATGGAAACCAAGATTGCGGCGCATCTTGCTGGGGTGGGTATCGGCTTTGTTCCGCAACCGCTGTGCCAGCCATTGCTTGATAACGGGCAACTGGTCAGTAGCATTATTCCTACCATGCGCCCCCCTTCGCCCTTAAGTCTCGCCTGGCATAAGTTTGGCGCAGGTAAGGCTGTGGAAGATATTGTGACGTTATTTACGCAACGAAAACCAGAAATCGCCGGATTTTTAGCAATTTTCAACAATGCACGCGATTGAAAATCAAGTCATCCTGCTCTTTGGCGCGTAAAATGATACGCAAGATGATTTGAGGTTTCGTTTTTTACTATGCAAGACACACAAACAGCACAGGACTATCGCGCGATTCTGCTCGCCGGTACGCCTATTATCGATGTACGCGCCCCCGTCGAATTTCAACAAGGCGCGATGCCGGGCGCGGTCAATCTCCCCTTAATGAACGATGACGAACGCGCCGCAGTCGGTACCTGTTATAAACGTCAGGGGCCTGAGGCTGCGCTCGAATTGGGCCATCAACTGGTCTCGGGTGAAACCCGCCAACAGCGCATGAACGCCTGGCAGGATGCCTGTCGTCAACACCCAAAAGGATATTTATGCTGCGCGCGAGGCGGTCAGCGTTCACATATTGTGCAGCAATGGCTGCACGAGTCCGGCGTTGACTATCCGCTGATACAGGGCGGTTATAAGGCTCTGCGCCAGGCGGTCATACGGATAACGGAAGAATTGGTGCAAAAACCGATCGTCTTAATTGGCGGCTGTACCGGGAACGGTAAAACGCAATTGGTACAACAGCAGCCGAACGGTGTGGATCTCGAAGGACTGGCGCACCATCGTGGTTCCTCGTTTGGACGTACCGTGGAACCGCAGCTAAGCCAGGCGAGTTTTGAAAACCTGCTGGCGGTCGAAATGCTCAAAACGGACAGCCGACAGGATTTGCGCCAGTGGGTACTGGAAGATGAAGGCCGCATGATCGGCGCTAACCATCTGCCCGAATGCCTGCGCGAGCGCATGACCGAGGCATCCATTGCGGTGGTGGACGATCCTTTTGAGCTTCGTCTGGAGCGCCTGCGCGAGGAGTATTTCGTGCGCATGCACCACGATTTTACCCAGGCTTATGGTGAGAGCCAGGGCTGGGAGGAATACAGTGAGTATCTGCACCACGGCCTGTTCGCTATTCGCCGTCGTCTGGGATTACAGCGTTTTGCCGAGCTGACCGCCCTGCTTGACGTGGCTCTGCGCGAACAGCAGTCGACGGGCAGTACCGACGCTCACATGGGCTGGCTGGTGCCGTTACTCAACGAGTATTATGATCCGATGTATCGCTATCAACTGGAAAAGAAAGCCGCGAAAATCGTCTTTCGCGGCACATGGCACGACGTTGCCGGATGGCTTAACGCGTAGTGATCAATGTCTGTCGCGCTTATCCGCGCGTTTTGCCAGCCAGTCGCCCAGCACCTGGACGACCTGCACCAGAATAATCAGCGCGACAACGGTGACGATCATGACCTGGGTTTCATAGCGGTAATAACCAAAGCGAATCGCCAGGTCACCTACCCCACCGCCGCCGACAATCCCGGCCATCGCGGAGTAACCGATCAGGCTCACCAGCGTGATCGTCAGCCCACGCAGCAGTCCCGCGCTCGCCTCAGGTAACAGAACGGTGCAAATGATGCGCATCGGGCTGGCGCCAAAAGCTTCCGCCGCCTCAATAATGCCTTTATCCACTTCACGTAGCGCGCTATCCACCAGCCGGGCATAAAAAGCGATCGCCGCCACCGAGAGCGGGACCGATGCCGCAATCGGCCCGATGGTGTTCCCGAGCAAAAACTGGGTGAGCGGTAGCAGCAGCACCAGCAGGATCACAAACGGTACCGAGCGGATAATATTCACCAGCACGGAGCTGAGCAGATACACAAAACGGTTCTGCCAGAATAAATGCCGGTCGGTGACGAAAATAAGAAAACCGAGCGGCAAACCGCCAATAATCGCCAGCACCGTTGAGATGCTCAACATCTGGAAGGTTTCATTAAACGCCAGCGTCAAATCAGGCAATAAATCATCCACGAATCACCTCCACTTGAGCAGTACGTTGACGAATATGTTCCACGGCGATATCCACCGCAGAAGGGTTATGCGGCGCGGTCAGTTGCACCACCAGAATCCCCAGCGCGCGTTCGCCGATATATTCAATTTTGCCGTGCAGAATGTTCACCGCCACGCCAAACTTAACCGCAACTTCTGACAGCACAGGCTGTTCCGCCGAATCGCCGATAAAAAGAATTTTCAGCAACTGGCCGGGCAGATGCTGGCGCAGACGTTCAGGTAGCGTCAGATTGAGGGTATGCGACACCAGTTGTTGAGTAAAGGCGTGCTGCGGGTGAGCAAAAACGTCAAACACCTCACCGGACTCCACCACCTTGCCGCCTGACATCACCGCCACGCGATCGCAAATCGATTTGATCACGTTCATCTCGTGAGTGATCAGCACGATCGTGATCCCCAACTGTTGATTGATCTGCTTAAGCAACGCCAGAATCGTGGCCGAGGTTTCGAGATCTAACGCGGAAGTGGGTTCATCACACAGCAACACATCCGGATGATTGGCAATCGCACGGGCAATGCCCACGCGCTGCTTCTGACCACCGCTGAGCTGAACCGGAAAACGGTTCGCCTTATCAGACAGTCCGACCAGCGCCAGAATCTCCTTGACGCGTGGAGCAATCTTGCTGCGTTCCCATCCGGCAGCTTTCAGACTAAAGGCGACGTTTTGCGCCACGGTGCGGGTATGCATCAGATTAAAGTGCTGGAAAATCATGCCAATACGCTGGCGCGCTTTACGTAACTGAGTGCCTTCCAGCGCAGAAATTTCTACGCCGTTCACCTTCACGCTTCCCTGGCTCGGACGGGTTAAGGCGTTCAAGGTGCGCAGTAGCGTACTTTTCCCCGCGCCGCTGGTTCCGACAATACCAAATATCTCGCCCGCGCCAATGTGCAAGCTGACATCATCAACCGCCCGGGTTGAGGGTCCACGGCCTGCGGTAAAATCCACGCAAACCTTTTCTATCTCAATCATATCCACCTCAGAAATGCGAAAAGGGCAGTCGCCGCTGCCCCTGTTAACCCTTGCATGCAGCGATTATTGGGCTGCCGACATCCATTCCGGTTTCTGGAAGGCGCTGTAGATGTTTTGCGGATCGTCGATCACCGCGCGATACGCCGGGGACTTCACCGCTTCAACAATATCTTTCGCGAACGGTTTATCCGCATCTTCACTGCGTACCGCAATGATATTTTTCAGATTTTCGTCCAGATGCTCTTGCTTGATGGCGCTGGAAAGATCCAGTTTTGCCGCCACGGCAAAGTTACCGTTGACCAGCGCGCCGGTCACACCGTCCAAAGTGCGCGGTAGTTGTGCTGCTTCCAGGGGTTTAAACACCAGCCCTTTCGGGTTGCTGGCGATATCGCGCTCGGAGGCTTTCGTAGGATCGATATTGTCTTTGATGGTGATAAGGCCAATGGATTGCAGGAAACGCAGACCGCGGGCCAGGTTGGTCGGATCGTTGGACAGCGTGATCACATCCCCTTTTTTCAACTCATCCAGGCTTTTGATTTTGTGCGAGTAAAACCCCATCCCGGCCGTCGGGACCACAATCAGCTTGCTCAGCTTTAGCCCTTTATCGGCGGTGAATTTGTCAAAATAGAGCGAGTGCTGGAACAGGTTGGCATCAATGCTGCCGTTGGAAAGCGCCATATTCGGCTGCACGTAGTCGCTGAATTCGCGCACCACCACCTTGTAACCTTTCTCTTTCAGCGTAGGGGCAATGGCCTGTTTCACCATATCGCCGTACGGCCCAGGCGCGACGCCAAACACGATGGTATGCGGGTCACTGTTCGCATGAGCAAATTGTAAACCGCAGGCCAGTAACAGCGCCCCGGTCGCAACGCGTAAACTCTGACGCAATCCCATATTTTCTCCATTTTAACGTTGTGGTGTCATGTCTCACGCCGTTCATGCGGCGTTGTTCTCGTTGGCCTGATAACAGGCAGATTTCTAACATGACACAGATCACAACCCGCTGTCCTTGAAATTATTTCATGATGTTGCGAAGTATGTCGTTGAATGTGCAAGGAAGGTGCTTATGCGTTTTTCGGCAAGGGAGAGTAAAAAAACCGGATAACGCCCTGGTTACCCGGCTTTGGAAGGGAAATTGACTTAGAAGTCGTAACGCAGACGCACCAGGTTCATATCGCCCAGGTTGTCGGTGCTGGAGGTAAAGACGTGTTCGTAATCCACACGGAAACCGTAATCCAGCTGGAAGCTGATACCCACACCGTTGTCGGTACGCAGATAGTTACGACCATTCACGTACTCGATGCGATCTCCCATAAAGTAAGGCTGAACAGATTTCAGCGCATACTGACCAACCGGGAAGGTGTAACCTGCGAAGTATTCCAGACCCCACGCATCACCGGCAAAGTAGTCATTAACCGAAACTTTTTTGGTGGTCATGAAGTTTTGATACCAGCCGCCGCCCATTGAGAAGGTCCAGTTATCCGGTTTCCAGCTCAGTGCGGTACCGACGATGTTTTGATCGTAGGTTTTGTTGCCGTCGCCGCGCATTTCCGCACGGGTATAGTTCCACGCGGTGCCCCAGGTCAGGTCATCAGTGATGTGATAATCCACACCCAACGAGCCGCCGCCTTTACGCTTGTAGCGCAGGCCGTTGTTCGGGTTGTAATCATCGCTGAACAAATAAGATGCATAGAGATCAACATCACCCACCGTTTTCTTATACTTCAGCGATTTACGTGTACGATAGGAACCGTCATAGTCGCCATTGATACCGTTACCTGGCGCCTGACCGATCATATCGTAGTCCCAGATATCCGTTTTCGCCCCGACCACGTCATAGTAAATGCTGTTCTGTTGACCGAAGGTCAGCGTACCCCAGGTCGCGCTCTTCAGACCGGTGTACAGCATACGACGCGTGGTGTCGTTGGCGCCGTCAGCGTAGTGATTATCCCAGTTGAACATGGCCGGGAAGTTAACGCCCAGCTCGTAGTAGCTCACCCAACTGATGTCATCAAACAGATAGTAGTCTGCGGCGAAGCGGAAACGGGTCCCGCCGTCGAAACCATTACGTTTGTAGCCATTCTTACCATCGTCACCGGCCATATTCTGGAACTGCGGACGAATACTACCGCCGACGGTGAAGTTAAGACGGCTGAGCGGATCGCCCGCCTGCGGATCTTGTTTCAGGACCGTGATTTCCGCCTGGGAAGCGAAAGTCGTTAATGCCACTGCTGCGCCGATCGATACCGCCAGCGCCGTTTTTTTTATAGTCATTATTTGTACCTTGATAGATAGCCTGCCAATTATTCAGCATACAAATATTAACGTTTATTAATACACTCGTGTTGTCGGGTTTTTATTGTTCTGTGCTGTTAAATATCAAGGAGTTATCAATTTGTGCTACATAGAAAAAAAACGCACCGATTTAAAAACCGGTGCGTAATCATCACTGACAGGAATTAACTACTGAACTGACGGAACAGCGCTTTACCTTTTAGCAGACGTGAACCGAGCCATCCGCCGCATAGAGAGAGGAGCAATGCCCCACAAAGCGGCAACACAACCCACAGCCGCCAGTCCGGCTCCCACGGGAAGTCAAATACGCGGGTTTGCAATACCGCCAGCGCGGTTTCCGCACCGATGGCCGCCACCAGCCCGGCGACCATCCCGAGCATAGCGAACTCGCACCACAGCGTGGTACGCAGCAATTTCTTGCCTGCTCCCAGCGTGCGCCAGACCACCAGTTCCTGATGACGTTGACGCATCCCCACCTGAACCTGCGCCAACAGCAACAACATGCCGCAGGCGGTAACCAGCACCACCATCACTTCCAGCGCTCTACTTACCTGCTCCAGCACCTGGCCCACCTGTTTGAGGATGGCGCCAATATCCAGCAGGCTGATGGTCGGGAATTCGCGGTTAAGCTGCGTCAACATGCCGTTGCCGTTCTCCCAACGAAAGCTGGTTAACCAGCTCTGGGGCTGATCGTCCAGCGCCCCTGAAGGGAAAATAAAGAAGAAGTTAGGCCGCAGGCTTTCCCAGTCCACTTTACGCAGGCTGCTGACCGTGGCGCTGAAATCCTGGGTATCGCCCATAAAGGTCACCCGATCGCCGAGCTTCACGTTTAGCCGCTTCGCCAGCCCTTCTTCCATCGACACTTCACCCGCTTTTGGCGGCCAGCTTCCGGCGGTTATCGGGTTATGATCCGGGCGGGTATCCTGCCAGGTCAGATTAAGCTCACGGTTAAGCGCCTCATCCTGATTGCCTTCGGTCGGCTTATCGTTAATGGCTGTCAGACGCGCCCGTACAATCGGATAGAACGATTCCGGGATCACCTGATGTTCCGACAAAAATGACTTCAGCGGTACAACCTGCTCACTGGCAATGTTGATCAAGAAATAATTGGGACTTTCTGGCGGCATTTGCTGCTGCCAACGGTCGAGCAGATCGCCACGCAGCACCAGCAGCAACGCCAGCAGCATAAAGGAAAGTGAAAATGCCGACAGCTGGCTGAGCGTTGACCACGGCTGGCGCAACAGTCGACTGACCGCCAAACGCAACGGCAGCGAGGTGAGCGTCAGACCACGCAGGACGTTGAGCAGCATCCAGCCGAGCACGCCGCACACCAGCGCCAGTACCACCGCCCCGGCCAGCACGGCCCATAACAGCAGGCTTCCCCCCATCAGTCCAGCGAGGAGGACGACCACAACGACCAATACTACCGGCAAATAAAACTTCAGCGGCCAGACGTTTGCCACCACGTCACGGCGTAACACACGTAGCGGCTGCGTCGCCAGCAGTAGCCGATAAGGACGCAACCCGACCAACAGCGAAATTACCGTCATAGTGCCTAAGGCCCACAGCCACGGCCAGGGGCTGGCGGGCGGCAGCTCGCCGGGCAGGACCGGCTTGAGTAACACCACCAGTGCGTGCTCAAACAACAGCCCAAAAAGCCCACCGGTAATACCAGACAGCGCCAGCACCATCAGCCATTGACCAACAATCAACCTACGCAGTTGCGCTCTGCCCGCGCCGAGGGTTTTCAGTATAGCCACCAGATCGTAACGGCTGCGGCAATAATGGCTCATCGCCACAGCAACCGCAGCGACCGCCAGCAGCAGCGTTAACAGCGCCGACAGCAGCAGGAACTGTTGCGAACGCTCCAGAGATTTCCCCAGCGCGCCTTCATCCTGCTCCAGCCCGTACCAGCGCTGTTCAGGCTTTAGCTGCGGCAACAGCCATTTTTCGTACGCGTCCACTTGCTGCGGCGTTCCGCCAAATTTATAGCGCCAGGTCACGCGGCTTCCCGGCTGGACCGCCGCCGTTTTTTCGACATCCGCCATGCTCATCATCAGGCGCGGTGCTATCTGGAATGGATTAAAACCGGAGTCCGGCTCCTGCACCACCTCTCCGGCGATGTGCAGCGTGGCATCACCGACGTCAATAGAATCACCGATTTTTAGATTGAGCAGCGCCATCAGGCGCGGGGCCAGCAACACCATGCCCGGCTGTGGTTTCAACCCCGGTGGATTAGTTTGTAACGTGCCGTACATCGGATACACGTCATCCACCGCTTTGACATTCGCCAGCTGCGGTGTATCACGGGCAAAAGTCATGGTCGCAAAAGTCAGTTGCTCGCCGACTTTCAAACCCCGCTGCCGCGCCTCGTCAATCCACGCTTTCGGCACGGTACGCGAACTTTGCAACGACCGATCGCCCGCCATAAACTCGCGGCTTTGCTGGCTCAACCCTTTTTCCATACGGTCGCTGATATTCCCCAGCGCCAGAACGCAGGCCACCGCCAGGCTCAGCGCCAGCCAGACAATCAGTAGTGAAGGCGAGCGCCATTCGCGCCAGAACCAGCGTGCAATCATGCCTCCTCCTGCAACTGTCCATTCACCAGACGTAAGCGCCTGTCGCAACGCGCCGCCAACTGCGGGTCATGCGTCACCAGAATCAGGGTGGTGCCGTGTTCCCGGTTCAGAGAAAACAACAGGTCGGCTATTTTGTCTCCGGTCTGGCGATCGAGGTTGCCTGTCGGCTCATCGGCAAACAGCACATCCGGACGCCCGTTAAATGCCCGCGCCAGCGCCACGCGCTGCTGTTCCCCGCCGGAAAGCTGGGCCGGAAGATGATCCAGACGTTTTCCCAGCCCAAGTTGCTCGAGCAGCGTTTTTGCCCCGTCGCGGCTTTTTCCGCTGTTTTCACCACGCAACAGCGCGGGCAGTTCGACGTTTTCCAGTGCGTTCAGGGTCGGGATTAACATGAATGACTGGAAAACGAATCCCACATGTTTTGCCCGCAGCTGTGCCCGGGCTTCTTCATCCATGGTATGTAGCGCTTGCCCCACCAGACTCACTTCACCGCTGGAACCATCGTCCAGCCCGGCGAGGATCGCCAGCAGCGTGGATTTCCCCGATCCCGACTCGCCAATCAGCGCAATGGTCTCGGCGCGTTTGACAACCAGTTCAACTCCGGTAAGGATGGATAGCTCATGATCACCCTGACCGACGGATTTCTTAAGATGATGAACTTCAACAATGTTTTCCGCTGGCATTGGCCTTTCCTGTTCCTGGTCCTGTTAACTTTCCGCGCCGCCGCTGCGGACACGTTATTAATTCTGGGTGACAGCCTGAGCGCCGGATACCGTATGTCCGCCAGCGCCGCGTGGCCTGCGCTACTTAATGATAAATGGCAAACCAAAACGCCAGTGGTGAATGCCAGCATCAGCGGCGACACCTCGCAGCAGGGCCTGGCCCGTCTGCCTGCATTACTCAAGCAGCACCAGCCGCGTTGGGTACTGGTCGAACTTGGCGGCAACGATGGCCTGCGCGGCTTTGCGCCTGCTCAAACCGAACAAACCCTGCGCACGATTTTGCAGGACGTGAAAGCGGCAAATGCCGAACCGCTATTAATGCAAATTCGTCTGCCGGCAAACTACGGTCGCCGTTATAATGAAACCTTTAGCGCGATTTATCCAAAGCTCGCCAAAGAGTTTGATATCCCTCTGCTGCCCTTTTTTATGGAAGAGGTGTATCTGAAACCCCAGTGGATGCAGGATGATGGTATTCATCCTAATCGTGACGCCCAGCCGTTTATTGCCGACTGGATGGCGCAACATCTCACTCCTCTAGTTAATCACGACTCGTAATTCAACGGAGATCCCGACAGGTAAAGTTATGCAAAAATCGGTCTTAATAACAGGATGTTCCAGCGGAATCGGCCTGGAAAGCGCGCTTGAGCTAAAGCGCCAGGGTTTTCAAATTCTGGCTGGCTGCCGCAAACCTGACGATGTCGCGCGTATGAGCAGCATGGGATTCACTGGCGTATTGCTGGATCTGGATTCACCCGAAAGCGTGGATCGCGCCGCCGATGAGGTGATCGCCCTGACCGATAATCGTTTATATGGGATCTTTAACAACGCCGGATACGGCGTCTACGGCCCACTGCCCACGATTAGCCGTGAGCAGATGGAGCAGCAGTTTTCCGCCAACTTCTTTGGCGCGCATCAGCTTACCATGCGCCTGTTGCCCGCCATGCAACCTCACGGCGAAGGGCGCATCGTGATGACCTCCTCGGTAATGGGATTGATCTCAACGCCGGGACGTGGTGCCTATGCCGCCAGTAAATATGCGCTGGAAGCCTGGTCCGACGCGCTGCGTATGGAGCTGCGTCACAGTGGGATTAAGGTCAGCCTGATTGAACCTGGCCCCATCCGCACCCGCTTTACCGAAAACGTTAACCAGACGCAGAGCGATGCCCCCGTCGAAAACCCCGGCATTGCCGCGCGATTTACGCTGGAACCACAAGCGGTTGTCGCCAAAGTGCGTCACGCATTTGAGAGCGACAAACCGAAGCTACGTTATCCGGTTACGCTGGTGACCTGGGCAGTTATGCTGCTTAAACGCCTGCTGCCAGGCCGCATAATGGACAAAATTTTACAGGGTTGAGTTGAAGCTCGCGCGTCAGCCCCCATGTAACAAGAAATCGACAAAAGAGAGTAACTCCATGTCCACACAGAATATTGTTAATATTAATGAATCAAACCTGCAGCAGACCCTTGAACAGTCGATGACCACGCCGGTCCTGTTCTATTTTTGGTCTGAGCGCAGCCAGCATTGTCTGCAATTAACGCCGGTGCTGGAGAGCCTTGCCGCCCAGTATAATGGTCAGTTTATTCTCGCCAAGCTCGACTGCGACGCCGAACAGATGATCGCCTCCCAGTTTGGTCTGCGCGCGATCCCTACGGTTTATCTGTTCCAGAACGGTCAGCCGGTAGATGGTTTCCAGGGTCCGCAGCCGGAAGAGGTTATTCGTGCGCTGCTGGAGAAAGTGCTGCCGAGCGAAGAAGAGCTGAAAGCACGCCAGGCTATCGAGTTTATCGAAGCCGGTAATCACGCGGATGCGCTGCCGCTGCTGAAAGAAGCCTGGCAACTCTCCAACCAGAGCAGCGAAATCGGCCTGCTGCTGGCGGAAACGCAAATCGCCCTCAATCGTTCTGACGATGCCGAAGCTGTGCTGAAAACAATTCCATTGCAGGATCAGGATACCCGTTATCAGGGGCTGGTCGCACAGATTGAACTGCTGAAGCAGGCGGCGGATACGCCGGAAATCCAACAGTTGCAGCAACAGGTTGCCAGCAACCCGCAGGATGCCGCGCTGGCCACGCAATTAGCCATCCAACTCCATCAGGTCGGACGTAACGAAGAATCGCTGGAATTGCTGTTCAGCCACCTGAAGAAAGATCTTACGGCTGCCGACGGTCAGGCGCGTAAGACCTTCCAGGAGATCCTTGCCGCACTGGGAACCGGCGATGCGCTGGCTTCGAAATACCGCCGCCAGCTGTACGCGCTGCTGTACTAATCCGTTTGATTTGGCCCGATGGTGCTTGCGCTTATCGGGCCTGGAAATTCAACAAATACCGCTCCCTCCGGCATCACATCACGTCTTCTTCAAATGCGTTACGACTAATTGGTGGCGTGAATTATAGAACTTCCGATAGGTCAGGTAGCAGGCAATAATGGTTGACAGGCTGGCGGTCGAAAGCAGCATAAACGTCACCATAATCTGATACTTAATCGCTTTTACCGGATCAATACCTGCAAAGATCAATCCGGACATCATCCCCGGTAAACTCACCAACCCCACAGTCTTCGCTGAATCGATCGTCGGGATCAGCGAGGCGCGAATGCTGTCGCGAATCAGCGGCGCGGAGGCAACCTTCGGCGTCGCGCCGAGGCTGAGCTTTTCCTGGATTTGCTGCTGTTCACTGTTAAACCGCTGCCCCAGATTGTTGTAACACAACCCCACCGCCACCATCGCATTACCTGCAATCATCCCGGAAATCGGGATCACCTGCATCGGCGTGAACTCAATAGAGCCGGACAACACCAGGACCGACAGCGTCAACCCCGCCCCAAGCGTAATGGCAATAAACGACGAGAGAAAAGCGTTATCAATATATTTACTGCGTTTCTGCGCGTTATAGGCGGCGTTAAAACAGATAAACAGCACCATCAATAAGGTCAGAATGCTGTGATTGACGCCGAAAATATATTTCAGTACATAGCCGACGATAATAAGCTGAACCACCGCCCGGCAAACGCTCAAGAGAATATCTTTTTCCAGCGCCAGTTTTTCTTTGTTACTGATCAGTATGGCGACCACCACCAGCATCATCGCTAACGCCAGTGATTCATTGGTAATATTATGCTCGTTCATTGCTGACTTCCTGCATTTCTCCGGCGTGCGGTTGAAGAGTGATGACATTATCCGCGTGATTAATCTCATCTTTATCGTGCGTCACCCACAGCACGGCAATATTCTTGTCGCGAACATAGTGGTGAATTAATTCATTCACGTTACGTTTGTTGGACTCATCCAGTGCGCTGGTGATTTCATCAAGCAGCAGGATTTTTGGCAGAAACTGTAAATTACGAATTAACGAGACGCGCTGCTTTTCGCCGCCGGACAGTTCATTGATCCCTTTTTTGAGAATACTTTCGGGCAACTCAAAACGGGCCAGGTCTTCCAGAAACACATCCGGTTCCGGGCGTTTATCGCGGATTTGCCAGGGAAAAATGAGGTTGTCGTAGACGGTGTCACCGAACAAAGCGGGCGTTTGCGCGCAATAAGAGACCTGCTGGCGATAAGCTTCAGGCTTAAGCGTTAATATCTCCTTACCCTCAAAAAGGATTTCACCTGAACTCGGACTAATTAACGACGCCACAATTTTCAGTAACGTACTTTTACCGCAGCCGGACTGGCCGGTAATCAGCTTAAATTCTCCGGCATCGAGATTAAAACAGATGTTATTGAGAACCTGCGTCGCCCCCGCCTGCCAGGCGACATTTTTCAACTGAAGCAAAATGCTGCTTTCTTCCATTATCGATCCTTTTTTACCTCTTTCGTGCAGACAGTCTATACCCAAAATAATTCGAGTTGCATGAAGGCGGCAAGTGAGTGACAAATTCGTCAGGAACGAATTTGAACAGCCAAAGGCTGGCCTTCGGTGAGGGACATGGATGTCCCTCATTAATCTCCAGGAGCATAGCTAGCTATGTGACTGGAGTGAACGACAAATCTGCCGGGAGCAGATTTGAACGCTGCTTACAGCGGCCCCGCAGGGGCGAGGCCCAAGGATGGGCCGAGTAACGTAGATAACGCACATGCAGCTTGAAGTATGAAGGGTATATTCCTGTAATTTATTATAGGGGAGCCACCTTGATTAATCGGGTATAATTTGACTAATGAGGCAGTAAAGGACAGCACAACAGGAGGTTTCATCAATGCTCATTTTTATTCCTATTCTTATTTTTGTCGCGCTGGTCATCGTCGGCGCAGGCGTCAAAATCGTCCCACAGGGATACCAGTGGACGGTAGAGCGTTTTGGCCGTTACACCAAAACCCTGCAGCCGGGTTTAAGCCTTGTTGTACCGTTCATGGACCGTATTGGTCGTAAGATCAACATGATGGAACAAGTGCTTGATATCCCTTCTCAGGAAGTCATCTCCAAAGATAACGCCAACGTCTCGATTGATGCTGTGTGCTTTATTCAGGTGATCGACGCGCCGAAAGCGGCATATGAAGTCAGTAACCTCGAACTGGCAATCATCAACCTGACCATGACCAACATTCGTACCGTTCTCGGCTCAATGGAGCTTGATGAAATGCTCTCCCAGCGTGACAACATCAACACGCGCCTGCTGCATATTGTTGATGAGGCCACCAATCCCTGGGGCATCAAAATCACCCGTATTGAGATTCGTGACGTGCGTCCACCGGCGGAACTGATTGACGCCATGAACGCGCAAATGAAAGCCGAACGTACCAAGCGCGCCTACATTCTGGAAGCCGAAGGCATCCGCCAGGCGGAAATCGTCAAGGCCGAGGGTGAGAAGCAGTCGAAAATCCTGATAGCGGAAGGTGAACGTCAGTCCGCGTTTTTACAGGCTGAAGCGCGTGAACGTTCCGCAGAAGCAGAAGCCCGCGCAACGCAGATGGTTTCTGAAGCCATTGCCGCCGGAGATATCCAGGCCGTGAACTACTTCGTGGCGCAGAAATACACCGAAGCCTTGCAGCATATCGGTTCGTCGAATAACAGCAAAGTAGTGATGATGCCGCTGGATGCCAGCAGCCTGATGGGTTCCATTGCCGGGATCGCCGAACTGGTTAAGGACAGCGCCAGCGAGCGGAAAAAATCATGATAGCGATGATTCTGGTCCATCCGCACATCTTCTGGCTCAGCCTCGGCGGTCTGTTGCTCGCCGCCGAGATGCTGGGCGGTAACGGTTATTTGCTATGGAGCGGCGTGGCAGCGGTGATAACCGGACTGGTGGTTTGGCTCCTCCCGCTCGACTGGGCGTGGCAGGGAGCGATGTTCGCTGTACTCACGCTACTGGCGGCCTGGCTGTGGTGGAAGTGGCTGGCAAAACGCGTGAAAGAGCAGAAACCAGCCGACAGCCATCTTAACCAGCGCGGTCAGCAGTTGGTTGGCCGTCGATTTATTCTGGAAAGCGCCCTGGTCAATGGTCGCGGACATATGCGCGTCGGCGACAGTTCGTGGCCCGTCAGCGCCCGCGACGATTTGAGCGCGGGAACGCAGGTTGAAGTCATTGCCGTTGAGGGAATTACCCTGATTATCAAAGCGGTACCACACTAAAATAGACAGGAATTCAGACTATGATCAGGAAGACGTCTCTCGCCGTTGCCCTTTATTCTTTGCTGGCTGGCGCGCCTCAGGCTTTCGCCTCCTTCGATATGGAAGACTGCAAATGGAGCGACGACAGCTGCCTGCTGAAAGGTACGCCGACCTTTAACCCGGCAAACGACAGCCGCGACAACCTGCTGCGACTGCTGAGCCAGGAAAAAGCATTTGATCTGCCCGTGCAGTCGATGCCTGAAGATATCACCCGCTCCCGCGATTTCTATTTTGCGTATCACCCGCAGTGGGATGAAACAGCCCCGCAGCCAGCCTCTGCCCCGGCATCCGCTGAAGATAGCCCCCTCTCCCGACAGATGGCCGAGCTGAACATTAATGCGGATGAAGCCAACGTCAACGACGCCGAGCATGAGAACCGTCATGTTTCGAATAATACCGCCAGCGTCAGCCAGTTTTTTGCCGCACTGCTGGCCGATACCGCGTTAACAGCAGAGCAACGCCAGGCCTTAGCGCAAGCGCGTATGGGGCTGTTCTCTGACGCGACCCGTGAACAGATTGAGTCATCTCTCGCCACTCTCCCGACGGATTCGCCAGCTCAACACTACAAAAGTTACCTCGTAGCAGCCGCCAGCTTCTATGCGGGTGATTATGCCAGCGCCGAACGGGATTTCACTCAGCTCGCTAAAAGCGATCGCCCGTGGCTGGCGGAGACCGCGCAATACATGCTGATGCGTACGGCGCTGAACAAGAGCAGTCAGAACAGCGTGGGCGAATATGGCGATTTTGATATCGCTAAAATTAACCGCGGGGACGCCTCTCAGGCTCAGATTCTGGCGCAAGCCTATCTGCAACGCTTTCCGCAGGGGCAATACGCCGACTCCACGCGCGGCATGTTGCGCCGAATTAACTGGTATTTACAGGCATGGCCGCAGTTGGCCGGATTGTATGAGCAGACGCTCCAGCAGTCGGCTGACGCACAGCAGCTGCGTGAAACCGTCATCGAATACGATAATGTCTACGGCATGGCGTTCTACGATCAATCCGTGCTGGAAGCCTTCCCCGATGCGCCGCGAGTCAGCTACATCGAACTGCTACGCGCGTTACGTCTGGATAGCAATAACAAACCCACGCTGACCCAGACGCAACTCGACGCCAGCAAGCCGGTGTTTGATCAGAGCCAAAAACTGCCACTGTGGCGCGATCTGCAACTGAATCTGTGGCTGGCGACGGGCAACTATGCGGCGATTATCCAGGCGGTCGCGCCAGCGCAAAAACTGGCACCGCGCGATACGCTGGCCTTCAGCGAACAGGTGCTGTACGGCGAAGCCCTGATGGGCCAGAAGAATTGGACCGCGGCACGCGATTTCTGGCAGCAGTTGCTGAAACTCAGCCAGGACAACGAACAGCGGCAGTATGTGCAGGCTAAGCTCGCCGCCACACTGGTTTATAGCGGTGACGTGGCTGCGGTTTTCGCTCCGGATAGCGCGGTGACTAACCTGCGTTTTCGTTCGCAGGTGCTGAAAACACAGGCCACACTTGAACAACTGCGTCAGCAGGCCATCCATGGACCGAATAACGAAGAACGTACCATCGCCCTGCATACGCTGCTGGTACGGGATCTTACCGAGAATCGTTTTGGCGACTGGTTGAAAGATAAAAAGCTTGTCAGCGAAATCGCACCGCCGGTCATTGGCGAGGCGTTTAATGACGTGAACCTGAGCACTTTTGACTGGAACGGCGATACGGCTCAGGCCGGGTATACCTGCCGCAGCCTCAATGAAACGGTAACGGTATTGAGTAAAAAAGCGGATGATGCCCACGCGCTGAACTGTTTAGGCGAATTTTTCCGTACCACGCAAACGCATGTTGATCTGTGGAAAAACAGCGCTGGCAACGACGTGCTTGAAGCAGCCATTTCTCGTAAGGAGCCGTTTGGCCAGTTCGACAGACAAAGCTACTATCAGCAGGTAATCACCTCGCCCACCGCCGAAGTCGAAGATAAGAGCTTCGCGCTGTACCGCGCCATCATGTGCTATGCGCCTTCAGGCTCTAACGAATGCGGCGGTGATGACGTGGATAAACTGCAGCGTAAGGGCTGGTTCACCCAACTGAAAACGCAGTATCCGGGAAGTCCGTGGGCGCAAAAACTCAAATATTACTGGTAACCGCGCTACTGGTGGGCCAGGCACAGGCGGCGGATATCGTCGCCGCGCGTGACCATCCGGCCTTCTGGCTGTGGTCCGGAGTGAAGGCCAGTGACGAGCTGAAAAACGCGCAAACGGTCTATCTGCATCAGGGCGAGGTACTGGTTCGGTCGGGTAACGTGGTTTTCCAGCGCTTGGGACTGCCGGTCAGTCGACTGACTTTTCCCTCAATCTGGCTGACCGTACGCTTTACCACGCTCGACGTACCGGAGGTGATTCCTGCCCGTATCATACGGCTGATGCAACGCTGGCAGAACGCTGGCAACCACGTCGTCGGCCTGCAGGTTGATTTTGACGCGGCGACCCACCAGCTAACCGATTACGCCCGTTTTCTACAGCAGCTACGCCAACAGCTACCGGCCGAGTTTGCGCTTGGCGTGACCGGACTACTGGATTGGGCAAAAACAGGCGATGTCGCCACACTGAACGCGCTGGCGGTTGATGAACTGGTAGTGCAGAGCTATCAGGGGCGGCGCACGGTGACGAATTACCAGGCGTATCTGCCCGCACTCAGCCGCCTGCGTATTCCATTTAAGCTGGGACTGGTGCAAAACGGCAGCCGGGATCTGCAGGCAGAAGCGCAGCTGGAGAAATCCCCGTGGTACCGCGGCACGGTGGTGTTTATGCTTAATCCCCCTCGCCGTTAAGCCTTCGCTTTGTGATGACAGCAGCCAGAAAAATTATCCATGATCGGGCATTCGGCGCTGTCATCGCCGGGGCAACTCTCCGCCAGCGCCAGCAAATGCAACCGCATGGCCTGCAGCTCGCTGATATGCCGCTCAATGTCCGCGACTTTCTCTAATGTGCGTTTTTTTACGTCCGCGCTGTGACGCGCCGGATCGTTAAACAGATTTACCAGCTCACCGCACTCTTCCAGATTAAAACCAACCTGCCGCGCCTGGCGCAGCAGCGTCAGTTCATTCAGATGCTGTTGGTTGTATGTACGATAGCCATTTTCGCTACGCAGCGGCGGCGTCACTAGCCCTTTTTCTTCATAAAAGCGTATCGCTTTGCTGGTTAAACCGGTTTTTTTCGCTACATCGCTAATATTCACATTTCCCCCATCAGATCATTGAAGAGCCGAATCTCATTATAACGCACATCCTTCTCTCTTATAGATCCGAAACGATCCAGACCCACCACGCAGCAGTAAAGCCACTGGAGAACGGGGCGATAAATAAAGAAATGCTCAAACCCGCTCCCCGGTTTTAGCAACATCAATATCTTATATTTTCTTCTCGAGCAGATGGGTGCGCATCAGTTCTGAAGCCATTTGAGCATCACCTTTTCTAATGTATGACAGGATTTCCCTTTGTTTTGTCGCGGTATCCAGGAAATATTGGCGATCATTTGCCGGTAACGACTCTCTTGTTTTCTCAAAATAAGTAATTAACACATCAGAGAAAACCTGCAGAACACGGTTGCCGCTTGCCTGCAGCAGGAGCAGATGAAAATCCCGATCGTGTTGATCGGCTTCTTGCGGATTGTCTGCGTTTTCTTCTATAAGCCTCAGTTCATTTTCGAGTTTCGAGAGCATGGCCGGAAAGATTCGCCGGGTTGCCAGGGGAATGATCGCACATTCAATCAGGATCCTGGCCTCTGTAAATTCCGTAATGTCAAAACCAGACAGATCGAACTGCATCAGCAGTTGGTTGTTAATGCTGCTTTGTCCCACATTTTTCAACACGCTGCCTCGGCGAGGGGCGCGTTCAAGCATCCCCATCTGTACCAGAGTGCTGAGCGCCTGACGGACTTTATAGCGAGATGTATTAAAACGAGCCGCGAGTTCAGTTTCTGTTTCAATACGTCCGTCGGCTTTACGGTTAGCATCATCAAGTAGATAATCTTTAATACTTTCAAACAGTTCGTTTTTTTTATCCATAACGTTCTCTGATTACAGTATGACTGCATTCATAAGTATAAATAATATAATAAATTAGGTTACTTTATATACCATCGTGATAAAATTATAACCCATCATTATTAGAATAATATTAAAATATTTGTTAACAAAAAGGAATTAATTATGGTGTTATTCGTAATTCAGTTTGCGATAGTTCTTACATGTATTGGTATAGGGGGGCGCTTTGGGGGAATTGGCTTAGGCGCCGCTGGCGGATTAGGGCTCGCTATTCTGACCTTTGGATTTGGCCTCCCTCCTGACTCTCCCCCTATTACGGTCATTTCTATTATTCTTGCAGTTATCACTTGTATCACTATCCTTCAGGCGGCAGGTGGTCTGGATCTCTTCGTTACGATGGCTGAAAGAATTCTGAGAAAGTGGCCTGGGGCAATCACTTTTCTGGGGCCAGCAGTCGCTTATCTTTTTACAGCTATATGCGGAACAGGATATGTTGCCTTTTCCGTTTACCCGGTGATTGCAGAAATAGCAGCAGATGCCAGAGTACGGCCGGAACGAGCAATGTCGATGTCAGTTATTGCCGCCAATTTTGGGCTCATTGCCAGCCCGGTGAGTGCCGTCGTAACAGGAACAATTGCCGTCCTTGCCGGGTTACATATTTCTGCTTTAGATATTTTATTAGTGACCGTTCCCGGAACGTTTCTTGGCTGCCTGGTTGGCTGTCTTTTTGTCTTTAAAAGAGGCCATGAGCTTGAAAATGATCCAGAATTTCAACGCCGGGTTGCTGAAGGTGAATTTGAGTCAGTAAAAGCTGAAGATCGTACAGCAAACATCGTGACCAAAGAAGCGAAGAGAGGATTGCTGATTTTTCTTACCGGCATCATTTTGGTTGTTGTTATGGGATCTATTCCTCAATTACGACCAGTATGGAACACTGGTTCCGGCATAGAGCGCATGAGCATCCCAACCGCGCTGCAAATAATCATGCTAACAACGGCGTGTATTATTATGATGGTATGTCGAATTTCTCCTTCGAAACTTGATTCAGGTTCCGTTTTTAAAGCGGGCCTGGTCGGTGTCGTTGCCATATTTGGTCTGTCATGGATGATGAACTCTTTCTTTGAAGCCTGGCACGAACTATTTAATACGGCTTTTCATGGTTTTCACAACCCCGTGCTATTCGGCATAATTGTGTTTGGTCTTTCCGCCGTGATTTATAGCCCTGCAGCAACTGCGGTGGCGTTATTACCTGCTGGCGTATTAATGGGATACCCGGCTGAAACGCTGATAGCATTACTTCCGGTCACGTGTGGATCGTTTATTATTCCAGGTGGGGCACAGATTGGATGCGTGGCGTTTGACAGGACCGGAACAACCCGTATTGGTAAGTATGTGGTAAATCACAGTTATATGTTACCAGGTCTGGTCACCGTTGTGGCGTCGACCCTTTTCTGCTTCCTCTTTGCCAAAATCATATAGTGCCGAAATATTATCCTGTGACATCCCCTGCTGCATAAAACAGAGGGGATGCCGCTCATTTAGGTCAAAGCACAATCACTGTATCTCTCTTCACCTGCAACTAAAGAACAACCTGCGCAATCAAGTAGGCAAAAATTACCTGTGAGATAACCATGACGAAACCAGGACGAATATAGCTATGGTTAACCACAAAACGTCCAATTTTGGTTGTACCCGTTCTGTCAAACGCCACGCAACCAATCTGATTCGCCCCAGGGATAATAAAATCACCGCAGGTACAGGCAAATATAGCGATGAGATACGGAGCGGGAATACCCAGCGTGACGCCTAAGGGCATGATTGCCGCTACCGTCGCAGCCGGACTCATGATGACCAGGGAGAACAGGAATACCACAATACCAAACAGCATTGGTGCCCCATTCACGAGACCGCCAAAAACGTTGATCAGTTCTGACTGGTAAGCATCAAAAAAAGTTGCTGTCATCCAGGACACACCGAGTATTGCCACGACCCCCATCAAACCGGCACGAAATACCGACCCACTATTCAGAGTACTGCTGGGAACCCTGCCGACAATCATGATGAATAATGCAGCGGTTAGCATGATCATCTGAATAACCATTGGGGTTGAAAGTCGCTTTCCATCCCAGGAAGGAAGTAGTTCTGTAAAAGATCCCAAAATGAGTACCAGCACAACCCCGATTGCAAAGATGGCCACACCTTTTTTGGCGCCAGGTGACGCAACATATTCCTTTTTCTGCTCGGAATGCATGAACTCATACTCACCAGCTGCAACACGCCGCTGAAATTCAGGATCGTCTTCCAGCTCTTTCCCACGCTTGTAGACTGAAAAGCTGGTGACGATTGCCGCCATAAAAAATGAAGGGAGGGCGATGGATAATATTTGTCCCAGTGTGATCCCAGCATATTCATGCAGGATAGCCAGCATCCCGGCGGTTGCCGCGCTCATTGGGCTGGCAGCAACCGCGACGCTGGCCGCGATGACCGTTGCGGATAATGCTCGTTCGGGACGCACTTTGGCTTCAGCGGCAACCTCTGCGATAACAGGATACAGGGAAAACGCAACATAAGTGGTTCCGCAGAATAACGTAAATACCGACGTTAATATTGGCGCAAAAAACGTAATCGCCTGCGGTTTTTTACGAAGTAACTTTTCAGCTACTCTGACCAGATAATCTAACCCACCGGCAGCCTGCAATATACTAACAGCGCCAATAACACAAATAATAATTAACATTGCCGTAATGGATGGTGAGGAGGGTTTGAGCCCAAAACCCAAAACGAGTATTGCGACCCCTAATCCCCCACCAGCACCAAGTCCCATTCCGCCATACCTTCCGCCAATTCCAATACAGGCGAGTACAATAAATAATTGTATAAAGAATAAAACGTCCATTTTTTTCACCTTAAAGAAGCTCCCGGACATTGCATCCGGGAGATATTGATTATTATATTCAGAATTATTTTAAATATTTTCTGGCTATATCAATCTGTTTTCTAACAGCATCCGGTCCGGTTCCACCATAGGACATTCTGGCTTTAATACATGCCTCCAAAGAAATATTCTCATAGATGTCATTTTCAATTTTATTATCAAATGAGCGGAACTCATCCATAGAAAGTTCTTCTAACATTTTTTTATGCTTAATACAGTAATTAACCGCACTACCTACTACATGGTGCGCCTCTCTGAAAGGAATACCTTTACGCACAAGGTAATCTGCCATATCAGTCGCATTCGAGAACCCTCTGGCCGCCGCGCCACGGGTATTCTCTGCAAGAATGACCATTTTATCGAGCATCGGGGCCATAATTTTCAGACTGGCCTGTAACGTATCCATTGAATCATAGACCTGCTCTTTATCCTCGCTCATATCCGTATTATAAGCGAGCGGTATTCCTTTCATGATAGTCAGCATGGCCATTAGATTTCCGTACATACGCCCCCCCTTTCCGCGCATTTTTTCAGCTACATCGGGGTTTTTCTTTTGCGGCATAATGCTGGAGCCCGTACAAAAATCATCAGAAAGCTCAATAAATTTAAAATCCTGGCTGGAGAATAAAACCAGTTCCTCTGAAAGACGAGTTAGGTGCATAAAGCACATCGCTGCAGCTGCGGTGAATTCAACCATATGATCACGATCGCTGACAGAATCAATACTGTTTTCAGTCGGCTTATCAAAACCAAGCTCACGGGCAGTGAAGTCACGGTCAATAGGAAAAGTTGTTCCTGCGAGAGCTGCCGCGCCTAAAGGACACTCTCCCATACGGTGATACAGGTCTTCAAATCGGGTCCAGTCACGACGTAACATCCAATAATAAGCCATAATCCAGTGCGATAAAAGAATGGGCTGACCGGTTTGTAAATGCGTGTAGCCCGGCATTATCGCATCAATATTATTTTCTGCTTGATTTACTATAATTTCTTGTAGATTAACAATGTCCTGTTGAATTTCGCGAATAGTGGCTCGCATATGCATTTTAGAATCTACGGTGGTCTGATCATTACGGCTGCGACCGGTATGTAGTTTCCCCCCGACAGGGCCAATGATTTCAGTCATTCTTCTTTCAATAGCCATATGAATATCTTCATCGACAGTATCGAAAATGAATTGACCTGCTTCAATTTCTTTATTTACCTGTGTTAATCCGCCAATAATGGCATTTGCTTCATCTTGCGTAATAATCCCCTGAAGCCCCAACATGGTGGCATGTGCAATACTTCCCTTAATATCAAAAGGGCATAACCGTTGCTCCAACATAATAGTTGCATTATAGGATTCAACTAATTTATTTGTTGGCATATCAAAACGCCCGCCCCATAACTTTGTAGACATAAAGCCTCCAGCTTAATTGTTACAGAATAGTCAAATTGCCAGATAATCGGTTTGAGTTCAGTTTCAGAGTACAAAATCGCGCCTTTAATTGTCAACAAATGAAGCCATTAAATCGACTTATACAAAAATTAATTACATTTATTAAATCATTATGCTTACTAATACTTTAAGCTAAATAAAGAGACCTTCATCACATTTAAAAGGCCATCTGAAGAGAAATACATTCAGCATATTTAGAGGTGTCAAAATACAGTCAGCTAACCAGAAGAAAACAGCGACAATTATTTGATAAAAATCAAGAAACATTCATCAGCACGGTGAATGGCTTGAGATCCCATATACAAATGCGGATTCCGGGCTTGACCTTCCCCCAGATGGAAGGTTTACCCTTTATCACAGTCAGTAAATCCTGCAATAAAGGAGTTGGTTATGTCTCAAACAATCGATCTAACCCTGGACGGCCTGTCCTGTGGTCACTGCGTAAAACGCGTTAAAGAGAGTCTGGAACAACGCCCGGACGTTGAACAAGCGGATGTCACAGTGACTGAAGCGCACATCACCGGGAGCGCCAGTGCTGAAGCACTGATTGAAACCATCAAACAAGCCGGTTACGGCGCGGAGTTAAGCCACCCAAAGGCTAAACCGCTGACGGAGTCATCAATCCCGTCGGAAGCACTGGCAGCGGTCCCTTCCGAGCTTCCGGCAGCTACGGCTGATGATGACAGCCAACAGTTGCTGTTAAACGGCATGAGCTGCGCCAGCTGTGTAACCCGCGTACAAAATGCCCTGCAAAGCGTACCGGGCGTCACTCAGGCACGGGTAAACCTGGCGGAACGCACTGCGCTGGTAATGGGCAGTGCGTCCGCCGCAGATTTAGTGCAGGCGGTAGAAAAAGCGGGCTACGGTGCTGAAGCCATAGAAGATGATGCGAAGCGCCGCGAGCGCCAGCAGGAAACCGCCGTCGCGACCATGAAACGTTTTCGCTGGCAGGCAGCCGTCGCGCTGCTGCTGGGTATACCGGTCATGGTGTGGGGAATGATTGGCGATAACATGATGGTGAGTGACGACAACCGTAGCCTGTGGCTGGCGATTGGTCTGGCAACGCTTGCCGTGATGGTTTTCGCGGGCGGTCACTTTTACCGCAATGCGTGGAAAAGCCTGATGAATGGCACCGCGACCATGGATACGCTGGTGGCGCTGGGTACGGGGGTGGCATGGCTCTATTCCATGAGCGTCAACCTCTGGCCGCAATGGTTCCCAATGGAAGCACGACACCTTTATTATGAAGCCAGCGCGATGATTATCGGTTTGATTAACCTCGGACATATGCTGGAAGCGCGGGCTCGCCAACGCTCGTCCAAAGCGCTGGAAAAACTGCTCGATCTGACGCCACCAACCGCACGCGTCGTCACCGATGAAGGTGAAAAAAATGTGCCGCTGGCAGATGTTCAGGCAGGAATGTTGCTGCGCCTGACCACCGGCGACCGCGTTCCGGTCGATGGCGAAATCACTCAGGGCGAAGCCTGGCTGGATGAAGCCATGCTAACCGGGGAGCCGATTCCGCAACAAAAAGGCGAAGGCGATAGTGTCCACGCCGGTACGGTCGTACAGGACGGCAGCGTGCTGTTCCGCGCCAGCGCCGTAGGCAGCCATACCACGCTGTCGCGCATTATTCGCATGGTGCGCCAGGCGCAAAGCAGTAAACCGGAGATTGGCAAACTGGCTGACCGCATCTCCTCGGTATTCGTTCCGGTGGTGGTCGTTATTGCGCTGGTTAGCGCAGCTATCTGGTATTTCTTCGGACCGGCGCCACAAATTGTCTATACGCTGGTGATTGCCACCACTGTTCTGATTATTGCTTGCCCTTGTGCACTGGGCCTGGCGACGCCGATGTCGATTATTTCCGGTGTTGGTCGCGCCGCTGAGTTCGGGGTACTGGTACGCGATGCCGATGCGCTGCAGCGCGCCAGTACGCTCGATACCATTGTGTTTGATAAAACCGGGACGCTGACTGAAGGTAAGCCACAGGTTGTCGCCATCAAAACGTTTGGCAATACCGATGAAGCGCTGGCGATTCGTCTGGCTGCGGCCCTTGAACAGGGTTCCAGCCACCCGCTGGCCAGGGCGATTCTGGACAAAGCCGGTGATGTCACGCTGCCGCAGGTCAACGGGTTCCGTACGCTGCGCGGTTTGGGCGTCAGTGGTGAAACGGAAGGCCATACGCTGTTGCTGGGAAACCAGGCGCTGCTCAATGAACAGCAGGTAGATACCGCTCAAATGGAAGCTGAGATTACCGCTCAAGCCTCTCAAGGGACAACTCCAGTCCTGCTGGCGATTGACGGTAAAGCCGCGGCCCTGTTAGCAGTGCGCGATCCATTGCGTAGTGACAGCGTGGCGGCCCTGCAGCGCCTGCACCGCGCCGGGTATCGTCTGGTAATGCTCACCGGTGATAACCCGACCACGGCTAACGCCATTGCTAAAGAAGCAGGTATTGATGAGGTGATTGCGGGCGTTCTCCCGGACGGTAAAGCCGAGGCGATTAAGCGTCTGCAAAGCCAGGGACGTCAGGTTGCCATGGTTGGTGACGGTATCAACGATGCGCCTGCGCTGGCGCAGGCCGATGTAGGGATTGCCATGGGTGGCGGCAGCGATGTGGCGATTGAAACCGCCGCGATTACGCTGATGCGTCATAGCCTGATGGGCGTTGCGGATGCGCTGTCTATCTCACGGGCAACGCTGCGCAATATGAAGCAGAACCTGCTCGGCGCGTTTATCTATAACAGCATCGGTATCCCCGTTGCTGCCGGGATCCTGTGGCCGTTCACCGGAACGCTGCTCAACCCGGTGGTTGCCGGCGCGGCGATGGCGCTCTCCTCCATTACCGTGGTAAGCAACGCTAACCGTCTGCTACGCTTCAAACCGAAAGAGTAAGCCTTTGCCGGATGGCGCTATCAACCGCGCTATCCGGCAATTCACGCATTGCACCTTCCCGGACCACGCGCTAGCATGGAAGTCCACTTAGGGAGGTCGTATGGATTTGTTGTACCGGGTAAAAACATTATGGTCTGCACTGCGCGGCAACCACTATACCTGGCCCGCCATTGATATCTCTTTACCCGGCAACCGCCATTTTCATCTGATTGGCAGTATTCACATGGGTAGCCGCGATATGGCGCCTCTGCCTGCCAAATTACTCAAAAAGCTCAACCGTGCTGATGCGCTGATTGTCGAAGCCGATGTTTCCGGCGATGACGCGCCATTTGCTAATCTTCCGACCTTTGCCGCCCTGGAAGAACGCATCAGTGAAGAGCAATTAGATAATCTGCGTAAAGTCACCAACGAATTGGGCATTTCCCCTTCCCTGTTATCAACACAACCTTTGTGGCAAATAGCCATGGTATTACAGGCGACACAGGCACAACAGCTGGGGTTGCGGGCGGAATACGGGATTGATTACCAACTGCTGAAAGCGGCAAAACAAGCACACAAACCGGTGATCGAGCTGGAAGGTTCATCCAGTCAAATCGAGCTGCTATGTCAGTTACCCGATAATGGTCAGGCTCTTCTGGATGATACCCTGACGCACTGGCATACCAACGCCAGGTTGCTACAGCAAATGATGGGCTGGTGGCTTAAAACGCCGCCGCGCGATAGCGAATTGACGCTTCCTAATACTTTCAGCCAGTCGTTATATGACGTCTTGATGCATCAGCGCAATGTAGCCTGGCGCGATCGACTCAGGGCGATGCCAGCTGGCCATTATGTGGTGGCCGTAGGCGCACTGCATCTGTACGGAGAAGGTAATTTGCCGGAGATGTTACGGTAAAAAAATGGCCAATATTTCTATTGGCCCGTCAAAGAGGAATTTCATCATTATTATAATCCCGATGCTTAAAGCATCGGTGTAGGTCGATTGTCGCTCAAAGTCATCATCCTGCCAATACTATTGCGCAAGATGGTACTATTTTTTAGACCGCCATCAGGCGTATGCTTGTGTCGTATTTTGTCTGGGCCAGGAAAAATTGCTATGACACCCGCCGTTAAATTACTCGAAAAAAACAAAATTTCTTTCCAGATCCACACCTACGATCACGATCCGTCCGAAACAAACTTTGGTGATGAAGTGGTGCGCAAGTTAGGTCTGAATGCGGACCAGGTTTATAAAACGCTGCTGGTTGCCGTGAATGGCGATATGAAGCAGCTGGCCGTTGCCGTCACGCCGGTGGCGGGTCAATTGGATCTTAAAAAAGTCGCCAAAGCGTTAGGGGCCAAAAAGGTCGATATGGCCGATCCGCTGGTTGCACAGCGAACTACGGGGTATCTGGTGGGCGGTATCAGCCCGCTGGGACAGAAAAAAAGATTGCCGACGCTAATTGACGCCCCCGCCCAGACGTTTGACACCATTTATGTATCCGGTGGCAAACGCGGGCTGGATATCGAACTGGCAGCGGGCGATCTGGCGAAAATTCTGGATGCGAAATTCGCCGACATCGCACGCCGTGATTAAGCGGTTGTAGAATGAATGCCTGATGGCGCGCAGCTTTAAGGCCTACAACCGAAGACTCTTACAGTCAGCAGGCCGGATAGGGTGCCAGCACCGCCATCCGGCACTTCGCCCTGTTACTGCCAGCTCACCTCGCCCTTCGGCTCATACGCACTGGCATCCAACGGTGAGTTTTTCTGCACGTACTCTTTCAGCACTTCCGCATCGATAAACCCGGTATTCACATAACCTGGCTTGTTATCAATTCGCGGATAGCCATCGCCGCCGGTGGCATTGAAACTCAGCGTTGCCATACGATAGGTTTTAGACGGGTCAACCGGTTCGCCTTTGATTTTCAGATCGTTAAGTTTACCGTCTTTCGCCACAAAGCTGACGTTGGCAAACTGCGGATAGGCCCCGGAGTCCGGCTTCATTTGCGCCACGGCGGTCAGATAGTCAATCACCTCTTTCCCGCTCATGTCGGCATACACCACAATATTGCCGAACGGCTGCACCTTCAGCACGCTCTTATAGGTAATATCGCCGCCTTCAATGGAATCACGAATACCGCCACCGCTCATCACGCCAAAGTCAGCGCTGGTCCGCGCCATTTGCGCAGCCAACAGCAGGTGCCCCATATTGGTCTGTACAAAACGAACTTTGCTACGGTCACCTTCGAGGCGCGCATTGACGCTGCCAATCTTCACGTCCAGTTGCGCTTTACCTTTATTCTGGAATGGCGTCAGCAGCGAGAGCATTTGCTGATTCTCAGCAATTTCCGGGGTGTAGAGTACGCGCTCACTTTTCCCGTTGTCCCAGGTCACTTTTTTCTTCAGGTTGACGGGGATAAGCTGGTAGTTAACCATTTTCATTTCGCCGTTACGGAACTCAAAGTCCGCCCGGCCCACGTATTTCCCCCACTCATGCGCTTGCACAATCCAGATGCCATTTTGCTTATCTGGCGCGCACGGCGTACCCGGTACGTAATCAACCTGCTTCTTGTTTTCCGAGGCCATACACACCGGATCCTGTGAGTGACCACCCACAATCATCGCCAGCGAACCCGCCGGCAGGCTACGCGCCATTTCTACGTCGCCAGGCGCGTTCGAGCCGTGATTGCCGTTGTCATAATGACCCATATGGGTGGTCGCAATAATGATGTCTGGCTTTTCACCCATATTCAGTTCCTGGATGACCAGTTTGGCTTCATCGGCAGGTTTACGGAATTCGATATCGGTAAAGAACTCCGGATTACCAATTTTCGCCGTATCGTCAGTGGTTAAACCAAGTACGGCAATTTTTAAATCCTGACGCTTAAAGATGGCCCACGGCTTGAATAAACGTTCGCCCGTGCTTTTCTGGTAGATATTGGCTGAGAGAAACGGGAATTTGGACCATTTTTCCTGCTGGCGCAGCACGGTTAGCGGGTTATCAAATTCGTGATTGCCAACCGCCATCGCGTCATAGCCAATCAGGTTCATGCCGCGAAAATCAGGTTCCGCATCCTGAAGATCGGATTCTGGGACGCCGGTGTTAATATCGCCGCCGGAAAGCAGCAGTACGCTTCCCCCTTCTTCCGCCACCTCTTTACGAATACCATCCACCAGCGTTTTTTGCGCCGCCAGCCCATATTCCCCATATTCGCTGCGCCAGAAGTGACCGTGATGATCGTTGGTATGCAGAATGGTAATTTTGTAGGTTTTATCTTTTTCGTACGCCTGCGCAGGCTGAGCTGCCAGCGCAAATGCGGCGAATAACGCCAGCGCCACGCCCCGTTTTAAAAACTTCATATTTCTCTCCCTGAGCCAAAATCAACGACTGAAATTACAATGATATGAAATAATAGTCGAAAATGTTTTCAGAAATGAGACTTCCTTCAAACACCTTCCGCAGGTATGTTAGTCAGGTAATAATAACAAAATAGACTACCCTCATAATCGCAACCCAAACAGAAGTGACTTTCTATGGCAATAAGTGAACCAACCCCGCCAGTGGCTGGCGCGTCAGCGTCGGTTGCTAAAGCGCGCACCTCATTTGGCATTTTAGGGGCGATCAGTCTCTCTCATCTGCTAAACGATATGATCCAGTCGCTGATCCTGGCGATTTATCCGCTATTGCAGTCAGAGTTCTCGCTGACGTTTATGCAGATCGGGATGATTACGCTAACCTTCCAGCTCGCCTCCTCGCTGCTTCAGCCGGTTGTCGGCTACTGGACGGACAAATATCCGATGCCGTGGTCGCTGCCCATTGGTATGTGCTTCACGCTAAGCGGGCTAGTGCTGCTGGCCATGGCAGGCAGTTTCCATATGGTATTACTCGCGGCGGCGCTGGTCGGTACGGGCTCATCGGTGTTTCACCCAGAGTCATCCCGCGTGGCGCGTATGGCTTCCGGCGGTCGTCATGGCCTCGCCCAGTCAATTTTCCAGGTTGGCGGCAACTTCGGCAGCTCTCTCGGGCCCTTGCTGGCGGCTGTCATCATCGCGCCATATGGTAAAGGTAATGTGGCCTGGTTTGTTCTGGCCGCGTTATTAGCGATTGTGGTTCTGGCACAAATCAGTCGTTGGTATGCCGCGCAGCATCGGATGAGCAAAGGAAAACCGAAAGTCACGATCGTTAATCCATTACCGCGTAATAAAGTGGTACTGGCGGTTAGCATTCTGCTGGTGCTGATTTTCTCCAAATACTTCTATATGGCGAGTATCAGCAGCTATTACACCTTTTATCTGATGCAAAAATTCGGATTATCGGTACAAAACGCCCAGTTTCACCTGTTTGCCTTCCTGTTTGCCGTTGCGGCCGGGACCGTAATTGGTGGACCGTTAGGTGATAAGATTGGCAGAAAATATGTTATTTGGGGCTCTATCCTCGGTGTAGCGCCATTTACCCTTGTTTTACCCTATGCAACGCTGGAATGGACCGGGATTTTAACCGTGATCATTGGTTTTATCCTCGCATCTGCCTTTTCTGCCATTCTGGTCTATGCACAGGAGCTGCTTCCGGGTCGTATCGGCATGGTTTCTGGGCTATTTTTCGGGTTTGCCTTTGGCATGGGCGGCTTGGGAGCCGCGGTATTAGGGCTGATTGCTGACCATACCAGTATTGATTTGGTCTATAAAATATGTGCTTTCCTGCCACTTCTGGGGATACTCACTATATTCTTACCTGATAACCGACATAAAGCCTGATTTTCTGACGGCCAAAAGTAAACTTTGGCCGTCTTCAGTTACAGAGACCATCAGCCTTTACTCCCCGCATACCCCTGTAGTTTTCCGATCCGTGCTTTTTTACGCCTAAAATCCCGTTTTCATCAAAATTCAATAATTATTCATAAACATAAACATTAAAATTGTCATAAACTATTACTCGGAATTTAGGTTTTCAGGATCATCACAGCAACCAAAGGAGACGGAATGCATCACGCCACCCCGCTTATCACCACCATTGTCGGCGGCCTTGTGCTCGCTTTTATATTAGGCATGATTGCCAATAAACTACGTATTTCTCCTCTGGTGGGATATCTGTTAGCGGGCGTTCTGGCCGGTCCATTTACACCTGGTTTTGTTGCTGATACCAAACTCGCGCCTGAACTGGCGGAGCTTGGCGTAATCCTGCTGATGTTCGGCGTGGGGCTGCACTTTTCCTTGAAGGATTTGATGGCGGTAAAGTCCATCGCCATTCCCGGCGCGATTGCCCAGATAGCTGTGGCGACGCTACTGGGTATGGCGCTTTCAGCGGTGATGGGCTGGTCGCTAATGGTGGGTATCGTCTTTGGACTGTGTCTTTCAACCGCCAGTACCGTAGTGCTACTGCGTGCGCTTGAAGAACGGCAGCTTATTGACAGCCAGCGCGGGCAAATCGCTATAGGCTGGCTGATTGTTGAAGATCTGATGATGGTGCTGACGCTGGTTCTCCTGCCCGCCGTCGCCGGAATGCTGGAAAAAGAAGATGTCGGCTTTGCCTCGCTGGCCGTCGATATGGGCATTACCATCGGTAAAGTGGTGGCGTTTATCGCCATTATGATGCTGGTTGGCCGTCGCCTGGTGCCGTGGATCATGGCGCGTAGCGCCGCCACCGGTTCACGAGAGCTGTTTACTCTGTCAGTCCTTGCCCTGGCATTAGGTATCGCGTTTGGCGCAGTGGAATTATTCGATGTCTCCTTTGCTCTGGGCGCGTTCTTTGCTGGCATGGTGCTGAATGAATCCGAACTGAGCCACCGTGCGGCGCATGACACCCTGCCGCTGCGCGATGCGTTCGCCGTATTGTTCTTTGTATCTGTTGGTATGCTGTTTGATCCGTTAATTTTGATCCAGCAGCCGCTGGCGGTACTGGGTACGCTGGCGATTATCGTCTTTGGTAAATCCGTTGCCGCCTATTTCCTCGTGCGCCTGTTTGGTCACTCCCAACGTACAGCGCTCACCATTGCCACCAGCCTGGCGCAGATTGGTGAGTTTGCCTTCATCCTGGCGGGTCTGGGAATGGCGCTAAACCTGCTACCGCAGGCCGGGCAAAATCTGGTGCTGGCGGGGGCTATTCTGTCCATTATGCTCAATCCGGTACTGTTCGCGGTGTTAGAAAAATATCTCGCGAAAACCGAAACGCTGGAAGAACAGACGCTGGAAGAAGCCATCGAAGAAGAGAAACAAATTCCGGTGGATATCTGCAATCACGCCCTGCTGGTAGGCTTTGGCCGCGTCGGCAGTCT
Organism: Citrobacter sp. wls714; assembly: GCF_005281025.1. Taxonomy (NCBI): domain Bacteria; kingdom Pseudomonadati; phylum Pseudomonadota; class Gammaproteobacteria; order Enterobacterales; family Enterobacteriaceae; genus Citrobacter; species Citrobacter sp. wls714. Next base: position 194,081 of record NZ_SZWZ01000075.1, on the reverse strand, counting down.
GCTGGGTGAAAAATTGATGGCTGCCGGGATTCCGCTGGTGGTTATCGAAACCTCACGTACGCGGGTGGATGAACTGCGTGAGCGCGGGATCCGCGCGGTGCTGGGAAATGCCGCCAACGAAGAGATTATGAATCTGGCGCATCTGGATTGCGCACGCTGGCTGCTACTGACGATTCCAAATGGCTATGAAGCCGGTGAAATCGTCGCTTCCGCTCGCGAAAAGTGCCCGTCGATTGAGATTATCGCCCGCGCGCATTATGACGATGAAGTGGAATATATTACCGACCGCGGTGCCAATCAGGTCGTCATGGGCGAGCGTGAAATCGCCCGCACTATGCTGGAGCTGATTGAAACGCCACCTGCCGGTGACGTTGCTACTGCCAGTTAATATTACGTGCCGGATGGCGCTACGCCATCCGACCTACGTATTCCCACACCAGAGTAGGCCCGATAAGCGCAGCACCATCGGGCAAGAACTCAGCGGTCCCAGTACGACTCTTCGAGACTATCTTCACGTTCTGGCAAACCGCGCGTCAGGCGTGGTGAATGTTGATTCAGCACCTGATAACTCACGCGATTAGCATATTTACACACCTGGGCTAACGATGAATAGGTCAGCCAGGTGAACTTGTGCTTGCTGGAGTTAGGCACGTTGCTGCGGTGGTAGCTGTTGGCGGTAATATCATGCAGCAATGCCGCCAGCGCACCGTCGCCAGCGCCGTTGGTGTTCATGATCTTTTCAGGCCCGCCCATATACGGTGCGATGTGCGAATACACGCGTAGCGGATTAGTACAGTCTTTATGGCGCATGGCGCGGCTGAATTCGTACTGGTTGAATTCGGCAATAGCCCCCGGCAGCAGCGGATGTTGAGTTTTACGTTTGGCTTCTTCTTCCGTAAAGCCCGCCATATACAGACCCGCCGGACCCGCAGTGCACAGCACCAGATCCACCCAATCCAGCGCTTTGTCGGACGCCAGCAGCGGATCGCTCTCGCCGGTCAGCGCTTCGGCCTCTTCTTCATTCATCGCCAGAATGGAGACATGCTCTTTCAGGAATGCCTGCCACCACTGCGGGTTATCGGCAATAACAAATTTGGTACCCAGCGTCAGAACCACCGGCACATTGTGTTTTTTGGCATATTCAATCGCCTTCATGGTCGCTTCCGGCATCGGCTCGCCCGGTTCGCAACGCACCAGATAGGAGGTCAGCACCAGCGCGGAGGCCCCGGCAATAACCGCCTCAGGGATGCTATCCGCCCGCAGCTTATTCATATGTCCGGGGCTGATAGCGAACGTGCGCTCACCGGATTCGCCAATCAGCGTAAAGCAGCGACCAATCGGTCCATTAACGCCCTGCAGGTAGTTCAGATCGGTACGGCTGGAGGTATTACATAAATAACGGTACGCGTAGCTACCAATCTCGATATTGCTGCACATCACACCCAACAGTACCGAGCGGTCATCCGCCAGCACGGAGTAGTTGTGCATCGTGTTACCGATAGTCCCACCGGCAAACTGATGGGTGATCAAATTGTCACGTACCAGCTCCTGGTAGAGCGCTTCGGCAACATCGTCTGCAATCACCAGAGAGTGCCCGGCGCTTAATCCATAACGTTTTACAAAGTCATCATCAACTTTGGCTTCAATATCTACCAGCGTCTGGTCGATACCCACCACCCAGGCTGCGCTGGTTTCATTTTCAGGCTGAATCTGTTGCAGCAATGGATCGCGCGCGCTGACAGGAAAATAGTGTTTGGATTTACGTTTACCGGGAAATTTCATGGTCGATTTTACGGGTGATTAGCTGAGCGGTGCATGGTAGCACATTCCCTGCTTTGCATGCGATGCGGCGCTGAGTTTCAATATCGGACGGTGGGATCGCAGTTTATACGGGGGTAATTTCTACAATAAATCACCTTCACAAGGAGCGTTTATGAAGCCGGAAAATAAGATCCCCGTACTCGACAGAATTTCAGACGAAATGAAAACCGTGGTGAATTTTCGCCCGCCGCCGATGACATCGTGGCCCAACGCCAACACTATATCCACGAACGACAATTGTGGAATGCCGATGCCCCGCAGATGAACACCCGGGAATGCGTCATTTCTACCGCGCGCGGCCCCGTTGCCACGCGAATTTATTCTCCGCAACCCCATAGCCAGGCCACGATGTATTATCTGCACGGCGGCGGTTTCATTCTTGGTAATCTGGATACTCACGATCGCATTATGCGCTTACTGGCGCTTTACACGCAGTGCACGGTAATTGGCATCGACTATTCGCTCTCGCCGGAGGCTCGTTTCCCGCAAGCCATCGAGGAGATTGTCGCCGTCTGTCAGTATTATCACCAGCACGCGGGCGACTATTCTCTGAATGTGGATCATATTGGTTTTGCCGGTGATTCCGCTGGCGCGATGCTGGCGCTTGCCAGCGCGTTGTGGCTGCGGGACAAACAGATTGCCTGCGGCAAAGTCGCAGGCGTACTGCTGTGGTATGGACTTTACGGCCTGCAGGATTCGCCCAGCCGACGGCTGATGGGCGGAGCATGGGATGGTTTATCGCGGGAGGATCTGCAGATGTACGAAAACGCGTACCTGCGTAGCGCCGACGATCGCGAGTCGCCGTATTATTGCTTATTCAATAACGACCTGACGCGCGACGTGCCGCCATGTTTTATCGCCGGCGCGGAGTTCGATCCGTTGATTGACGACAGCCGCTTATTATTTCAGACGTTACAGACGCATCAGCAGCCCTGCCAGTACAAAATGTACCCCGGCGCGCTGCACGCCTTCCTGCACTACTCGCGGATGATGAAAACCGCCGACGATGCGTTGCGGGAGGGCGCGCGTTACTTCAAAGCACAACTTTAACGATAGGCAGCGGTCAGTTTGACCATCATTTCAATATGTTCCGGTGCGGCATTCAGCGCCGGAATATACTCATATTGCTGGCCGCCAGCCTCGAGGAAAATCTCCCGGTTTTGCACCGCGATCTCTTCCAGCGTTTCAAGGCAATCTGCCGCAAAGCCCGGACACATAACCTGGATATGTCGGGTCCCTTTCTCCGCCAGCATTTTTAACGTTTCGTCGGTATACGGCGTCAGCCACGGTTCGCGACCAAAACGCGACTGGAAGGTCATCATCACTTTTTCCGGCGGCAGGCCAAGCGCAGAGACCAGCTCACGTGTCGTATCGCGACAGCGCTGAGGGTAGTCATCGCCTTCGTCGGCGTAACGTTGTGGAATCCCATGGTAGGAGAGCAGCAGTAAATCGGGTTCGCCGTGTTTGGCGAAGGAGTCACGGGCACTTTTTGCCAGCGCGTCAATATAGGCACTGTCATCGGCGTAATCACGAATAAAAGAGACGCCGGGAATACTGCGTTTACGCGCCAGGATACGCGCGAGCTCATCCCACACCGCAGCCACCGTCGAACAGGAATATTGCGGGTACAGCGGTAACACGACAATGTGTTCAACGCCACTTGCCAACAGTTCGTCGACTGCGCACTCAAGCGAAGGCGAGCCGTAGCTCATGCCCAACGCAACAGGCGTATTGGGCAGGCGTTGTGCCAGCGCCTGCTGTTGTGCCTTGCTGTAGACCATCAGCGGCGAACCGTCTTCCATCCAGATTGACTGGTACAGCTTTGCCACGCGTGGCGCACGCAGCGGCAGGATCACCCCACGCAGCAACGGCCACCACAGCAGGCGGGAAGTATCGACTACACGTTGATCGCTTAAAAACTGGCGCAGGTAGCGTTTAACAGCTTCAGGAGTGGGGGCATCGGGGGTGCCGAGGTTTGCCAGCAGGATACCGGTTTTCGTCTGACGCATTACCGCCTCTTATCGATTCAAATTGTTGATAATTGTAGCGGAAAAGTGATGAAGAAGAACTAATTGCTGCGAGAGGTAAGACATGAATTTGCCTGATGGCGCTGCGCTTATCTGGCCTACAAAAAAATCATAGGCCGAATAAGGTGTTTACACCGCCATCCGGCATTGACTGCGCTAAAACTTAACCGAGGATTTTTTCCAGCGCTGCGCGCACGTCAGCCACGGCCTGAGTGCCGTCAACTTTCGCGTATTTGGTGTTACCCGCCTGCGCTTCTTTAGAGTAGTAGCCGATCAGCGGCGCGGTCATCTGATGGTATTCCACCAGGCGCTTACGCACGGTCTCTTCCTGATCGTCTTTACGGGTAGTCAGTTCTTCGCCAGTCACGTCGTCTTTACCTTCAACCTTAGGCGGGTTGAATTTGATGTGGTAAACGCGGCCAGAAGCAGCGTGTACGCGACGGCCCACGATACGGTCAACGATCAGCTCGTCAGGTACGTCAAACTCCAGAACGTAGTCCACGTTGATACCTGCTTCTTTCATGGCGTCAGCCTGCGGAATAGTGCGCGGGAAGCCATCCAGCAGGAAACCATTACGGCAGTCTTCCTGAGCAATACGCTCTTTTACCAGCGCGATCACCAGCTCATCAGTCACCAGCTTACCGGCGTCCATGATGTCTTTCGCTTGTTTGCCCAGCTCGGAGCCAGATTTCACGGCGGCACGCAGCATATCACCGGTGGAGATTTGCGGAATACCATACTTCTCCATGATGAACTGAGCCTGAGTTCCTTTACCCGCGCCCGGAGCGCCAAGCAGAATGATACGCATTACGAAAATCCCCTTAAAGGTTGTCGATATTTTTTAAAAAGCGCTAAACGATACCACCATCACGCAATTGGCTCAAGGAAGACGCCCGACGCTGAAACGGTTAATGGAGGGAAAATTGAAAATAAGGAGTGAAATTGCCGGATGGCGGTGTAAACACCTCATCCGGCCTACAATATCTTTTTAATCGTAGGCCGGATAAGCGTTAGCGCCATCCGGCATTAGATGATGGCGATCAGGACACCAGCAGCTGGTTCATACGACGGATGAACTGGTTAGGATCTTCCAGCGTGCCGCGTTCGGCGAAGAGAGCCTGATCCAGCAGCAGTTCAACCCACTCTTTAAACTGCGTTTCGTCCTGGGTATCCGCCGTGCGTTTTACCAGCACGTGGTCCGGGTTAAGTTCAAAGATATATTTCACGTCCGGTACGGTCTGACCTGCAGCAGCGAACAGTTTCGCCATCTGGGTGCTCATTTCGTCCGCATCGGTGGTGACGATGGCCGGCGTGTCAGTCAGACGGTGGGTCAGACGCACTTCTTTGACGCGATCGCCCAGCAAGGTTTTCACGCGTTCAACGAACGGCGTCAGCGCTTTTTCCGCTTCTTTCGCGCTCTCGTCCACTTCATCCGCCAGTTTATCGATGGACTCGTCGGCTTTCGCAACGGACTGGAACGGCTTGCCGTCGAACTCGGTCAGGTAGTTCATCATCCACTCATCGATGCGGTCAGAAAGCAGCAGGACTTCAATGCCTTTCTTACGCAGCAGTTCCAGGTGCGGGCTGCTCTTCGCCGCCGCATAGCTGTCCGCAGTGATGTAGTAGATTTTCTCCTGCCCTTCTTTCATGCGGGAGATATAGTCTTCCAGCGACACGGTCTGTGCGGAGGAGTCTGTGTGCGTAGACGCGAAGCGCATCAGCTTAGCGATAGTTTCCTGATTGGCGTGGTCTTCCGCCGGACCTTCTTTCAGCACCAGGCCGAACTGTTTCCAGAAGGTCTGGTATTTTTCGGCGTCATCTTTCGCCAGTTTTTCCAGCATCTGCAACACGCGTTTGGTCAGCGCGCTGCGCAGGTTACGGGTGACGGTGCTGTCCTGCAGGATCTCGCGGGAAACGTTCAGCGGCAGATCGTTGGAATCTATCAGACCGCGCACAAAGCGCAGATAGTTCGGCATAAACTGCTCGGCGTCGTCCATGATGAACACACGCTGAACGTACAGTTTCAGACCATGCTTGTGATCGCGGTTCCACATATCCCACGGCGCCTGCGACGGGATGTACAGCAGGCTGGTGTACTCCTGCTTACCTTCCACACGGTTGTGGCTCCAGGTCAGCGGGTCAGTAAAGTCGTGGGCGATATGCTTGTAGAATTCGTTGTACTCGTCGTCTTTGATTTCCGACTTGTTACGCGTCCACAGCGCCTGCGCCTTGTTGATCTTTTCCCAGGAAACCACGGTCTCGCCGTCTTTCTCTTCGGATTTTTCGATCTCTACCGGCAGCGCGATATGGTCGGAATATTTGCTGATGATGGAACGTACGCGCCAGTCATCCAGGAACTCGTCTTCACCTTCGCGCAGATGCAAAGTGATTTCGGTGCCGCGATCGTCTTTGGTGATATCGGCAACGGTGTACTCGCCTTCACCCGCAGATTCCCAGAACACGCCGTTCTCAGGCTTGTCGCCCGCCGCGCGGGTACGTACGGTCACTTTATCAGCCACGATAAACGCCGAGTAGAAGCCAACCCCGAACTGACCGATCAACTGGCTGTCTTTCGCCTGATCGGAACCCATGGATTCGAGGAAAGATTTGGTACCGGATTTCGCAATGGTCCCCAGATGATCGATGACGTCATCACGGTTCATCCCCACGCCGTTATCAGCAATGGTCAACGTACGCTTATCTTTATCGAAGGAAACACGCACGCGCAGTTCACCGTCACCCTCGTACAGATCCGGGTTAGACAGTGCACGGAAACGCAGCTTGTCTGCTGCATCTGAGGCGTTAGAGATAAGCTCACGCAGGAAGATTTCTTTATTGGAATACAGAGAATGGATCATCAGGTGCAGAAGCTGTTTTACTTCTGACTGAAAACCACGAGTTTCTTGTCCTTTCATGTAGATCTACCTCAACAATGCCATTTTCAATGGTAAAAACACGTTGAGGGTGAAATGGGGACAGGTGGGAAAGATTTCAAGCGGAAGCCGCCGTCGCGGCCTCCGTTTGTTCAGAATTTAATCTTGTGACGCCCAGCCAGAGAGTGCGACAGCGTGGTGCCGTCGACCATTTCCAGCTCGCCGCCGACCGGTACGCCATGGGCGATACGGCTGGCTTCAACGCCATACTGCATGCAAAGCTCAGCAATATAGTTGGCGGTCGCCTCTCCTTCGACCGTGGGATTGGTCGCGAGGATCAGTTCGTTGATTTGCTCAGACGCCAGTCGCTGTTCAAGGCGATCCAGCCCGATATCATCAGGGCCAATACCGTCCAGCGGTGACAGGTGCCCCATCAGCACGAAGTAACGTCCAGAAAATTGGCCGGTTTGCTCAATGGCATAGATGTCAGCCGGACTCTCCACCACGCAAATTTGACCATTTTCCTGACGACGCGGGTTCGAACAGATGTTACAGACGTCCTGCTCTGTGAAGGTGCGGCAATCGGCACAGTGGCCGATTTCCGACATCGCCTTCGTTAACGCCTGCGCCAGACGCATCCCGCCGCTGCGATCGCGCTGAAGTAGCGTGAACGCCATGCGCTGCGCAGACTTCGGGCCAACGCCCGGCAGACAGCGCAGTGCTTCCATAAGCTGAGTTAACAGCGGGCTGGTTTGCATCAGAACGGCATCTTAAAGCCAGGCGGCAGCTGCATTCCGGAAGAAACAGAAGCCATCTTCTCTTTCTGCGTCTCTTCAATGCGACGCGCCGCGTCGTTGAATGCCGCAGCAACCAGGTCTTCCAGCATCTCTTTGTCGTCTTCCAGCAGGCTTGGATCGATCTCCACGCGACGGCAGTTGTGCGCGCCGTTGATAGTCACTTTTACCAGACCCGCGCCAGATTCGCCGGTCACTTCCAGCTTGGCGACTTCTTCCTGCATCTGCTGCATTTTTTCCTGCATCTGCTGGGCCTGTTTCATCAGGTTACCCAGACCGCCTTTACCAAACATAGGCTTCTCTCTCAATCACGTTAAGGGATGACGACCGTCCAACCATCAGGCTGACGATCAAATGGGGCGAATACTCTCTTCGTCCAGGTCTGCATCGAAAAAACGACGCAACGTCTGAATGTTATTATCCGCAATAATCGACTCACGCGCCTGCGCGAGTTTCTCTTCATAAATGGCCTGACGCCACTCCAGCGGCGTGCGCACCGCTGGATTATCATCTTCAACGATGGTCAATTCAACCGTTGACCCCGTTAAGGTACTCAATGCTTCGGCCAGTTTTTGCTGCGCGCCGCTGAAATTAAGGTGCCGTTGTGTGGAACGCAGGTGCAGGCAAACCACGTTGCCATTCTCTTCTTTCCAGGCATTAAGCGCCACCTGCTCCACCAGTTTAGGCAGCGAAAGCTGGCTCACCTGAGCAGCCCAGGGATCGCGCTCAATGGCTTCTGCCGCCAGTTTTGCCGCCAGTTCCGGCGTTTTTTCATGCTCAAGCGCTTTTTTCAGCGCTTTCGGCGTGGCAACGACTTCTTTGACTTCGGCTACGGGATTGGTCGTTTTCCAGCGATACGCTTCCTTCTTCGCTGGCGCTTTTTCCAGCGCAGAAACTGCAGGGCGCGCCTGAACGCGTTCCGACACCGAAGCCAGTCTTTCCAGCGCAGCATTATTCACCGGCCGCGCGCGGGAAGCGGCTGCCGGTTCACTCTTTTTTGGTTTGGTTGCTCCCTGAGCGCGTTGCAGTTGGCTGCGCGCCGCCAGCACCTGGCTGGTGGCATCAGAGAGCGGCACATTCTGTTGCTGCTGAGCTGGCGCAGGCTGCTGTGATATCTGCGTCGGGGTCATCACCGCAGTGGGCGCGACGGGGGCAAACGACTGGCGTGGGACTTCAGGCTCCGGCAGCGGCATGCGCGGATGAAAAGCCAGCGCACGCAGTAGCGTCATTTCGACACCCATTCGTCTGTCTGGTGCATACGGCAGTTCTTTGCGCCCAATTAATAGGGTTTGATAGTAAAGCTGTATATCGGTTGGCGGGACGATTCGCGCCAGTTCGCGCATACGCTGTTCAATGGCGGCCATATCGCTGCCGAGCGCAGCGGGCGAAAGTTGTACCATAGCAATGCGATGCAGCAAAGCCGACATCTCAACCAGCAGCGCTTCCCATTCAATACCCCGTGCGGCGGCATCGTTCACCAACGTCATAACGCGTTCGCCGTCAGCCGCGACAACCGCTTCAACAAGCGAGAGTGCCTGGTCATCGTCCAATGTTCCGAGCATGGTGCTCACTGCGTCGGTCGACACCTGACCATCGCCGCTGGCAATCGCCTGATCGGTCAGACTTAGCGCATCGCGCAGGCTGCCGTCCGCGGCGCGGGCCAGCAGTTGCAACGCGCGTGGCTCATGGGCGATATGCTCTTCTTTGAGGATATGCTCAAGCTGATGGCGAATTTGTTCAACATCCAACGCTTTAAGATGGAATTGCAGACAGCGCGACAGGATAGTCACCGGCAGCTTCTGCGGATCGGTAGTCGCCAGCAGGAATTTAACGTGCGCAGGCGGCTCTTCGAGTGTTTTCAGTAAGGCGTTAAAGCTGTGGCGCGACAGCATGTGCACTTCGTCGATCAAATAGACCTTGAAGCGACCGCGGGCGGGCGCGTACTGAACGTTATCCAGCAGATCGCGGGTGTCTTCGACTTTGGTGCGTGAGGCGGCATCGATTTCAATCAGATCGACAAAACGCCCCTGCTCGATTTCACGGCAGTTATCGCACACGCCGCACGGCGTGGCGGTGATGCCGGTTTCACAGTTTAGTCCCTTCGCCAGCAAACGGGCGATAGAGGTTTTCCCGACGCCACGGGTGCCGGAAAACAGATAAGCATGATGAATACGCCCTAACGACAAGCCGTTCGCCAGTGCCGTCAGCACATGTTCCTGGCCGACGACGTCAGCAAAGGTTTGGGGGCGCCATTTTCGGGCTAAGACCTGATAACTCATTGGCAGGCTCTGAAAGGCTGGAGGGTGGATTCACAGGAGGATAATGCTAACACAACCTCGCAGCGACGGCGAGGTTGACACGTTATATTCGGGCGTTATCGTTGCAGTCAGTTTGGTTTCGGGCAGCGCACAGAAACCGGAGCGTACACGCAGTACGTGAGGATTTCGAGCACTGACCGGGGCCAAAATGGCAAAAAAGATAGCCCTAAATTAGTGGCCCGGGAACGGAACCAGGCTATAACAGGTCAGCCCCTGTTTTTCCAGGCGCTGTTCGCCGCCCAGGTCAAACAGGTTAATGATAAAAGCAGCATCGGTCACTTCGCCACCCAGACGGCGGATCAGTTTCACGGTGGCTTCAATCGTGCCGCCGGTTGCCAGCAGGTCGTCCACAACCAGTACCTTATCGCCCGGTTTGATGGCATCAACGTGGATTTCCAGCTGATCGGTGCCGTATTCCAGCTCATAGCTCTCGGCGATCACTTCACGCGGAAGCTTGCGGGGTTTACGTACCGGAACAAAGCCGACGCCCAGACCCAATGCTACCGGCGCGCCAAACAGGAAGCCACGCGCTTCGGTGCCAACCACTTTAGTGATACCCGCATTTTTGTAGCGTTCAACCAGCAATTCAATGCTGAGGGCGTAGGCTTTCGGGTCTTCCAGTAAGCTGGTGACATCGCGAAAAAGAATGCCCGGTTTCGGGTAGTCGTGGATGCTTTTGATGCTATTTTTGAGAAACTCAAGCTGCTGTGCAGTCGCGGTCATAAGTTTGTGCCTGATTAATTCGGTATTACTTCACGGCGCACTATACACTTCATCCTCGACGTGTCTTGAATGATTTTGTGTCTATATTAAGGGCCAGGGTTACATTTGCTTAACCTTTGACCACCTGCGCCTGTGCTCGAAAACGGTCGAATTTACTGGCTGTGAGAGACAATTGCAACAGCGATTATTGCGCTTTACTGCTTTTGTTGTTTTTCATCAATCACCGGGATCCGCCACATAAAAATCAGTAAACAGGCGAGAATAACCAGCAGCAGGCCGCGTACCCACATCATATTGACCAGCCACAGTGAAATACCAAACGTCACCAGGATCAACAAAATAGCGCGCGGCTTTGCTCCCGGCGGCATCGCACGGTGTTTTTGCCAATGGCGCAGATACCCGCCGAACCACGAACGATACAACAGCCAGTCGTGAAAACGCGGTGATGAGCGAGCAAAACACCAGGCAGCCAGCAGGATAAACGGCGTCGTGGGCAATAGCGGCAATACAACGCCCAACGTTCCTAATACTACCGCTAGCCAGCCAATGATGATTAGAATAATGCGTTGCATAATATAAGTACTTAACACAGAGAATCGCTACTTTAGCATAACAGTTCTCATTTTCATCGGAGTGTTGTCGTGAAAACCGTCATGCTGCTACAGACGCTCGAAAACCAGCTTAACCGCCTGCGACAGCGTTGTGCCCCGTTGGCGCATCATACAACGCTGAGCGCCCGCTTTGACAGGCATCTGTTTCACACTCGCAGTACGTTACTGCAGGCTTGTCTGGATGAAGCAGAAGAAAATCTTAATGCCCTACGCCGCGCGGTTGATCAGCAACAACTACCACAAATTAGCTGGCTTGCGGAACATCTTGCCTCACAGTTAGAGGCGATTTCACGCGAAACCACCAGCTGGTCGCTCAGAGAGTGGGACTGCGCCTCTCCCGGTCTGGCGCGTTGGCAGCGCAAGCGGGTTCAACACCAGGAGTTTGAACGCCGGCTGGTTGAAATGACGCGTGAACGCAAAGAGCGCCTGGCTCAGGCTACTGGCTTTGAAGAACAGCAAAAACTGCATCGTGAAGTAGAAGCATTCGAAGCGCGACTCGCGCGCTGTCGTCATGCACTGGCAAGAATAGAAAATGTGCTGGCGCGTTTAACCCGCTAATCCCCGGAGAATTTATGTCATTAGAGAACGCCCCGGACGAGGTCAAACTGGCCGTCGACCTGATTGTTTTACTTGAGGAAAATCAGGTTGCGCCTGAGACCGTGCTGAAGGCGCTAGAGATTATTAAACGGGATTACGAAAGGAAGCAGCTCTCTTCTTCTAAAAAAGCGCTATAGCTGAAATGCCTGATGGCGTTGCACTTATCAGGCCTACGAATGAATCAAAGCTCGCAGGCCTGATGATTTTTTCTATTAACCTACCGAAGGCGTCGGATCGTCACCCTTGATGATGTCACGCTTAACCTCGGTCACAGTGTCCCCTTTCGCATTATGCAGGTGCACTTCGAGCTGGTTAAAGGCGATATCAATGTCATTTTCACGGCACAAACGATCGACCGCCCGGTTAAGTTCGTCAACCGTATGGCTACGATCGCGCAGTTCACGCACGTATAAACGCAGCTCATGATCCAACGTGCTGGCACCGAAGGCGGTAAAGAACACCGCTGGCTCCGGATCGTGCATCACTTTCGGATGTTCCATCGCCGCCTGCAGCAGCACTTTCTTCACTTTCTCCAGATCCGAACCGTAGGCCACACCAATGCGGATCACCAGACGCGTAGTGGTATCGGAAAGCGACCAGTTGATCAAACGCTCCGTCACAAAGGCTTTGTTCGGGATGATCACCTCTTTGCGATCAAAGTCGGTAATGGTGGTAGCACGGATACGGATCTTGCTGACCGTTCCCGAGAATGTTCCGATGGTCACGGTATCGCCGATACGTACCGGGCGCTCAAACAGAATAATCAGACCGGAAACAAAGTTACCGAAAATCTCCTGCAAACCAAAACCAAGACCAACCGACAAAGCTGCGGCCAGCCACTGTAGTTTATCCCACGAGACGCCGAGCGAACCGAAGACCGTCATCGCACCGATAGCGATGATCGCATAGTTAAGAATGGTGGTAATCGCATACGACGCCCCCTGGCGCATTTTCAGTCGCGAGAGTACCAGCACTTCCAACAGGCCGGGTAAGTTGCGGATCAGCGCCCATGCGACCATTGACGCAATAATCGCAAACAGCAGGCTGCCCATGGTGACGCTTTTCACCACTGCGGCCCCCGCTTCTGTAGCGTTATAATGCCAGAGCGTAATGCTGTCGAGGTAACTGAACACGGTGATCAAATCGGACCAAATTGCCCAGAACAGAACACCAAACAAGGCAACCATCACCAGCATGGTGATACGCAAGGTTTGCTGGTTAACCTGCTCCAGCGCAATGGTCGGCTCTTCTTGCGGTTCCGCGCCTTCCGCCCCTTCTTTCACCAGGTTCTGACGACGCGCTAACGCACGACGCCAGGCGATGCGCCGCGCCGCTACGCTCAACCCGCGAAGTACCGTCTGATACAACAAGTTCCAGACAATAACCAGATAAACCGTTTCAATCCAGCGCCCCGACAAGCGCAGCGTGGTATAGAAATACCCTGTCGCCGTCAGCACCATCAATGCGATAGGGATAATAGACAGCACGGTAATGGTGACCAGACGCAGACCATGCGACTCTTTGTCACGCCAGCTTTCACGGCACATTGGCCATACCAGGAAGGCGATCAGCAACAGGTTGAGGAAAATGACGGACTGACCAAGCACATCGTCCATCAGATTGAGCGGTGACAGTTCAGCAACAACCGACCAGAAGTTAAGCGGTAACAACGCCAGGCTAATACGCACAATCTGGCGACGCCAGTGGCTGGTTTGCTTTGCAGGCATGCCAAAATGGCGTATCGCCACGCCATCTTTTTCCAGCACCTTCCAGCACAGACCAAACACCAGCCAGAAGACGGTCATCTTTTTACTGAACGCCCACAGCAGGTCGCTGATATTCAGCTGCATGGTAAGCAGAATCAGACCCACGGCGAGGATAATCAGACAGGCCGGCAGCGCTCTGATGAGATCGATCAGTATTGCTTTTGGCGTATTGAGCTGACTGTCATTACGCAGGTTGCCTACCGCAGCGGCTAATTTCGCCTGATATTCTTTCAGCCATTTCAAACGCCAGCGGATTAACCCAGCGATGAGCAGCAGCGGCAACCCTGCGAGGAATGCAATAAATACCGCTGGCCAGGCTTTTTCCCAGTTCACGGTGATTTTCATCGACTTAAACTGGTCTTTCAGCGTTTGCGGGAAGGCTTTGATCCAGTCCCAGTCCATTGGGCGGTTACTGTTAACCCAAAAAATTTGCTGGGTGAGGATCCCTTTCAGGTTTTTCGACACGCTCATCAACTGCTGCTGGTTGATTTGCAGGTTAATCGCCATCATCAACTGGTTACCCAGTTGCTTATTCAGTTGATCCAATAGCTCCCGGCGCATATCCACGACCTGCAGCAGGGCATCATGAACTTCACCGTTGACTTCGCTGCTGTGCCCTTCTTCCAGTTTGGCGACAAACGCATCATTCTGGAACAGGGCGTCACGTTGCTGATTGACCTCGAACTGCTCCAGACGCAAATCGGCGATCCGGTTGGTCATATCGGCAAGCTCATCTGCCGACGGCAGCGTTTGTTGCTGCTGGTACAGAATACGTGACAGCAGCAGACTGCCTTTCAGGACAGCGATCTGCTCTTTAATATTGCGTTCGGATTGCAGCGCGCGATCGAGCCAGTTTTTGACCTTAATGTTTTGCTGCATCAGGTTATTGCCGTTTTCGGTCGCGGCGATCAGACGCTGGCTAAGCTGATGGTTGACGTCCAGTTCCTGCTTCACTAACGGATTAGACTGAATACGCTCAGCTTCGTCAGGCGATACCGCTTCCTGCGCCGTCTTTTCGGTTAACGTCAGTCGTTTGCTGTTTACCGCTTCTTGCAGGAGCTGGAGCTGGTGTTCAAGACGATTGCTGTTTGCCGTCACGTAATCGCGTTGTTTTTGCAAGGTGTCCTGCAAAATCGTATTACCTTCAAGGCTTTTACGTTGTTGGTCGATCTGCGCGTTCAGGAGCGCCTGCTGTGCCTGCAGCAGGACCTGCTGGCTGGGGCGCAACGCCGCCTCACCCACGTTATTACCATCAAGCCGATTGCGGATTTGCTGCATTTGCTGCGACGCGGTGTACATCGCATTTTGCACGCGCTCTGGCTGAGTCTGCAGTGATACCAGTTGGCTATTATAAGCGGCCAAATCGTTTTGCGCGCTTTGCAGGTCATCCAATACCTGCGCCACGCGCGACTCCAGCTGGCGTAAGGAGAGCGTACTCAGCGTTTTTCGCGTTTCATCGTCATTATCAACATCGCTGAGCGAATTTAACGCATCCATTGCCTGACGCATTTTTTCCGGCGCCTCGGCAACTTTCTGCCGAAGCTGTACGGTCTCATCTTTCACGCGATCGATTTTATCCAGCGTGGCGATGGTATCGGTCAGATCCTGCTGAACCAGCTTATCCTGCGCGGAGAGATCTTTTTGTTTATTCAGCGCGTCCAGTTGGCTCTGAATATCCGCTTTCGTCGGCAGATCCCCACTCTGTTGCGCCCGTGCAAATGCTGACGACTGGCAAGAAAGCAATAGAATGAAGAAAAGAAAGGTAATAGCAATAAGATGCTGTGAACGTTTATAGAGCTGCAACATAGTCATGAGAATGAACGTTTCTGAACCGGAAAAGTGACCGGAAATAGTCAAGCGGCAAGAATATCACGGCTGTGAGCGGCAGAATAGCAGCAGGCAAAACGACCAGGATAATTCCTGGTTAAGACCTCAAAAGTTAGCAGGATTTCGCCACATTAACCCGCAGGCTTGGGCAGAGAAGACACATCTCCAACAGCACTGCGACGTATTCACGCGCTTCTTTTTTCAGATCAAAAGATTCAGGGGCAAATAACCAGTTCTCTATAATTCCGGTAACATAGCTACGCAGCAGCACCGCCACGCGACGCGTGTTCAGATTTTCCGGCAGCATGTTGGCATTCATGCAGTGCCGCAATGTTTGTTCGATACGGTCGTAATTCTCAATACACAGACTGCGTTGAGCTAGCTGAACAGTGGCCATTTCCCCGACAAATTCGCATTTGTGGAATATAATTTCCAACAACAAACGTCTGCGTTCTTCTGTCACGGTAGCTTCAAGAACGTAAATTAAAATTTCTCTTAATACTGATAGTGGATCGTCGGGGAATTTTGCTTGATACTCAGTCTCTAACTCATCAATGTTAGGTTTTGCTAGCTCCCAAATTTCACTGAATAAATCCGATTTGTTTTTGAAATGCCAATAGATTGCGCCGCGCGTGACACCAGCGGCTTTTGCGATCTCCGCAAGCGAGGTGGATGATACCCCTTGTTGCGAAAACAAACGCAGAGCAACATCGAGAATGTGCTGTCGTGTTTCCTGTGCTTGTTGTTTGGTTTTTCGTGCCATAGGTCAGTGAATTTACAGGTGTTAGATTTACATACATTTGTGAATGTATGTACCATAGCACGACGATAATATAAACGCAGCAATGGGTTTATGGGCTTTAAGCCATTGATCAATTTGAAATCGGACACTCGAGGTTTACATATGAACAAAAACAGAGGGTTAACGCCTCTGGCAGTCGTTCTGATGCTCTCAGGCAGCTTAGCGCTAACAGGATGTGACGACAAACAGGCCCAACAAGGGGGCCAGCAGATGCCAGAGGTTGGAGTTGTTACGCTCAAAACTGAACCTCTACAGATAACAACCGAACTCCCGGGTCGCACCAGTGCGTATCGCATTGCTGAAGTTCGTCCTCAGGTTAGCGGCATCATCCTGAAACGTAATTTCACGGAAGGTGGTGACATCGAAGCGGGTGTATCTCTCTATCAGATTGATCCTGCGACTTATCAGGCCGCTTATGAGAGCGCAAAAGGCGATCTGGCCAAAGCACAAGCCGCAGCAAATATCGCTCAACTGACGGTTAAACGTTATCAGAAACTGTTGGGTACTAAGTACATCAGTCAACAGGATTACGATAGCGCGCTGGCAGACGCACAGCAGGCGAACGCCGCCGTCGTCGCCGCGAAAGCCGCAGTAGAAACTGCACGCATCAATCTGGCCTATACCAAAGTGACGTCGCCGATCAGCGGCCGCATTGGTAAGTCATCCGTTACGGAAGGTGCTCTGGTGCAAAACGGTCAGGCGACCGCACTGGCTACCGTTCAGCAGTTGGACCCTATCTATGTGGACGTGACGCAGTCAAGTAACGACTTCCTGCGCCTGAAACAAGAGTTGGCCAACGGCACGCTGAAGCAAGAGAACGGTAAAGCGAAAGTCGAGCTGGTGACCAATGATGGCATTAAGTTCCCGCAGGCCGGTACGCTGGAATTTTCCGATGTTACGGTAGATCAAACCACCGGTTCGATTACGTTACGCGCAATCTTCCCTAACCCGGATCACACCTTACTGCCGGGAATGTTCGTCCGTGCTCGTCTGGAAGAAGGGACTAACCCAACTGCATTACTGGTTCCGCAGCAAGGCGTTACCCGCACACCGCGTGGTGATGCCAGTGCCTTGGTTATCGGTGCAGATAACAAAGTTGAAATGCGTCAAATTGTCGCCGCACAAGCGATTGGCGATAAATGGTTAGTCACTGATGGACTTAAGCCGGGCGACCGCGTGATTGTCACTGGGTTGCAAAAAGTACGTCCTGGCGCGCAGGTAAAAGCCCAGGAGATTACCGCGGATAATAACCAGCAAGCCGCAAGCGGTAGCCAACCTGAACAGTCCAAGTCTTAACTTAAACAGGAGCCGTTAAGACATGCCTAATTTCTTTATCGATCGCCCAATATTTGCGTGGGTGATCGCCATTATCATCATGTTGGCAGGGGGGCTCGCGATCCTCAAATTGCCGGTAGCGCAATATCCGACTATTGCACCGCCAGCAGTGACGATCTCCGCGACCTACCCTGGCGCTGATGCCAAAACAGTACAGGATACTGTTACGCAGGTTATCGAACAGAATATGAACGGTATCGATAACCTGATGTACATGTCCTCAAACAGTGACTCCACGGGTACCGTGCAGATCACCCTAACCTTCCAGTCTGGTACTGATGCGGACATTGCGCAGGTACAGGTGCAGAACAAACTGCAGCTGGCTATGCCGTTACTGCCGCAGGAAGTACAGCAGCAAGGGGTTAGCGTTGAGAAGTCATCCAGCAGCTTCCTGATGGTCGTCGGTGTTATCAACACCAATGGCACCATGACTCAGGAGGATATTTCCGACTACGTTGGCGCCAACATGAAGGATGCCATTAGCCGTACTTCAGGCGTGGGCGACGTTCAGCTGTTCGGTTCGCAGTACGCAATGCGTATCTGGATGGATCCAAACAAACTGAACAATTTCCAGCTGACACCGGTTGATGTCATCAACGCAATCAAAGCGCAAAACGCCCAGGTTGCAGCCGGTCAGTTAGGTGGTACGCCGCCGGTGAAAGGCCAGCAGCTTAACGCGTCGATCATCGCGCAGACCCGTCTGACCTCCGCCGATGAGTTCAGCAAAATTCTGCTGAAAGTAAATCAGGATGGTTCCCAGGTTCGTTTGCGTGACGTGGCGAAAGTAGAGCTGGGCGGCGAGAACTACGACATCATTGCGAAGTTCAACGGTAAACCAGCATCCGGTCTGGGTATCAAGCTGGCGACAGGCGCTAACGCCCTGGACACGGCAAATGCTATCCGCGACGAACTGAAGAAGATGGAACCGTTCTTCCCGTCAGGTCTGAAGATCGTTTACCCATATGACACCACACCGTTCGTGAAAATCTCTATTCACGAAGTGGTGAAAACGCTGGCGGAAGCGATCATCCTCGTGTTCCTGGTCATGTATCTGTTCCTGCAGAACTTCCGCGCGACGTTGATTCCGACTATCGCCGTACCGGTAGTGCTGTTGGGTACTTTTGCCGTCCTTGCGATTTTCGGCTTCTCGATAAACACCCTGACGATGTTCGGGATGGTGCTCGCCATCGGCCTGTTGGTGGATGACGCCATCGTGGTGGTCGAGAACGTTGAGCGTGTTATGGCGGAAGAAGGACTACCGCCGAAGGAAGCGACACGTAAATCAATGGGCCAGATTCAGGGCGCGCTGGTGGGTATCGCGATGGTGCTGTCAGCAGTATTTATCCCGATGGCATTCTTCGGGGGGTCTACCGGTGCAATTTACCGTCAGTTCTCCATCACCATTGTTTCCGCGATGGCGTTGTCAGTACTGGTGGCATTGATTCTGACCCCTGCTCTGTGTGCGACCATGCTCAAACCGATTGCTAAAGGCGATCACGGAGAAGGTAAAAAAGGCTTCTTCGGCTGGTTTAACCGCATGTTCGATAAGAGCACGCACCATTACACCGACAGCGTGGGCGGTATTCTGCGCAGCACCGGTCGTTATCTGGCGCTGTATCTGATCATCGTCGTGGGCATGGCCTATCTGTTCGTTCGTCTGCCAAGTTCGTTCCTGCCAGATGAAGACCAGGGGGTATTCCTGTCCATGGCTCAGCTGCCAGCGGGTGCAACGCAAGAGCGTACCCAGAAGGTGCTGGACGAAATGACGGATTACTATCTGACGAAAGAAAAAGCGAACGTTGAATCGGTATTCGCCGTTAACGGCTTCGGTTTTGCGGGTCGTGGTCAGAACACCGGTATCGCGTTCGTCTCGCTGAAAGACTGGAGCGAACGCCCAGGTAAAGAGAATAAAGTTGAGGCGATTACCGAGCGTGCGATGGGCGCATTCTCGCAGATTAAAGATGCAATGGTCTTTGCCTTTAACCTGCCAGCCATTGTGGAGTTAGGTACTGCCACCGGTTTTGACTTCCAGTTGATTGACCAGGCAGGTTTGGGCCATGAAAAACTGACCCAGGCACGTAACCAGCTGTTTGGTGAAGTTGCGAAACATCCTGATCTGTTAGTCGGCGTACGTCCTAACGGTCTGGAAGATACGCCGCAGTTCAAGATCGATATCGATCAGGAAAAAGCGCAGGCTCTGGGTGTTTCCATTAGTGATATTAATACAACGCTGGGTGCAGCATGGGGCGGAAGCTACGTGAATGACTTCATCGACCGTGGTCGTGTGAAGAAAGTTTACGTCATGTCTGAAGCGAAATACCGTATGTTGCCGGAAGATATTGGCAACTGGTACGTCCGCGGCAGCGATGGACAGATGGTCCCATTCTCCGCCTTCTCTACCTCACGTTGGGAATATGGTTCACCGCGTCTGGAACGCTATAACGGTCTGCCTTCCATGGAGATCTTAGGCCAGGCCGCACCGGGTAAAAGTACCGGTGAAGCGATGGCAATGATGGAGCAACTGGCCAGCAAACTGCCATCCGGTATCGGTTATGACTGGACAGGTATGTCCTATCAGGAACGACTGTCCGGCAACCAGGCCCCTGCGCTGTATGCCATTTCACTGATCGTCGTCTTCCTGTGCCTGGCGGCATTGTACGAGAGCTGGTCTATTCCGTTCTCAGTAATGCTAGTGGTACCGTTGGGGGTTATCGGCGCATTGCTGGCGGCAACGTTCCGTGGCCTGACTAACGACGTTTACTTCCAGGTAGGCCTGCTCACAACCATTGGGTTGTCGGCGAAGAACGCGATACTTATCGTCGAATTCGCCAAGGACTTGATGGATAAAGAGGGCAAAGGACTGATTGAGGCAACGCTGGACGCGGTCCGCATGCGTTTACGTCCGATCCTGATGACGTCACTGGCATTTATTCTGGGCGTAATGCCGCTGGTAATCAGCTCCGGCGCAGGTTCCGGCGCGCAGAACGCCGTTGGTACTGGCGTAATGGGCGGGATGGTGACGGCAACCGTGTTGGCTATCTTCTTTGTTCCGGTGTTCTTTGTGGTGGTACGCCGCCGCTTTAGCCGCAAAAATGAAGATATTGAGCATAGCCACTCAGTCGATCATCATTGATACCTCTCTAAAGATAAGGCCGCGCAAGCGGCCTTTTTTCTGGAAAAATCATAAAATCCACTTATTGCGATTCTGTTTATTTGCTCCAGCTTAAATAAGCGATATAATCCCTGTAGCCTTAAAGGCTATTCTTAAAAAGTGTTGAGATTTCTTATTTACGTTAATAAATATTAAGATTATTCCTGGCTATCGATCTTGTCGGTTGTTGCCTGTTGTTGCTATAGCTAATCAAGATAACCTGATGATTGCCCGAAGAATAAAGAATTTGTCCGATTTCGAATAACTGCATTTATCTGTTAAAATGTAAAAATGACGCTACATCATAATTTTGCATAATTGTAATTTTTCGTGATATGGCGATGAAATCTTTTTTAGAGTAGATTATAGTTAAATCATCAGGAGTCGCGGGCAAGTTCCAGGTAGTTTGTTGTATCCATCCCGAAGGTGTTCGGTTAGTTTAAGCCACGAAGAAGGGGATGCGTTATGGATGAATACTCACCCAAAAGACATGATATCGCGCAGCTTAAATTTCTCTGCGAAACTCTGTATCATGACTGTCTTGCAAACCTTGAACAAAGTAACCATGGCTGGGTTAACGACCCTACCTCTGCAACCAGCTTACAGCTCAATGAACTGATAGAGCATATTGCAACCTTCGCACTTAATTATAAAATTAAGTACAATGAGGACAATAAGCTGATTGCGCAGATAGATGAATACCTGGATGACACTTTTATGTTGTTCAGCAGTTATGGTATTAATACGCAGGATCTGCAGAAATGGCGGAAATCAGGTAATCGACTGTTTCGCTGTTTTGTCAATGCCACCAGGGCTAATCCTGTTAGTTTGTCTTGTTAAAAATTATTACAATCATAGGTAAGAGTTATGTCTGATAAACCATTAACTAAAACAGATTATTTGATGCGCCTGCGACGCTGCCAGACAATTGACACGCTTGAGCGCGTTATTGAAAAAAATAAATATGAATTGTCCGACAACGAACTGGCTGTATTTTACTCAGCAGCGGATCACCGCCTTGCTGAATTGACCATGAATAAGCTCTACGACAAGATTCCAACTTCCGTTTGGAAATTCATTCGCTAATTGTTCTCAAGGTTAAGTCAGGTATAGCGGTACATTTGTCTGACTGACCATTTTCGCATTTACAATGGTTATTTAATTCAAATCACGTGACTACGATCACAGTGAAGCAACGGGAACGTTCCCCTTATTTGCATTGCGTTTTACTGTGCTGAAATGTTCATCAGTACACAGGGAATTCGTAATGAGTAAAGAAAAGCAGAAAATGATCGCCGGTGAACTCTATCGCCCGGCGGATGAAACGTTGCGCGACGACCGACTACGCGCTCGTCAGTTGACCCATCGCTATAATCTTACTGCGCCAGACGCAAAAAGTGAGCGTCAGGCCATCCTGCATGATCTGTTGGGCCAAAGCGAGGCCGCGTATATTGAACCCTCTTTCCGCTGTGATTACGGTTATAACATCTACCTCGGTAAAGAATTTTACGCCAACTTCGACTGCGTCATGCTTGATGTCTGTCCAATCCATATTGGCGATAACTGCATGCTGGCACCCGGCGTCCATATCTACACAGCCACGCATCCGCTGGATGCGACCGAACGCAACAGCGGGCTGGAGCTGGGAAAACCCGTCACTATTGGCAACAACGTCTGGATAGGCGGACGTGCAGTAATAAATCCAGGCGTAACGCTCGGAGATAATGTCGTTGTAGCATCTGGCGCGGTGGTGACGAAAAGTGTTCCGGCAAACAGCGTAGTCGGCGGTAATCCCGCGAGGATCATCAAAACACTGTGATCTTAAATGTAACTGTTATGCTAAATTGTGGTTAATCTGTTACTTTCTTCAGAAGGTGTCCCCTTTTAAAATAGGGCGATCCCTCCTGAATTTTGCAGATATCACGAAGGCAAGAGATGACAGAAATACAGCGCCTGCTTACCGAAACAATCGACGACTTAAATATTCGCGAGAAGCGCGACAACAAACCGCGCTTTAGCATCAGCTTTATTCGCAAACATCCGGGGCTGTTTATCGGTATGTATGTGGCGTGGTTTGCTACGCTGGCGGTAATGCTACAGTCAGAAACACTGGTCGATTCGGTATGGCTGCTGGTAGTACTGTTTGTCATACTTAACGGCTTTTTCTTTTTCGACGTGGCGCCGCGCTATCGCTATGAAGACATCGACGTCCTCGATTTCAGAGTTTGCTATAACGGTGAATGGTACAACACGCGTTTTGTTCCCTCCTCACTCATCGACTCTATTTTGCACTCCCCTTCAGTTGATAGCGAACATAAAGCACAGCTGCAAAAGATGATTTCACGTAAAGGCGAACTCTCGTTCTACGATGTGTTTACGCTCACCCGCCCGCAGGCCAGCCAGTAATTTCGCCGTTACCATAAAAAAGTGCGTCCCTGTGAAGGAAACGCACTTTAATCCCTGAATGCTGGCAATGAAACTAACGTCTTTTTTTACGGCCCTGTACCGCTTTAAATCGCGGATTCGTTTTACAGATAACATACAAGCGCCCTTTGCGTTTCACTATCTGGCAGTCAGGGTGCCGCTGTTTTGCGCTGCGAAGCGAATTGAGTACCTGCATTTTAACCTCGCTTAGCGCCAATAAAATGACCAAAACGTTTCTGGAAGCGCGCTGCGCTACCTTCGTTATCAAAGGTCTTTTGTTTTCCGGTGTAGTACGGATGTGACTTAGATGAGATATCGAGAGTCACATACGGGTACGTTTTCCCCTCGAACTCAATCTCACGTTCGGTTTTGATGGTCGAACCGACCTTAAAATATTCATTGGCACTGGTATCGTGAAACACCACGGTACGATAAAAAGGATGGATATCCGGTTTCATGGCAACCTCAATTGTTACGTTATAACATAACCATAAAAATACATCACTCTTGTTTAAATCACAACCTGATTTACGCTACGGACAAACAAACGGGATGATAAGTGGCCCTAAATATATGATGCCAATCGAATAGCTTTTTCGGCTTTCAGATATACTTTCCTTACGCTGTGTTAATAAGGATATCATTGTGACAACACGACATCTGATAAGCCTGGTAACCGGGGTGCTGTTTCTTTCTATTCTCGCGCCCGTAGGTTTAAGCTTGTGGCTGGCACATCGTCAGGTCGAAACAAAATTTATCGATGAACTCGATATGTTCTCAACACGAGTCGCATTGCGCACGGAACGCGTCGGCGAGCAGGCCAGGAAAGCATTACGCCACATAGAATCCTTTCAGGGTGTGCCTTGTAGTGACGAGCATCTGCTGGAAATGCGTCGCTTGTCATATAGCTATCGCTATATTCAGGAAGTGCTGTATCTCAAAGACAATGTTCCGCAATGTTCATCTCTGGAAAAAAACAGCCAGGCTGCCGCATTTCCACCAGCAATGAAAGTCACGCCGGATGGATATCGCGCATGGCTTACTACGCAAAATGATTTGGGCATCAAGCGTTTTATGGCAGCTTTAGGTAGCGAGCATTATGTTGTGATGGTCGATCCGGGCTCCTTTATTGACGTCATCCCGTTTGGCTCATGGCCGATAGAAGTCACAATCATTGGCACCGCACGCAACGTGGTGGTTGCCAGTAGCGCCGCGCTGCCATCAGACGTTTTGCAACACGTGAAACAAGAACATTCGATCACTCATTTTCAGAAAGGTAGCAGTATTTTTAATGCTCGCCCCTTCCCCGAACTGGGCATCACGATCGTCACCTGGGCATCTACCCTACCCTTACAAAAAACCTGGCACCGACAGGCCCTGATCTGGGTCCCGGCAGGGATTATCATCGGCCTGCTTACCGCCGCCTTTATTCTGCGCATTTTGCGCCGCTTACAGTCCCCCCATCACCAGTTGCAGGATGCCATCCAGAATCGGGATATCAAGGTCCATTACCAGCCGATTATCTCACTCACAACGGGAAAAGTGGTCGGGGCAGAAGCGCTGGCCCGTTGGCAGCAGGCCGATGGGAGCTATTTGTCGCCCGAAATTTTTGTCGCGATGGCGCAGGAGACCGGACTGACAAAACCCCTCACGCGTTTGATAATTGAAAGCGTATTTGACGATTTAGGAAAATGGCTGCGTCAACATCCGGATCAGCATATCTCCATTAACCTTGAGTCAGCCGATCTGGCTTCTGAAACGCTTCCCGCTCTGTTAGGCCAGAAGGTAAAACACTGGCAGCTTAAGCCAGCGCAAATCGCGCTGGAACTGACCGAACGCGAGTTTGCCGATCCGAAAAACAGCGCGCCGTTTATTGCTAAATATCGTCAGGCGGGACACTCAATATACATCGATGACTTTGGTACCGGCTATTCCAGCCTGAGCTATTTACAGGATCTGGATGTGGACATCCTGAAGATAGATAAATCCTTTGTTGATGCCCTGGAGTACAACAACGTGACGCCGCATATCATTGAGATTGCCAAAACGCTGAAGCTGGAAATGGTGGCAGAAGGTATCGAAACTGAAAATCAGGAAGCCTGGCTACGACAACATGGCGTGCAGTATGGTCAGGGCTGGCTTTACAGTAAGGCACTGCCAAAAGCGGAATTTATTCTGTGGGCTGAAAAACGGCTTTAACAGGGCTGTTGATGTTGAGATGGCTGGCGGCACGCCGCACAGCCAGTCACATCACTCGTCCATAATGGGCGCAAATCCACCGTAGATCATTCGCTTGCCATCAAATGGCATAGATTCACCGAATTCCTTCATACGGGGATCGGACATCATCTTCTGATTCGCCGCATCGCGGACCTCTTTGGATGGGTATTCAATCCAGCTGAATACCACCTCTTCATGATCCTGCGCTTTCACTGCCATGCGAAAATCGGTCAATTTGCCGTCGGGGACATCATCAGCCCAGCACTCCACCACGCGTAATGCGCCGAACTCCTTGAAAAGCGGAGCTGCTTTTGCCGCCATCGCAATGTACGCCTCCTTATTTTCAGCGGGTACGGCAACCACAAAACCATCAACATACTTCATGAGAAAAACCTCCGAAGTTTACTGCGCGGCAAGCCGATTCTGGCCGCGTCAGTCGAGGTTAAGTTTAGTCGCCAGCGGACGATCGTGCCCCAGACTCACTCCTGACACGAATGCGCGACTGTGGCTGATGGCGAAACCACGGCAGGCAAATCTGAATTAACGGCCCAATAGCCAGCGCATACAACACCGTGCCAACCCCCACGGTCCCCCCCAGCAGCCAGCCGATAAGCAACACTGACACTTCGATTGCGGTGCGAATGCGTCGTACTGGCCATCCGGTACGTGCGTGAATACCGGTCATCAGACCGTCCCGTGGGCCCGCGCCAAAACCAGCGCCAATGTATAAACTGGTGGCTAATGCATTCAGTATCACCGCCATCACCAGCAGGCCGCTGCGCGCCAGCAGGGATTCAAATCCCGGGATCACCACCAGCGCGGCATCTGCAGCCAGCCCAATCATAATGACATTGCTCAGGGTGCCAAATCCGGGACGCTGGCGTAGCGGTATCCACGCCAGCAGCACCAACACGCCTACGACAATAATCACCACGCCGATATTCATCGACAGTAAATTGGCCACGCCCAGGTGAAATACGTTCCACGGATCGGCCCCTAAATCGGCACGAACAAACATGGCCGTCGACACACCGTACAGCGCCAGCCCGATATACAGCTGAAGTAAACGACGCAGCATGCTTTTTCCCTCTCACTCTCAGATAGCTTTCATCTTCCCCGTAATTGGCACTATGATTAATGTCCAGTTTTCAAAAAGTGGACTGCTATGTCATCTCGCCGTTATGGAAGTCAGTCTTTGCAGCGCCTGCTCGGCCACTGGCAGGAAAGCGCTTCGCGAACGCCCATCTGGCGACAGTTGGCAGAAGCGCTACGTCTATTGATTCTCGATGGTCGTCTGGCGCTGGATAGCCGCTTGCCTGGCGAGCGTGAACTCGCTGCCGTTCTGGAAGTGAGCCGAACCACCGTTGCCAGTGCTATGGCGCAACTGCGTGAGGAAGGCTATCTGGAGAGCCGTCATGGGAGCGGTTCACGGGTTATTCTGCCGGAACACATTCGCCATGTGCCAACGCGAACCAGCGCTGGCACTGCGCTTGATTTGTCCACGGCAGCGCTCAGTGCCGGTCCCGAAATTCATCAGGCTTATCAGCAAGCGTTGTTCGCGATGCCGCAGCATCTGCTGAGTTCCGGGTATCTGCCGCAGGGGCTGGCAGCTTTGCGCGAATCCATCGCCCGGCATTATTGTGAGCGCGGACTCCCCACGCAGCCCGATGAAATAATGGTAGTGAATGGCGCGGTCAGCGGTCTGGCGCTGATCCTGCGTTTGCTGACAGGTCCTGGCGATCGCGTCGTCGTTGATCACCCCACTTATCCGCTGGCGATTGCCGCTATTCAGGGCGCATCCTGTCGACCCGTTGGCGTGTCGCTACCCGGGCAGGGTTGGGATACGGCGGGTCTGGTCGCCACTATCGCGCAAACGGCGCCCAGAATGGCCTATCTGATGCCAGACTTTCATAACCCGACCGGGCGCTGCATGGACGCCGCAACACGCCAGGTTGTCGCAGATATTGCCGAAAGAACGCGTACCACGTTGGTAGTCGATGAGACGATGGTGAACCTGTGGTACGACGCCCCACCCCCACCACCGCTTGCCGCGTTCAATCGCGATGCCCCAATCATTTTACTGGGTTCGGCAGGGAAAAGCTTTTGGGGAGGATTACGTTTGGGTTGGATTCGGGCTTCGTCACGAACAATTGCCGCCCTGGTACAAACCCGCGACACTTTCGATTTAGGCTCTCCGGTACTTGAACAACTCGCCACCCGTTGGTTGTTGGATAACGCTGAGCGCTTTCTGCCTGACAGAAGACGGTTGCTGACATCGCAGCGCGACCTGTGTTCCAGTCTGATGCATACACATTTCCCGGAATGGCAGTTTACCCAACCACAAGGAGGACTCTCTTTCTGGGTCGAACTGCCCGATACGCTGGCGACGCTCTTTGCCACGCGCGCCGAAAGCGTGGGGATTCAGTTAGGAACCGGTACGCGCTTCGGCCTCGATGGCGCATTCGATCGTTTTTTGCGCATGCCCTTCACATTGCCGGATGATACAGCACGCGCCGCCTTCAGGGTGTTGCAACCCATTTGGGAAAACCTGCGTTTGCAGGCCAGCAGCGGGAAAATGCGCAAAATAATTTAAGCGACGAGCCAAAGGACTCGCCCTTGTATGCCGTAACGGACAAGGAAGTCCGGGCAATATTACAGCTGCGGAGGAACCGGACAACCTTTCAGGGAAATCACAAAATTCTCACCGTCCTTCTTAATTTTTGCCCCGGCATCACACCAGTCGGAAGCAATACGGAAGAACTCATCGCTGCCGACATTCCAGCTCAGGCGAACATGTTTCACATAGCCGGAACGCAGCAATTCACAGGCTTCACCGTAATTACAGGCGGTTGAGAGCGATTGTTGTTTCATTTTTTCTTCTTCAGTAATCTGCGCAATGCTTTGATTTCTTTAGGAGTCAGTGCGTCAACGACGGATTCTTCAGTATGCTGGCTGTCGATATCCTCAGCGGAGACTCCCGCCTCTTCAACGGCGGAAAATGCTATCAGCAGCAGCTTTTCCGTCGCGACACTTAAATTTTCATTATGCACTTCGGCGTAATGACGAAGTTTTTCTTTCAGCGCTTCATCAATTTTGACATTCAGTACAGCAGTCGACATTGTAAAAAATCCTTGTGATCGGCGACGGTAAAAGCGTCAAACAACATCCCCGAAACACATTGACAGCATTTGATGACAATAAAATGACGATACGGTGACAAAGAAAAGAAGATAAACAGAAAGGAAATTGCCGGACGGCAGAATTGGGTGGGGGCCCTGCCAGCTACATCCCGGCACACACGTCATCTGCCTTGGCTGCTTCCTTCCGGACCTGACCTGGTAAACAGAGTAGTGTTGCGGGAGAACCAACAGAGCCCCCATTGAGAGCGTTGTTAACCAACGCGCAGGCGCATTATCACTGCTGTACCCTGTAAATGCAACCCATCCAGCATCGGATGCTGTTTTCTTGCGCAATGCGGCTTCACTCACTCGCCATTCAGGATTATGCTGAAGGATTAGCGCAGGAATAAATGATGGATATACAAGACACTTTCCCCCAACGCGTCTGGCAAATTGTCGCGTCAATCCCCGAAGGATTCGTCACCACCTATGGCGATGTCGCCAGACTTGCCGGATCGCCGCGCGCTGCGCGCCAGGTGGGCGGCGTGCTTAAGCGTCTCCCCGAAGGTAGTTCCCTGCCCTGGCATCGGGTCGTCAATCGCCACGGTGCTATTTCACTGACCGGCCCCGATCTGCAACGACAACGTCAGGCGTTGCTGGCAGAAGGCATTGTCGTTTCCGGCAGTGGGCAAATCGATTTACAGCGCTATCGCTGGGTGTACTAACCCTCTCCTCATGGAGAGGGTTACGACTGCCTTAATACTGCGTGGGTGCAGGAACGGCAGAAGACGGGGTCACCTGGGTTGGTGAGGTCGAAGGCACCGTGGTGGTTGCGCCGCCGCCAGCATTAAGCGGGACTGCGGTCTGCTGCACGGGAACCAAAGTCAGGTCGGCTTTCGTCCCGCCCTGATTGATAACCGTCTGAACGGTATCGGTAATAAAGACCAGTTTGCCATTCACCGTAATTGCCGCACTCAGCAGAATACGCGCGTTGGGCTGAATATCTGCCGGGTTAAACGGTAATACGAAGCTGAATGGCGCTTGCTTACCTTCAGTACGCACCGCTTTTTGCGACAGCACTTTTGACGGCGCATCGGCCAGCGACGCATCCGACAGCGTGACGGTCAGCACCGCATCCGGTGGCAGGGCCACTTTCTGGCGGATCCATACCGTACCAGAGACATTGGGCTGCTGAATTTTAGACTGTGTGTCAGAAATTGACGTATTAGGGCTTGGCGCAGGTGTCTGAATATCTGCACTTTTATCGGCGCAGGCTGCCAGAGAGACTGCAACCGCTAAACCACTTACCATGTGCACGAGTTTCATTAAATTCTCCTTATCATCTATGCACCAGCGAGAACTTTCCTCGCCAGAAGAGTGGTTAACAAAAACATAACGTGATTAAGTGTGGCACAAGACAGCTGTTTTTGCCTGTAATAGGCCCGTAATTCAGACAATTGCACCCATCGGACCACTTTCAAAATTGCGTTATACTCTGCCTACCTCGCGCGACATCGATATCACCTGGAGAGCACGTATGAGTCTGGCACTGAAAAATTTGCTGACATTGTTAAATCTGGAAAAAATAGAAGAAGGACTCTTTCGCGGCCAAAGTGAAGACTTAGGATTACGTCAGGTTTTTGGCGGACAGGTTGTCGGTCAGGCGCTATATGCCGCGAAAGAAACTGTCCCGGAAGAACGTCTGGTGCACTCCTTTCACAGCTACTTTTTACGCCCCGGCGATAGCCAAAAACCCATCATTTATGATGTAGAAGTCCTGCGTGATGGTAACAGCTTCAGCGCGCGCCGCGTTGCCGCAATCCAAAACGGCAAACCCATTTTTTACATGACCGCCTCCTTTCAGGCACCGGAAGACGGATTTGAACATCAGAAAACGATGCCAGATGCGCCGGGTCCCGATGAGCTGAAATCAGAAACAGAAATTGCACGCTCAGTGGCGCATCTTCTGCCGCCACTATTGAAAGAAAAGTTTATCAACGACCGTCCGTTAGAAGTCCGCCCGGTAGAGTTTCATAACCCCTTAAAAGGTCACGTCGCACCTCCGACCCGTCAGGTATGGATCCGCGCCAACGGTCAGTTGCAAGACGATCTGCGCGTCCATCAGTATCTTCTGGGTTATGCCTCTGACCTGAACTTCCTGCCCGTCGCGTTGCAACCGTACGGGATTGGTTTCCTGGAAAAAGGGATTCAGATCGCCACCATTGACCACTCAATGTGGTTCCATCGTCCGTTCAATATCAATGAATGGCTGCTGTATAACGTCGAAAGTACTTCCGCCTCCGGTGCCAGGGGCTTTGTGCGCGGGGAATTCTATACCCAGGATGGCGTGCTGGTCGCTTCTACCGTACAGGAAGGGGTAATGCGTAATCGCAATTGATGCCTTATCCGGCCTACAGACTACATCGTTGTAGGCCGGATAAACGTTAGTGCCATCCGGCATATTGAGAAATCAGGCGTTGTAGGCGTTCTCGCCGTGACTGTTCACATCCAGACCTTCGCGTTCCTGCTCTTCTGGTACGCGCAGACCCACCGTCATATCCGCCAGCTTATAACCAATGAAGGCCACCACTCCGGACCAGACGATGGTAATCGCCACACTTTCCAGTTGCACCAGTAACTGATGCCCCATGGTCACGCCCTCAGCAAACCCCACGCCCCCCAGCGAGCTGGCGGCAAAAACCCCGGTCAGGATACAGCCGACAATGCCGCATACGCCATGAACACCAAACACGTCACACGGATCGTCCACGCGCAGAAAACGCTTGAGCATCGTCACTCCCCACAGCCCCGCCAGACCGGCTACCACGCCAATAATCAACGCCCCGCCGACACCGATATAGCCACAGGCAGGCGTGACGCCAACCAGACCCGCAACGGCCCCAGAACAGGCCCCCAGTAAAGACGGCTTCCCGCGCAGCGCCCATTCCCCGAAGATCCACCCGAGGATGGCGGCAGCGGTGGCGACCACGGTATTGACGAAAGCCAGCGCAGCAATTTCATTCGCCGTGCCCGCAGAACCGGCGTTAAAGCCAAACCAGCCAATGTAGAGAATGGCGGTGCCGGTGAAGACCATCGGCAGGTTATGCGGTTTAAAGGCTTCTTTACCAAAACCGACGCGTTTGCCAATCAGATAAGCGCCCACCAGACCGGCAATCGCCGCGTTGATATGTACAACCGTCCCGCCGGCAAAATCCAGTGCGCCGTGAGAAGCCAGCAAACCGCCGCCCCAGACCATATGGGCTATTGGGATGTAAGACAGCGTTAACCACACCACCACAAAAATCAGTACCGCCGAGAAGCGAATACGCTCAGCCAGCGCCCCAACGATAAGCCCAACGGTGATACAGGCGAAAGAGCCCTGAAAAGCAACGTGAATGTACTGGTAGAAGCTCCCCGTGACCGCCGTCAACGCGATGTTCTTCAGCAATACCCAGTTGAAGTTGCCGAAGAAATTATTCCCTTCGCCAAAGGCCAGTGAGTAGCCATAAACCACCCATAAAATACAGACCAGGGCAAATGTCACCGTCACCTGAGTCAGCATCGACAACACGTTCTTACCGCGAATCAAACCGCCGTAAAACAGCGCAATGCCAGGAATGGTCATAAACAGCACCAGCGCGGTACAGATCATCATAAAAGCGTTATCCGCTTTGTCCGCGACCGCCGGTGCCGCCATCGCCAGTCCCGGCAACAGCGCCAGTGAAGCAATACCTGTTTTCATCGTTGCTATCTTCATTTTTTGGTTTCCTATCACTGTGTGCCAGACGTTACAGTGCGGCTTCGTCAGTTTCGCCGGTACGAATACGAATCACGCGTTGCAGCTCGGCGACAAAGATTTTGCCGTCGCCAATTTTTCCGGTGTAGGCCGCCTTGCTGATGACATCGATCACTTCATCCAGTTGGTCATCGGCAATCGCCACATCAATCTTCACCTTGGGCAAAAAATTGACGCTATATTCAGCCCCACGGTACAGCTCGGCATGACCTTTCTGTCGGCCAAACCCCTTCACTTCGGTGACGGTCAGCCCCTGAATACCAATAGACGACAAGGCTTCGCGGACGTCTTCCAGTTTGAACGGTTTGATTACCACGGTAACCAGCTTCATAGATCCCCTCCAGTCAGAATTCAGTAGTGGCTGCAGATACACCAGATGAATACTGCAAGGGGTGTGCCAGGAATGAAAATGGCAGGATGGTTCGGGCTAACCGAGGGGTGTTGGGGAAGAAAAAGAAAAAACGCACTATAACGGTGCATAGTGCGTTACATTTTTGCACCAGATTGTTGATTGCCGTCCGGCCTACGATACCGGGTTGGTCTCAGCTATCAGGCAATAATGGAATCCTCTTGCGTACTGGCTGCCAGCTCTTCGCCCGCCAGCTGCAGTTGATACATCTGCCAGTAACGGCCTTGTGCCGCCAGTAATTGCTGGTGCGTACCTCGCTCAACCGCCTGTCCACGGTGCAGCACCAGAATGGTGTCCGCATCGACAATCGTCGATAAGCGATGCGCAATCACCACCAGCGTGGTGTGTTCCCGTACCGCCGCCAGCGCTTGCTGAATCGCCTGTTCCGTGCCGGAGTCAATACTGGCCGTGGCTTCGTCGAGGATCAGTACCTGCGGCGTTTCAACCAACACTCGCGCCAGCGCCAGCAGCTGTTTTTGCCCAACGGAGAGATTATTGCCCTGCTCGCCCAGCCGGGTATGAATCCCCTCGCTCAGGCCGCGCGCCAGTTCTGCCAGTTGCACGGTCTCCAGCGCCTGCCATACCCGTGCTTCTGAAATATCGCGGCCCAGCGTGACATTTGCCAGGAAGGTATCCGCCATCACCACCGGATCCTGCTGCACCATCGCGATGCCCTGACGTAATACACCGTGGCTCAGCGAAGACAGCGGTCTCCCATCAAGGCGGATTTCCCCCTGCGTCAGCGGGTAGTACCCCATCAGCAGACTTGCCAGCGTACTTTTGCCGCTGCCGGTGTGCCCGACCAGGGCCACAAAGCTACGCGAAGGCACGGACAGACTGATGTTTTGCAGCACCAGATTGTCGTCACGATAGGCAAATGAAACGTTATCCACCTCAATGTCTCCGCTTTTGAGCGGGCGATCGTCTTCACCATAGCGCTGACGAGGCCCGTCCATCAGTTCGAACACTCGCTCACCAGCGACAACCGCCTGCTGCAGCATTGACTGCTGGGTTGTCAGCTCGATAAGCGGCTCGTTCAACCGCCCGAGATAGCTAATAAACGCATACAGCACACCAACCTCGATGGAGCTGCCAGAGGTAAAGCTGAACAGCATCAATAAACCGCAGAGGATCAGCTCCGAGAAAAGGCTAAGCAGCGGACGCAGCAAAAAGCCATCCAGGCGTAGGGTCTGCATCCGCGCCATATAGTGCGAACGGCTGGCCTCGCCCATTCTTTCGCCAAATCGCGCCTGCTGGCGGAACTGTTGGATAACACTCATGCCGTTGATGACTTCGTTAAACCCATCGTTAATATCCGCCAGATAAGCGCGCACCCGGCGCACAATCGGGGTGCTGTAACGTTGATAAATCACCATCACCACCAGCACCGCCGGGAAAATGATCATCGCGACCAGCGCCATGCGCCACTCCAGGCTGAACATCGCCACCAGCATCGCGCCGATCAAGGCCGCACTGCGCAGAACCGTTGCCACAACCGTCACATACAGGTCACGAATCACTTCCGTGTCATTGGTCACACGTGAGATAAGCTGCCCGACGGGCTGAGTATCAAAGGCGCTGAGCGGCTGGCGCAGCGCAGCGTCCATGACATCAGTGCGCAACTGTTGCACCACGCCAACCGCCGCCTGATTAAATAACAGTGACTGCGCATAATGCAGACCCGCCGCCAGCAGTTGCAATCCCACATACGCCGCAACCAGCCCGGCGACCATCGCCAGCGGCAGGTTGTTTTTCGCCACCATGTTATCGATAAAATAGCTAATCAGCAGCGGGCCGCTGACTTCCGCCGCAGCCGCCACCCACAGCATGACTACCGCAATCGCCAGCGGTTTTCGCCATGGCGAACCGTACTTCAGCAGCCTTTTCAGGGTCGGCCATAGTTGCCCAAAACTACGCATTAGCCGCCTCCCCGTTTATCTCTGGCGCATCGGACAGCGCCGCTTCCAGCTGCTGATAACGGTACATATCGCGATACCAGCCAGGCTGCTGCACTAACGATTCATGTTCACCGCGCTGAGCAATATGCCCATGCTGCATCACGATAATCTCGCTGGCTTCCGTCAAAGCCGATAAACGGTGAGCGCTGATAATCACGGTTCTGCCTTCGCCCCACTGGCGCAGGTTATGCAGGATCTGATGCTCGGTACGACCATCTACTGCCGACAGCGCATCATCCAGAATCAGAATTTCAGCGTTCAACAGCAGCGCACGGGCAATAGAGATTCGCTGTTTTTGCCCACCGGACAGCATCACCCCGCGTTCACCCACCTCGGTGTCATAGCCCTGAGGAAGACGTAAAATATCCTCATGAACGCTGGCAAGGCGCGCCACATGTTCGATCTCTTCCTGCGTGGCCTGCGGGCGTCCTAAGGCGATGTTATTGGCGACGGTATCTGAAAACAGGAATGGCGTCTGGCTAACCACCGCCAGTCGGCTGCGCCAGCTATCCAGCTGTAAGCGCGTTAACGGGATATCATGAAAGCGCACATCGCCCTGGGTGATATCAAAATGACGCTGGATCAGCGACAGCACCGTACTTTTTCCCGCGCCAGTCGGACCACAGATGCCCAGCATCTGTCCAGGTTTAAGCTGGAAATTCACATTTTCCAGCGCCGGGTGGGTGGTTTGTGGGTAGCAAAACTCGCGAATCGCCACCGCCAGCTCGCCGCGTCCTTCCGGCACCGGTTCAGTACCGTCATCCACCACCGGCGCTTCAGCCAGCATGGCGCGAATTCGGCTATACGCGGCGCTGCCACGTTCGACGATGTTAAACATCCAGGCCAGCGCCAGCATCGGCCAAATCATTAGTCCGAGATACATCATAAAGCTGGTCAGTTGGCCGAGCGTCAGCGAACCGTGCACCACCATCCAGCTTCCCCCGGCAATCGCCAGCAAGTTAGCCATCCCAATGGCGATATAAATCGTGGGATCAAAGCGGGCGTCAATGCGCGCCACGCGCAGGTTTTTCTTACCGGTGTCTTCAGCATCTGCGGCAAATAACGCTGACTGCCGATCCTCCAGGCCAAAAGCCTTGATCATACGAATACTGGTCAGACTTTCCTGAGTACGATCGTTGAGGCTGGAGAACGCCGCCTGCGCCAGCTTAAAACGGTGATGGAGTCGATCACCGTAACGTTTGATCATTAACGCCATCACCGGCATCGGCAGTAGCGCAATAAGCGTCAGTTGCCAGCTTATCTGCGTAGACATCACGATCAGCACCGCACATCCCATCACCAGCGAATCCACCAGCGTCAGCACGCCTTCGCCAGCGGCAAACACCACCCGATCGACATCGTTGGTGGCACGCGCCATAAGATCGCCCGTACGGTGACGCAGATAAAATTCAGGATGCTGGCGACTCAACTGACGGTAATAATCTTCCCGCAACTCAACCGCCAGTTGGTAAGATGCGCCAAACAGCAGCACGCGCCAGACATAGCGCAGCAAATAAACCACCACGGCAATCAGGGCAATTGTCCCCACCCACATCAGCAGCCGCTCGGTGGTGAAGCGTTGAGTCGTCACGCCATCCACAATGATCCCGACCACTTTCGGCGGAATAAGCTGAAGGATAGCGATGATGATAAGCAAGGCCACTGCCCCGAGGTAGCGACGCCACTCCCGGCGGAAGTACCAGCTTAATTGAGCAAATAATCGCACGCGTTATGTCCTGACAAGATTTCCGGCAATGAGCGCCGGAAGAATTATTCAATCGGTAGAGCAGTTGTGTATTTAATCTGTTCCATCGCAAAGCTGGAGGTAACATCAGACAGGCCCGGCACGCTGTTCACCAGGCGCTTATAAAATTCATCGTAGCTTTTCATATCGGCGACCTGGACCCGCATCAGGTAGTCATACTCCCCTGCCATACGCCAGAATCCCAGAACTTCCGGCATTCCGGTGACTTCGGTGACAAAGCGGCAATACCATTCGCTGCTGTGGTGCTGAGTTTTGATCAACACAAACGCGGTTAAGCCCAACCCCAGTTTTTCGGGATCCAGCAGGGCGACTCGCCCCAGCAGGATACCATCATCTTCAAGCCGTTTGAGGCGTTTCCAGCAAGGGGTGGTCGTCAGATTAACGGCATCTGCTAACGCCTGCAAAGAAAGGGTGCAGTCCTGTTGCAGTAAGCCGAGCAGCTTACGGTCAATTTTGTCTAACATATCCACTCCACAGAGAAGAATTTTCTCCTTACATTCTATTTTAAAGGCTAAATGGCAACAATTTTTTCCGTGCTTTTCGCTATTCTGGGCACAAAATGACAAATGGATATCTTTTAATGATGAATAGCTCCTGGGTTAAAAACGCCATCAATGAAATCAACGCGGATTATCAGCGTTCTGCGGATACGCATCTCATTCGTCTGTCGCTCCCGGCGTTTCCGGGCATTCAGCTCTATTTAAAAGATGAGAGCACACATCCGACCGGGAGCCTGAAACATCGTCTGGCGCGCTCACTGTTTCTGTATGGACTGTGCAATGGCTGGATCAAAGAAGGCACCACAATCATCGAGTCATCATCCGGCTCAACGGCGGTCTCCGAAGCTTATTTCGCCCGTCTGTTAGGCTTACCGTTTATCGCCGTTATGCCTTCGTGTACTGCGAAACGTAAAATTGAACAGATTGAGTTTTACGGTGGGCGTTGTCATTTTGTGGAAAGCGCCTGCGAAATTTATGCGGCTTCTGAACAATTGGCTCGTGAGCTGAACGGCCATTACATGGATCAGTTCACTTACGCAGAGCGTGCCACCGACTGGCGTGGTAACAACAATATTGCCGACAGTATCTTTCGTCAGATGCAATGCGAGCCCAATCCTGTTCCCCGGCATATCGTAATGAGCGCCGGAACCGGCGGCACCTCGGCAACCATTGGCCGCTATATTCGTTGTCAGGGCTACGATACTCGTTTGATGGTGGTGGATCCGGAAAACTCGGTCTTTCTGCCCTTCTGGCAAAATCGCGATGCAACATTACGCAGCCCGGTAGGTAGCAAAATCGAAGGTATCGGTCGCCCACGCGTAGAACCGTCTTTTATTCCTGATGTGGTCGATGAAATGCTGCGCGTGCCGGATGCCGCAAGCGTGGCTACCGCGCACTGGCTGGAAACACAGCTGGGCCGTAAAGTTGGTGCCTCAACCGGTACCAACATGTGGGGAGCATTACAACTTGCCGCCCGTATGCGCGACGCAGGAGAAGCGGGATCGCTGGTGACGCTGCTGTGCGACAGCGGCGAACGTTATCTGGAAACCTATTACAACCCGCAGTGGGTCGACACGCACATCGGTGATTTAACGCCGTGGAAAGCGGAGCTGGTACAACTCCTGAATACCCACTAATCAGACAAAAAAAAGCCAGACGCGAAGTCTGGCTTGCTGGAAGGGATCTCTCATTCGGGGGAATAAGGTAGATGCGGATTGTCCAGCCAATGCGTCAAAAAGTGTGATACTGCCTGATTGCGGCAATGCCCAATCACCGATAGATGAGGCAGTTCAGCAATCAGTTGCGGCATCGCGTTACCCATAATCAGGCCGCGCCCTACGCTGCCTAACATTTCGCGATCGTTCATGGCATCGCCAAACGCCATACACTCAGCCATTGAATAACCTAAGTGGTTGCTTAATACCGCCAGCGCAGAACCTTTATTACAACCCAGCGGCAGTACCTCGAGGCAATCAACTGCGGAGAAACAGAGATTCGCCTGCTCACCCAGCGCCTCATTGAGTTGAATGCGCAGACGGATCAGTGTGTCATGATCGCCGCAGAAACAGATCTTCGTGACCTGGTGGGCAGGAATACGTTTCACATCCACGATCTGATAACGAAATCCGCTATACACATGCGCCTGAAGCAGCGCTGGAATTTCTTGTCCGGTGAACCAACCGTTGTCATTAAAGACATGCATGCTGGCCGTGGTGTCCCACTTCTGGTGCAACACAGTATCCGCAACATTCGGATCCAGATCCTGGCGGTGCAGCACATCACCCTCGATCGTGTGAATACGCGTACCGTTACCGGTGATCAAAAAGGCGTCCAGCGAAATGGAACCCAGAATATGGCGCATCTCCAGCACATGACGACCGGTGGCAAATGTCAGAGTGATATCACGTTCACGCAGGCGCGCCAGCGTTGAAAGCGTTTCATCACCTAAATGGTGATTCGGCATCAAAAGGGTGCCATCCATATCAAATGCAGCCAGACGAGCCATCTCTTTCTCCACACTGTGAGGCGGTTAACTTGTGATTCAGTATCACCTGAGATATACGGAAGTAATAGTGAATAGATAAAATGAATTGTTCCGGGTTTATATGCGACTATTGAACCGACTGAATCAATACCAACGCCTGTGGCAACCGTCGAACGGCGAACCACAGTCTGTGACCGTGGGCGAACTGGCTGAGCGCTGTTTTTGCAGCGAGCGCCACGTGCGAACCCTGTTAAAACAAGCGCAGGATGCAGGCTGGCTGGAGTGGCACGCCCAGTCAGGGCGGGGTAAACGCGGGCAGCTATGTTTTTTGGTTACGCCAGAATCGCTACGTAATACCATGATGGAGCAGGCGCTGCAAAAGGGGGAACAGCTTAACGTGCTGGAGCTGGCCCAACTGGCGCCGGGTGAATTAAGAGCCCTGCTACAGCCATTTATGGGCGGTCAGTGGCAAAACGACACGCCAACCCTGCGTATCCCCTATTACCGTCAACTTGACCCTTTGCACCCCGGATTTCTCCCTGGCCGCGCAGAGCAACATCTCGCCGGGCAGGTATTTTCTGGCCTGACCCGGTTTGACACGCATACGCAACGCCCCTGCGGTGATTTAGCTCACCACTGGAATATCTCCGCCGACGGCCTGCGTTGGGATTTCTATATTCGCTCCACCCTGTACTGGCATAACGGCGATGCGGTCAGCAGCACACAGCTACATCAGCAGTTGCTGAAGCTGTTAGAACTACCCGCGCTGAATAAGCTGTTTATCAGCGTAAAGCGCATTGAGGTGACGCATCCCCAGTGTCTGACCTTTATTCTGCATCGTCCCGACTTCTGGCTAGCGCATCGTCTGGCAAGCTACAGCAGCCATTTGGCGCATCCTGAGCACCCGTTTGTGGGTACCGGCCCGTTCCGGTTGACGCTGTTTACCCCTGAGCTGGTGCGTATCGAGAGTCACGATCACTACCACCTGAGTCATCCACTCCTGAAAGCCATTGAATACTGGATAACCCCGCAGCTTTTCTCCCAGGATTTGGGCACCAGCTGTCGCCACCCGGTGCAAATTGCAATTGGTAAACCCGAAGAGCTGCCCATGTTAAGCCCGGTGAGCAGCGGTATAAGCCTCGGTTTTTGCTATCTCACGCTCAGAAAAAGCGCACGTCTGAATACCCTGCAGGCCCGCCGACTGGTCAACATTATCCATCGCTCTTCCCTGCTCCAAACGCTGGAGGTAGATGAAAACCTGATAACCCCGAGCAATGCGCTGCTGCCTGGATGGACGATCCCGCAATGGGATGAGTTGAACGAGGTAGCGCTACCGGAAAAACTGACGCTGGCATATCACCTGCCGGTTGAACTACATGCCATGGCTGAACAGCTTCGCCAGGCGCTGGCGCTACTCGGCTGTGAATTAACGCTTATATTTCATAATGCAAAAAACTGGGACGGTAATCATCCTTTAGCGCAGGCCGACCTGATGATGGGTGACAGGCTGATTGGCGAAGCGCCTGAATATACCCTCGAACAGTGGTTACGCTGCGATCAACTCTGGTCACATGTCTTGAATGCCCCTGAATACACACATTTGCAGACCACTCTGGATGCCCTGCAAGTCCAGGCCAATGAAGAAGATCGTCACGCAGCGTTACAGCAAGTGTTCGCCACGCTGATGCACGACGCCACGCTGACTCCGCTGTTCAATTATCACTATCGTATTAGCGCGCCACCGGGCGTGAACGGCGTGCGTCTGAATCCTCGCGGCTGGTTTGAGTTCACCGAAGCCTGGTTACCGCCCCCTTCAGCATGAAGAAGCTGGTGGACACCACGTCCAGGCGCTACCATATGGGTTTCGTTATCTGTCAGGAAAAGCCATGAAACGTGCCGTTGTTGTATTCAGTGGAGGTCAGGACTCCACGACCTGTCTGGCGCAAGCGCTACATCAATATGATGAAGTGCACTGCGTGACCTTTAATTATGGTCAGCGTCATCGCGCTGAGATTGATGTCGCACGTGATCTGGCCTTAAAACTCGGCGCGCGTGCGCACAAAGTGCTTGATGTCACGCTGCTTAGCGAACTGGCCGTCAGCAGCCTGACCCGCGATAACATTCCGGTGCCGGATTACGAACCGGATGCGAACGGCATTCCCAATACCTTTGTGCCCGGGCGCAATATTCTGTTTTTAACGCTGGCGGCGATTTACGCGTATCAGGTGCAAGCGGAGGCGATCATTACCGGCGTTTGCGAAACCGACTTCTCTGGATATCCGGACTGTCGCGATGAGTTCGTCAAGGCCCTGAACCATGCCGTGAGCCTGGGGATGGCAAAAGATATCCGCTTTGAAACTCCGTTGATGTGGATCGATAAAGCCGAAACCTGGGCGCTGGCCGATTACTGGGGCAAGCTGGACCTGGTACGCGAAGAAACGCTGACCTGCTATAACGGCATCAAAGGTGACGGTTGTGGTCACTGCGCGGCCTGTAATCTGCGCGCCAACGGTCTGAACCATTATCTGGCGGATAAACCGGCGGTAATGGCGGCGATGAAGCAAAAAACCGGTCTTAAGTAATACGTTAGGTTTTGCCGGATGGCGACGCGGGGGGCTTATCCGGCCTACGGGACTGACCACCATTGTAGGCCCGGTAAGCGCAAGTACCACCGGGCATTTTCCGCTACTTCACCATCAGCTCCAGTTTTTCGCGCAACTCCCCTTCCAGCGGTAGTGCTTTTTGCGTTTTCAAATCAATACAGACGAAGGTTATCAACGCATCTGCCACCACCTGTCCTTCCGGCTCCAGGGTGATAGTCTGGTTCAACACGCCGCTTTTGCCATTTAATTGCTGCACCTGACTGGTAATAGTCAGCAGGTCGCTCAGCACCGCCGGGCGACGATAGTTGATATTAATATTCACAACCACAAAAGCGATGTTGTGAGCGGTCATCCACTGAAAACTGTCGCTGTTTTCCAGTCCATCCCAGCGTGCTTCTTCCAGAAACTCAAGATAACGAGCATTGTTGACGTGCTGATAGACATCAAGATGAAAACCACGAACTTTGATTTGTGTTTGCATAGCGCAGGAACCTTACATTTTTATAGGAATATATTCAGGGTAGTGAGGCCATAACTGGTATGACCTCTCTAGTGTGGCAAATATTGGCCACTGCGCAAGTTATTAAAGTGTTAAAACTGCCAAATTACGCTCTACCAAAGAACTGCCCATCCCCGGCACCTGCTTTAAATCATCGACCGTTTTAAATGGCCCATACTCCTCACGATAGCTGACAATCGCCTGGGCTTTTTTCAGTCCGACCCCATTCATCACTCGCGCTAAATCCTCCGCAGAAGCGCTATTGATGCTTACCCTGGTGCCTTCATCATCGCTTGCTTTAGCGGGTTGCGTAGCCTTGCTTTGCGCCGCCCCTGAGGCATCCGCTTTGGTTTGAGTCGCGTGGCTTTTGGCAACAGGCTCTGCAGCCAATGCGCTTTGGGCCATACCGGCGCAGGTCAATGAAAGGGTGATAAGCAGGGCTTTGATTCCATGTTTCATACTGTTTTCTCCGTGTTTGTTAACAGTGGAATCACGATAGCGAGGTGCAGAACAGCAGACAAACGGCAAATATCAGAAATGGAAAAGGCCGCGAAAGCGGCCTTTGGTTAATACAACTTTTTGCAATTTTTTGCGAGCTGCCTCGGTTATTGCTGCTGTTCCAGCGCGTCACCGATTTTAATTTTTGCGGCTTTACGCAGATTGCTCATCAGCGCTTCAAAGGTAATTTGCGCGTTGTTCTGAGTAATCCCCTGAACCATCGCCTTCTTCTGCGCTTCAGGCATAGAACCCGCTTTCACTTCGTCCAGCGCAAGCAGAACAATGTTGCCCTGCATATCGTTCGCCACGCCGTAACTCGGTTTGTCTTTTGCTGGCAGGCTCAGACCAAAGGCTGCCTGG
Organism: Citrobacter sp. wls714; assembly: GCF_005281025.1. Classification (NCBI taxonomy): domain Bacteria; kingdom Pseudomonadati; phylum Pseudomonadota; class Gammaproteobacteria; order Enterobacterales; family Enterobacteriaceae; genus Citrobacter; species Citrobacter sp. wls714. Next base: position 151,301 of record NZ_SZWZ01000075.1, on the reverse strand, counting down.
CTCAGAGGATCCTGACCCGTGCGGCTCAGTGTTTTCGCCTCACCAAAGCTCAGACCTGCTGCTTTCATCGCTTCATCGCCTTTACCAGCTTTCAGGTCTGCCAGCAGTTTATCGGCATCCAGCTTCGCCTGTTGCTCTGCTTTATTGTGCTTAACAAGCGCAGTAACCTGCTCTTTCACTTCAGCCAGTGGCTTAACGGCTTCGGCTTTGTGCTCTGCAATACGCAGCACAAATGCGCGATCGCCATCCACGGTAATGATGTCCGAGTTACTGCCAGGGGTACCGTTCTCGCCAACCAGACCACCATTGAAAATGATGTCAGCGACCGGTTTGAAGTTCAGCTCTTCCGGCAGGCTGTCACGGCTAAACCAGCCCGTTTCAACCGCTTTCATACCAGCAGCTTGCTCCGCACCCGCCAGAGATTCGTTATCGTTGCTGGCTGCATCGCTCACTTTCTGCTGCAGCGCATAGTACGCATCCAGCGCTTTTTCCTGCTTCACTTTCGCCGCAATGTCGTCACGGGCTTCGCTCAGCGGTTTAACCTGCGCAGGCTGTACGTCGTCAAGACGCGCAACGAGGAAACCAACGGAAGATTTAATCACACCGGACAGCTGGCCTTTGTCTTTCAGGCCGGCATTTTTCAGCTCATCCGGAGTGGTGGAATCTTCCAGCCAGCCCATATCGCCACCTTTACGGGCAGAGATGATGTCGGCTGATTTTTCTTTCGCCAGCGCAGCGAAATCAGCGCCTTTGCTCAGTTCATCCAGTACCGCTTTGGCTTCATCTTCCGTTTTAGTCTGAATGATGCTGTAGCGGTTACGCTGCGGCTGAGTGAACTGGTCCTGATGCTGGTCATAGTAAGACTGAATATCAGCATCGCTGGCCGTCTCCTGCAGTGCAGCAGCGTCCAGCTTGATGTAGCTCACGCGGAACTGTTCCGGCGTCATAAAGTTGTTTTTATTCTGCTCGTAGTAGCTGGCAACTTCCGGCTCGGTAACGGATTGCTTCGCGGCAAGCGCGTTAACGTCAATGGTCGCCTCGCGAACGATACGCTGCTGTGCGACCAGCGCCGCCAGCTCGTCGGTTTCGCCTTTCAGCATGAAGTCCGTACCGGCAACGCCGTTGATCAACTGCTGAGTAGTGAGCTGATTACGTAATGCCTGAGCGTACTGGTCGGCGGTCATTCCCATTTGATTCACAATCGCGTTGTAGCGGTTGTTATCAAATTTGCCGTCCACCTGGAAAGCAGGCGTGGCGAAAATAGCCTGTTTAATCTGATCGTCGCTGATATTGAGCTTCAGCTCGCGGGAGTACTGATCCAGCAGCGCTTCGTCTACAAGACGATTCAGCACCTGCTGACGCAGCGTTTTCATATAGCCTTCATTCGCCGCCAGCTCAGAGTATTGATCGCCCAACTGCTGCTGCATGCGGTTACGTTCGCTATTGAACGCATTCTCGAATTGCCCGCGGCTGATCTCCTGGCCATTCACTTTGGCAGCGTAATTGTTGCCCCCGCCAATCAGGTAACCACTCACGCCGGTCAAAATGAACGACACGATAATGATACCGAAAATAATCTTGAGCACGAGACTGTTAGCAGCCGTGCGTAAGCTGTCCATCATGGTGTAACCACACTCCGCTGTAGATGACTATACGCGTTATCCTTCAAGCCGCCTGCGCGTTGTTACAACCACGGCGGCAAGGATGTTGAGTATATATGCTTCACGCAGCATAGCGTTTCCTGAACGCTGCGCACAAAGGTCTATTGTGACAAGAAAATGGGGCAATTGTCAGCCCACAACGCGTAGAAAGTACCGGAATCACAAATAAAAAAGGCACATCAGTTGATGCGCCCTTGTACTTCGTCACATCCCCAAAGGGGAAATCACTTAGTTTACCGCGTCTTTCAGTGCTTTACCTGCACGGAAGCCCGGTACTTTAGCCGCGGCAATGGTGATCTCTTTACCTGTTTGCGGGTTGCGACCAGTACGGGCAGCACGCTCTTTAACGGCAAAAGTACCAAAACCTACCAGCGCTACGTCATCACCTTCCTTCAGGGATTCGGTAACAGAAGCAATAATTGCATCTAACGCACGTCCAGCCGCAGCTTTAGAGATATCAGCCCCTGCAGCAATTTTGTCGATCAGTTGAGATTTATTCACTCTTCTCTTCCTCTTTTATAATTTATATCGCACCTGAATCCTTCAAAGTGCGACCGCGCAGCAGTTATATCAGGCCTGCCATGCCCTTACAACACCCGTTAATGATGGCAAGCCTAATCCGTCATCTAAATTAGCTATACAAAAAAAGGCTGGCAAGTCCGAAATGGTCTGCCAGCCCTGTTTTTATTAGTGCTCTTTGCGCGAGGTCACTATTTTGCGGTCACAACCTGCATTCCAGACGGTTCATTTTGCAACGCAAGAGTCAAAACCTCCTCGATGCGTTTCACCGGATGGATGTCCAGATCGGCAATCACGTTGTCCGGAATCTCTTCCAGGTCACGTTTGTTTTCATCTGGAATTAAGACCGTCTTAATGCCGCCACGGTGCGCCGCCAGCAGTTTTTCTTTCAAACCACCGATTGGCAGAACCTGACCACGCAGGGTGATCTCGCCGGTCATCGCCACATCTGCGCGTACCGGGTTACCGGTCAGACAAGAAACCAGCGCGGTACACATGGCAATACCGGCACTTGGACCATCTTTCGGCGTCGCCCCTTCAGGTACGTGAACGTGGATGTCGCGTTTTTCGTAAAAGTCCGGATTAATACCCAGTTTTTCCGCTCGCGCGCGCACCACGGTCAGTGCAGCCTGAATAGACTCCTGCATTACCTCACCCAAAGAACCGGTGTAGGTCAGCTTGCCTTTACCCGGTACGCAGGCGGTTTCGATGGTCAGCAAATCGCCGCCCACTTCCGTCCACGCCAGACCGGTCACCTGACCAACGCGGTTTTCGTTGTCCGCGCGACCATAGTCAAAGCGCTGTACGCCCAGGTAGTCGTGCAGGTTGTCGCCATTGATCACAATATGTTTCAGTGATTTGTCGAGCAGCAGCTGCTTCACCGCTTTACGGCACAGCTTGGAGATTTCGCGCTCCAGACTACGCACGCCAGCTTCACGGGTGTAGTAACGAATAATGCCCACAATGGCGCTATCGTCGACCGTCAGCTCGCCTTTTTTCAGCGCGTTACGCTCAATCTGTTTCGGCAACAGGTGACGTTTAGCAATGTTCAGCTTCTCGTCTTCGGTATAACCAGACAGACGGATCACTTCCATACGATCCAGCAACGGCGCCGGAATATTCATGGAGTTCGAGGTCGCAACAAACATTACGTCGCTGAGATCGTAATCCACTTCCAGGTAGTGATCGCTGAACGCCACGTTCTGCTCTGGATCCAGCACCTCAAGCAGTGCGGAAGCCGGATCGCCTCGCATGTCGGAAGACATTTTGTCGATCTCATCGAGCAGGAACAGCGGGTTTTTCACGCCCACTTTGGCCATTTTCTGGATCAGTTTACCCGGCATTGAACCAATATAGGTCCGGCGGTGACCGCGAATTTCAGCCTCATCACGCACGCCGCCCAGCGCCATACGGATGTATTTACGTCCGGTCGCTTTGGCGATGGACTGCCCCAGAGAAGTTTTACCTACCCCCGGCGGCCCAACCAGACACAGGATTGGCCCCTTGATTTTGTTCACACGGCTTTGAACCGCGAGATACTCAAGGATACGGTCTTTGACGCGTTCCAGACCGTAATGGTCAGTATCGAGGATTTCCTGCGCCTGACGCAGGTCTTTTTTGACCTTGCTACGCGCATTCCACGGTACCTGTACCATCCAGTCGATGTAGCCACGCACTACGGTCGCTTCCGCCGACATCGGAGACATCATTTTCAGCTTCTGCAGTTCTGCTTCCGCTTTCTCTTTTGCCTCTTTCGGCATTTTCGCCGCGTCGATTTTACGTTTCAGCGCTTCGTTTTCGTCCGGCGCGTCGTCCATCTCGCCGAGTTCTTTCTGAATGGCTTTCATCTGCTCGTTCAGATAGTACTCTCGCTGGGATTTTTCCATCTGCTTCTTCACGCGGTTGCGAATGCGTTTCTCAACCTGCAGCAGATCGATTTCGGATTCCATCATCGCCATCAGATATTCCAGACGTTCGTTAACGTCGGACATCTCCAGCACGGACTGCTTGTCAGCAAGCTTCAGCGGCATGTGTGCAGCGATGGTGTCCGCCAGACGCGCAGGATCGTCAATGCTGTTCAGCGACGTCAGCACTTCTGGTGGGATTTTCTTGTTCAGCTTGATATAGCCTTCGAACTGGCTGATAGCGGTACGCACCAGCACTTCCTGTTCGCGCTCATCAATGGCTGGCGAGTCAAGGTACTCCGCTTTCGCAGAGAAATGCTCGCCGTTGTCAGACAGCGCAGAAATACGCGCGCGCTGTAACCCCTCGACCAGCACTTTTACGGTGCCGTCAGGCAGTTTCAGCATCTGCAAAATAGAGGCCACGGTCCCGACGGTGAAAAGATCGTTTACACCCGGCTCATCCGTTGACGCTTCTTTCTGTGCGACCAGCATGATTTTTTTATCATGGTCCATAGCCGCTTCCAGACAACGGATAGATTTTTCCCGCCCTACAAATAAGGGTATGACCATGTGCGGATAAACCACCACATCGCGCAACGGCAATACGGGGATTTCAATGCGTTCAGAACGCTCAGGATTCATAGAGCTCTCTCTTAGTTTAGTGTCCGCCAGGTAATCAGGTGGTACGACTGTGCTTCACACCACCTTTAACATGTATGTCAGTATATGGGGATGTTTCCCACACATTCAACGCCATGTTTACGGAAAAATAAAAGGGGAGATAAAATCCCCCCTTTTTAATTAAATGTCTGTATGAATTGATGAATTATTCGCCAGATGCCTGCTGTGCTTCCGGCTTACCGTAAATCAGCAATGGCTTGCTCTGACCGCCAATCACCGACTCATCGATCACCACTTTTTCGACGTCTTCCATAGAAGGCAGATCGTACATGGTGTCGAGCAGCGCGGCTTCAACGATAGAACGCAGACCACGGGCACCGGTTTTACGCGCCATCGCTTTCTTGGCGATAGCATCCAGCGCTTCCTCACGGAACTCCAGATCGACACCTTCAAGGTTGAACAGCGCCTGGTACTGCTTGGTCAGGGCGTTTTTCGGCTCTTTCAGGATCTGGATCAGCGCTTCTTCACTCAATTCGCTCAGCGTTGCCACCACCGGCAGACGACCGATGAACTCAGGGATCAGACCAAATTTGATCAGATCTTCCGGCTCCACCTGCGACAGCAACTCACCTTCGCTGGCTTTATCAGACTGCGCTTTTACCGTCGCGCCAAAACCAATGCCTGAGCCGGTTTCAACACGGTTAGCAATCACTTTGTCCAGACCAGCGAACGCGCCGCCGCAGATAAACAGGATCTTAGAGGTATCAACCTGCAAGAACTCCTGCTGCGGATGTTTACGCCCGCCCTGTGGCGGAACGGCCGCCACGGTGCCTTCAATCAGCTTCAGCAGGGCCTGCTGTACGCCTTCGCCGGAAACGTCGCGGGTAATGGACGGGTTGTCAGACTTACGAGAAATCTTGTCGATTTCATCGATATAGACGATCCCGCGCTGCGCTTTCTGCACGTCGTAATCGCACTTCTGCAGCAGCTTCTGAATAATATTTTCAACATCTTCACCCACATAACCGGCTTCGGTCAGCGTGGTGGCATCGGCCATGGTGAACGGAACGTCCAGCAGGCGCGCCAGCGTTTCAGCCAGCAGCGTTTTACCGGAACCCGTCGGGCCAATCAGCAGGATGTTACTTTTGCCCAACTCGACGCCATTGCTGGTGTCGCCGTTGCGCAGACGTTTGTAATGGTTGTATACCGCGACCGCCAACACTTTCTTCGCCTGTTCCTGACCGATAACGTAATCGTCCAGGTGATTGCGAATTTCATGTGGCGTCGGCAGCGCACTGCGTTCACGGTGCGGTGCTACTTCCTTAATCTCTTCGCGAATGATGTCGTTACACAAATCGACACATTCGTCGCAGATATACACGGATGGACCGGCAATCAGCTTCCGCACTTCATGCTGGCTTTTGCCGCAAAAAGAGCAGTACAACAATTTGCCCGAGCCATCTTTGCGTTTATCTGTCATGGGTCAAAACCTCTTCTTTGTTCTTTGTGCCGCACACGACGACGCAAATGCCATTCTCAGGCGCAAGACGCTAGTCAGCGTTGTGCCGCTCCAGGTAATTATAGCGGCACACCTGCGCACTGGGCATTAATTACGATGGGTCAAAATCGAGTCGACCAGACCGTACTCTACCGCTTCAGAAGCGGAGAGGAAGCGATCGCGCTCGGTATCACGTTCAATCTGCTCAAGAGATTGACCCGTATGATGCGCCATAAGTTCGTTCATGCGCCCTTTTACCTTCAGGATTTCGCGGGCATGAATTTCAATATCCGTTGCCTGGCCCTGGTAACCGCCCAGAGGCTGATGGATCATGACGCGAGAGTTAGGCAGGCAAAAACGTTTGCCTTTCGCCCCGGCAGTCAGCAGGAACGCGCCCATTGAGGCCGCCTGGCCCATACAAATGGTGCTAACGTCCGGCTTAATAAACTGCATGGTGTCATAGATAGACATCCCGGCAGTGATCACCCCACCAGGGGAGTTGATGTACAGGTAGATATCTTTTTCCGGGTTTTCTGCTTCCAGGAACAGCATCTGCGCCACAATCAGGTTAGCCATATGGTCTTCAACCTGGCCAGTCATAAAAATGACGCGTTCCTTAAGTAGACGAGAATAGATATCAAAAGAGCGCTCACCACGTGAGGTCTGTTCAATGACCATCGGCACCAGCGCCATATGGGGTGCAAAGTTATCTCGTTCGCCGCTGTATGACATTTCCGTCTCCTGGATAAAATTTGAAAAAACCTGCTGTGCTGATTGTAACCTTATGGACGGATTATCAGCTAGTCCCTCAGTAATGGGTACGACATCGCCATAATTCAAGCATAACAATCTTTTGTTGTAACGCTAACACTGAAACGCTGTTTTCGCACTCTTCCCATGCAAAATGCGTGACAAAAAAAAACCCGCCACCAAAAGGTGACGGGCTTGCGTACGAAATTCGCGCTAAAAAGCGACGAATTACGCCTGCTGGTTCATCAGCTCGTTGAAGGAAGTGGCTTTTTCAGTCACTTTCGCTTTCGCCAGAACGGCTTCAACAGCTTGTTCTTCCAGAGCGACGTTACGCATGTTGTCCATCAGCTCTTTGTTTTTGCTGTAGAACTCAACAACTTCTTTCGGATCTTCGTAAGCAGAAGCCATCTCTTCGATCAGGCCTTTAACGCGATCTTCGTCAGCTTTCAGCTCGTTGGTACGAATGACTTCGCCCAGCAGCAGGCCCACAACTACGCGACGCTTAGCCTGTTCTTCGAACAGTTCACGCGGCAGTTCCAGAGCTTGTTTTTCGTTACCGCCAAAACGCTGAGCAGCCTGACGACGCAGAACGTCGATTTCGCTGTCGATCAGAGCAGCCGGTACGTCGATGTCGTTAGCTTTTACCAGACCTTCGATCGCCTGAGACTTAACGCGGTTACGCACTGCGCCTTTCAGCTCGCGTTCCATGTTTTTACGTACTTCAGCGCGCAGACCAGCTACGGAACCATCTTCAACGCCGAAACGCTTGATGAATTCTTCAGTCAGTTCCGGCAGTTCGCGTTCTTCAACTTTCTTCAGGTTGATAACGAACTTAGCTGCTTTACCCTTCAGGTTTTCAGCGTGGTACTCTTCCGGGAAGGTCACGTCGATAGTGAACTCTTCGCCAGCTTTGTGGCCTTTAACGCCTTCTTCAAAGCCCGGGATCATACGACCCTGGCCCATCGCCAGTACGAAGTCAGACGCTTTGCCGCCTTCAAACTCTTCGCCGTCTACAGAACCGGTGAAGTCGATGGTTACACGATCTTCTGCATCAGCAGCGCCGTCTTTGTCTTTCCAGGTAGCCTGCTGCTTACGCAGGGTGTCCAGCATTACATCAACGTCAGCGTCGGTGACTTCAACAACCGGTTTTTCAACTTCGATTGCTTCCAGGCCAGTCAGCTCAACTTCCGGGTAAACTTCGAACTCTACCGCGTAAGTAAAATCTTCACCCAGCTTGTATTCACCCGGAACGTAGTTCGGTGCGCCAGCCGGATTGATTTTTTCTTTGATGATCGCGTCAACGAAGTTGCGGCTCATCAGGTCGCCCAGCACGTCCTGACGCACGGAAGCGCCATAACGCTGAGCAACAACATTCATCGGTACTTTTCCTTTGCGGAAACCGTCAATACGCACTTTCTTCGCTACGTTGACCAGCTCGCTTTTCACAGCGGTCTCGATGCTGTCAGCAGCGATAGTAATCGTTACACGGCGGCCAAGGCCTTGAGTGGTTTCAACTGAAACTTGCATCTTGTTACCTCAAAAAATCACAGTGCTCGGTCAACTCTTCTCCGCAAGCACAGGTTGTTGGCTTCGCGGAACTGGGATGTTCTCATAAGCAATCACATTCCCTGTCGTCAGAATCATCCCGAAGACATTCCGAAAAATAAGACGCGCATTATAGCGGCATCACTTTTATGAGTCGAGAACGGTTATCGCGCGTTGCTGCGGCTTTTTTCACAATTCCCGGCTAATTTTTGTCTGAATACTGTACGACAGCCCCAGAATTCAGACAAAACAAAACGGCCCGCAGGCCGTTTTCACATATTCTGTAGCAACATACTGGAAAAGCGTCGGTTGTTGCAAATCCGTTTTTCTACGCGATGCTCCCGGCTCCACGACAAGGAGGCGACGCAAAGATCGTGTCCTGCAACGCTTCCCACTCCTTAATGGTATAGGTATGCAGGGCTAACGCATGTACGGTAGTGGAGAGTTCCGCCGTTAACGTGCCGTAAATCATCCGATGACGATTAAGAAAACGTTCACCTGTAAAGCGATCGCTAACCAGCACAACCTTAAAGTGGCTTTCAGAACCAGCCGGGACATTGTGACGATAGCTTTCATCCACAACTTCGAGGAATACGGGTTCGAACGCTGCCCTTAATTTTTCTTCTATTTGCTCACGAATCATCATGAAATTTTTCCTCCGACAACGCTGAGATGTCACCCATCCCTTTAAATACTAGCCGCTTTTACCGTTTTCATTACACCTTAGCAACAAAAAATTAGCGCTTATCTGATTTTCTAAGCCAAATGGATGAAGTTCACTAAATCCTCACTTCGATTTATGGCAAAAAGTCCGTTTATGGTCTTCATAAAGTCATAAAACGGACAACACAATGAATTTACATGCGTTACCCACTTCCCCTCATCGTTGGCGATGTTATGATGGCGGGAATTTTCTCTAACCACACAATTTAGATTCGCTGAGAGCCCTGGCATGTTTAAAAAAATCCTCTTCCCGTTAGTTGCAATGTTTATGTTGGCAGGATGCGCAACGCCGCCCACCACCATTGAAGTCTCCCCCAAAATCACCCTGCCGCAGCAGGATCCGAGCCTGATGGGCGTGACCGTGAGTATCAACGGCGCCGACCAGCGTCAGGATCAGGCGCTGGCAAAAGTCACCCGCGACAACCAGCTGGTTACCCTGACCGCTTCTCGCGATCTGCGTTTCCTGCTGCAAGAAGTGCTGGAAAAACAGATGACCGCGCGTGGTTATATGATTGGTCCGAACGGTGCAGTAAACCTGCAAATCATCGTTAGCCAGCTGTATGCGGACGTGTCTCAGGGTAGCGTGCGTTACAACATCGCCACCAAAGCAGACATCGCCATTATCGCGACCGCCGCTAACGGTAATAAGATGACCAAAAACTACCGCGCAAGCTACTCTGTTGAAGGCGCGCTGCAGGCCTCCAACAAAAATATTGCTGATGCCGTTAACAGCGTCCTGACCGACACCATCGCTGATATGTCTCAGGACACCAGCGTTCACGATTTCATCAAGCAGAACGCTCGTTAATTTCTGCCCTTATGGCCCGGCGTTCGTCGGGCCTATAGAAGCCCATGTCCAGTCATTACTTACGTATTTTTCAGCAACCACGTTCAGCTATCCTGCTCATTTTGGGGTTCGCCTCCGGATTACCGCTCGCACTGACATCCGGTACGCTCCAGGCGTGGATGACGGTCGAGAATATCGATCTTAAAACCATCGGTTTCTTTTCTCTGGTTGGCCAGGCCTACGTATTTAAGTTCCTCTGGTCTCCATTGATGGACCGCTATACACCGCCGTTTTTGGGCCGACGTCGCGGTTGGCTACTGGCGACCCAGGTACTGCTATTGATTTCTATAGCCGCGATGGGCTTTCTGGAGCCGGGTACGCAGCTACGCTGGATGGCCGCGCTGGCGGTGGTGATCGCGTTTTGTTCGGCATCGCAGGATATCGTCTTTGACGCCTGGAAAACCGACGTATTGCCCACCGAAGAGCGTGGTGCAGGTGCAGCAATCAGCGTGCTGGGTTACCGTTTAGGGATGCTGGTTTCCGGTGGGCTGGCCCTGTGGATGGCCGACCGCTGGCTCGGCTGGCAGGGAATGTATTGGCTGATGGCGGCGCTGCTGATCCCTTGCATCATCGCGACCCTGTTAGCGCCAGAACCGACAGATGCTATTCCGGTGCCTAAATCGCTGGAACAGGCAGTTGCGGCTCCGCTGCGAGACTTTTTTGGCCGGAACAATGCCTGGCTGATTCTGCTCCTGATCGTGCTGTATAAACTCGGTGATGCCTTCGCGATGAGTCTGACCACCACTTTTTTAATCCGCGGTGTCGGATTTGATGCGGGTGAAGTCGGCGTGGTGAATAAAACGCTGGGGCTGCTGGCAACCATTGTTGGCGCGCTGTACGGCGGGATCCTGATGCAGCGTCTCTCGCTGTTCCGCGCATTGTTGATTTTCGGTATTCTGCAAGGGGCATCAAACGCAGGTTACTGGCTGCTGTCCGTCACTGACAAACACATGTTCAGTATGGCCGCCGCCGTTTTCTTTGAAAACCTGTGTGGCGGGATGGGCACCGCGGCGTTTGTCGCCTTATTAATGACGCTATGCAATAAGTCCTTCTCAGCGACTCAGTTCGCCCTGCTCTCCGCGCTTTCGGCGGTTGGCCGCGTGTACGTAGGTCCGGTAGCGGGTTGGTTTGTCGAAGCGCACGGGTGGCCAACGTTTTACCTGTTCTCCGTGTTTGCCGCACTGCCTGGACTCCTGCTGCTGCTGGTTTGCCGCCAGACGCTGGAACATAGCTGGCAAAATGAAAGCTTTATTCCGCGCACGGAATTTCGTGGCGCGTACGGTCTGGCATTAATGACGCTGGTCGCGGGCTGCTGTTTGCTGGCAGTTTGGCTATTGTTGCTGACCCTGAATGCACTGGACTACACCAATTTCTCCTTCCTGCCGGAACTGCTTGAAGTCTCGGTGGTAGTCGCGGTCTGCGGAGTGGTATTCGGCGGATTGCTGGATTATCTGGCATTGCGCAAAACCCGTCTGGCGTGATTTTTCACATTAATTTTGCCGTTGTAATCACCCTGCGTAATTATAACGGCTAAATAAACAACAACTGATAAAAATATTATTTGTTATTTTGTGCGCCATAGAATTTGGAAATTATTGACGCTTTTTATACATGCTATTTTCCTTACTCGATTCAGCCATAAAAAATTTATTACTTGTTCTTAAATTGTCTTTTTATTGATAATCAATTGTTAATTAATTGTTTTATTTTCGTATTGGTTATACCAATTGCCCTCTGCATGTCCCTCGCCCGCCTGCTTTCGTTATAACGTGATGTTGCAACAGGTTCTTAAAGCCAACCCGACATATATTGCAACATATGTGACACGCTCGGCAGAACCCAGTAACACAGATCCAATGATGTTTACAGTAATGTAACCTTCCCGTAAAATGACCTCACACTTTAAACGCCACCCGGTCCCGTGGAATTGAGGTCGTTAAATGAGACTCAGGAAATACAATAAAAGTTTGGGATGGTTGTCATTAATTGCAGGCACTGCGTTACTCAGTGGCTGTAATTCTGCGCTGCTTGACCCTAAAGGACAGATTGGACTGGAACAACGTTCATTGATACTGACGGCATTTGGCCTGATGTTGATCGTCGTTATTCCTGCCATCTTGATGGCTGTTGGTTTTGCCTGGAAGTATCGTGCAAGCAATAAAGATGCGAAGTACAGCCCGAACTGGTCACACTCCAATAAAGTGGAAGCTGTGGTCTGGACGGTGCCGATCTTAATCATCATTTTCCTTGCTGTGCTGACCTGGAAAACCACTCACGCTCTTGAGCCAAGCAAACCGCTGGCGCATGACGAGAAGCCCATTACCATCGAAGTGGTTTCCATGGACTGGAAATGGTTCTTCATCTATCCGGAACAGGGTATCGCTACCGTGAATGAAATCGCCTTCCCGGCGAATACTCCGGTCGAATTCAAAGTGACGTCCAACTCCGTGATGAACTCCTTCTTTATCCCGCGCCTGGGTAGCCAGATTTATGCCATGGCCGGTATGCAGACTCGACTGCATCTGATCGCCAACGAAGTCGGTACTTATGATGGTATCTCCGCAAGCTATAGCGGACCAGGCTTCTCCGGTATGAAATTCAAGGCTATTGCAACAAAGGACCGCGCCGAATTCGACCAATGGGTTGCTAAAGCTAAACAGTCTCCGAACACCATGAACGACATGGCAGCGTTCGAAAAAGTGGCTGTGCCAAGCGAATACAACCAGGTGGAATACTTCTCCAACGTGAAACCTGATTTGTTTAAAGATGTTATTAACAAATTTATGGCTCACGGTAAGAGCATGGACATGACCCAACCAGAAGGTGAGCACAGCGCACACGAAGGTATGGAAGGCATGGACATGAGCCACGCGGAATCCGCCAACTCAAGGGGTTGAGAAGAATACGATGTTCGGAAAATTGACACTTGATGCAGTTCCGTTCCATGAACCAATCGTCATGGTTACGATCGCTGCCATTATCATCGGTGGTGCGGCCTTACTCGGCCTTATCACTTACTTCGGTAAGTGGACCTACCTGTGGAAAGAGTGGCTGACTTCGGTTGACCACAAACGCCTTGGCATCATGTATGTCATCGTCGCAATCGTGATGTTGATTCGTGGCTTTGCCGATGCCGTCATGATGCGTAGTCAGCAAGCACTGGCTTCTGCAGGTGAAGCGGGTTTCCTACCACCTCACCACTACGACCAGATCTTCACGGCTCACGGCGTGATTATGATCTTCTTCGTGGCAATGCCATTTGTTATCGGTCTGATGAACCTCGTGGTTCCACTGCAGATTGGCGCACGTGACGTTGCATTCCCGTTCCTGAACAACCTGAGCTTCTGGTTCACCGTTGTTGGCGTAATCCTGGTTAACCTGTCTCTGGGCGTCGGTGAATTCGCGCAGACCGGTTGGCTGGCGTATCCGCCTCTTTCGGGGATAGAGTACAGTCCAAGCGTCGGGGTCGATTATTGGATATGGGCCGTCCAGTTGTCCGGTATTGGTACAACCCTGACCGGTATCAACTTCTTTGTGACCATCATTAAGATGCGTGCGCCAGGAATGACCATGTTCAAGATGCCGGTATTTAGCTGGGCATCTCTGTGCGCTAACATCCTGATTATCGCTTCGTTCCCAATTCTGACGGTTACCGTCGCGTTGCTGACCCTGGATCGCTATCTGGGCACCCATTTCTTTACCAACGATATGGGCGGCAACATGATGATGTACATCAACCTGATTTGGGCCTGGGGCCATCCGGAAGTGTACATTCTGATCCTGCCAGTATTCGGGGTATTCTCCGAAGTCGCAGCAACCTTCTCGCGTAAGCGTCTGTTTGGTTACACCTCGCTGGTGTGGGCAACCGTGTGTATTACCGTTCTGTCGTTCATTGTTTGGCTGCACCACTTCTTCACCATGGGTGCAGGCGCAAACGTAAACGCCTTCTTCGGTATTACCACCATGATTATCGCCATCCCGACCGGGGTGAAGATCTTCAACTGGCTGTTCACCATGTATCAGGGCCGTATCGTATTCCACTCAGCAATGCTGTGGACGATTGGCTTTATCGTCACCTTCTCAGTCGGCGGCATGACCGGCGTACTGCTGGCGGTTCCGGGTGCCGACTTCGTATTGCACAACAGTCTGTTCCTGATTGCGCACTTCCATAACGTTATCATCGGCGGCGTGGTATTTGGTTGCTTCGCGGGTATGACCTACTGGTGGCCAAAAGCGTTTGGCTTCACGCTGAACGAGACCTGGGGTAAACGCGCCTTCTGGTTCTGGATCATCGGCTTCTTCGTGGCATTTATGCCGCTGTACGTGCTGGGCTTTATGGGTATGACCCGTCGCCTCAGCCAGCAGATTGACCCGCAGTTCCATCCGATGCTGGTTGTTGCCGCCTGTGGCGCCGCGCTGATTGCACTGGGTATCCTGTGCCAGTTCATCCAGATGTACGTGTCTATTCGCGACCGCGAGCAGAACCGTGACCTGACCGGTGACCCATGGGGTGGTCGTACGCTGGAGTGGGCAACCTCTTCCCCGCCTCCGTTCTATAACTTTGCCGTTGTGCCGCACGTTCACGAGCGTGATGCCTTCTGGGAAATGAAAGAAAAAGGTGAAGCGTACAAGCAGCCTGCGCACTATGAAGAGATTCATATGCCGAAGAACAGCGGTGCCGGTATCGTCATTACCGCCTTCGCAACACTGTTTGGTTTCGCCATGATCTGGCATATCTGGTGGCTGGCGATTGCAAGCTTCGCAGGCATGATCATTAGCTGGATTGTGAAAAGCTTTGATGAAGACGTGGATTACTACGTGCCGGTCCCGGAAGTCGAAAAACTGGAAAACCAGCATTTCGATGAGATTACTAAGGCAGGGCTGAAAAATGGCAACTGATACTTTAACGCACGCGACTGCCCACGCGCACGAACACGGGCACCACGATGCAGGCCAGACCAAGATCTTCGGATTCTGGGTCTACCTGATGAGCGACTGCATTCTGTTCTCAATTCTGTTTGCAACCTATGCCGTTCTGGTGAACGGCACCGCAGGTGGCCCGACAGGTAAGGACATTTTTGAACTGCCGTTCGTTCTGGTTGAAACATTCCTGCTGTTATTTAGCTCCATTACCTATGGCATGGCGGCGATCGCCATGTATAAGAACAACAAGAGCCAGGTCATCTCCTGGCTGGCGTTGACCTTCTTGTTCGGTGCCGGATTCATCGGGATGGAACTCTATGAATTCCATCACCTGATTGTTAACGGTATGGGCCCGGATCGCAGCGGCTTCCTGTCTGCGTTCTTCGCGCTGGTCGGCACGCACGGTCTGCACGTCACCTCCGGTCTTATCTGGATGGCGGTGCTGATGGTGCAAGTTGCCCGTCGCGGCCTGACCAGTACTAACCGTACCCGCATCATGTGCCTGAGCCTGTTCTGGCACTTCCTGGATGTGGTGTGGATCTGTGTGTTCACTGTTGTTTATCTGATGGGGGCGATGTAATGAGTCATTCTAACGAGAGCGGCGGCGCATCCCATGGCAGCGTAAAAACCTACATGACAGGTTTTATCCTGTCGATCATCCTGACGGTCATTCCGTTCTGGATGGTAATGACAGGTTCTGCCTCTCCGGCCGTCATTCTGGGAACTATTCTGGCAATGGCAGTGGTACAGATTCTGGTGCACCTGGTGTGCTTCTTGCACATGAATAGCAAATCTGATGAAGGTTGGAACATGACGGCCTTTGTCTTTACTGTGCTAATCATCGCCATTCTGGTTGTGGGCTCCATCTGGATTATGTGGAACCTTAACTACAACATGATGATGCACTAAGAGCGGCGATTATGATGTTTAAGCAATACCTGCAAGTTACGAAACCAGGCATCATCTTTGGCAACCTGATCTCGGTGATTGGGGGGTTCCTGCTGGCCTCGAAAGGCAGCATCGACTATCCCCTGTTTATCTACACGCTGGTTGGGGTGTCACTGGTTGTGGCGTCGGGTTGTGTATTTAACAACTATATCGACAGGGATATCGACAGGAAGATGGAGAGGACCAAAAACCGCGTGCTGGTTAAAGGTCTGATTTCTCCTGCCGTCTCGCTGGTATACGCCACCTTGCTGGGTATTGCTGGCTTTATGCTGCTGTGGTTTGGCGCCAACCCTCTGGCCTGCTGGCTGGGGGTGATGGGCTTCGTGGTATATGTGGGCGTCTATAGCCTGTATATGAAGCGCCATTCCGTTTACGGGACGCTGATTGGCTCACTCTCCGGCGCTGCGCCGCCGGTGATTGGCTACTGCGCCGTAACCGGTGAGTTCGATAGCGGTGCGCTGATTCTGCTGGCTATTTTCAGCCTGTGGCAAATGCCGCACTCTTACGCGATTGCGATTTTCCGCTTTAAGGATTATCAGGCTGCCAATATCCCGGTACTGCCGGTGGTAAAAGGCATTTCGGTCGCGAAGAACCATATCACGCTGTATATTGTGGCATTTGCTATCGCCACGCTGATGCTAACCTTGGGCGGCTATGCAGGTTATAAATACCTGATTGTTGCTGCGGCGGTGAGCGTCTGGTGGTTGGGCATGGCGCTGCGCGGTTATAAAGTGGAAGATGACAGAGTCTGGGCGCGCAAGCTGTTCGGCTTCTCCATCATCGCCATTACCGCACTTTCCGTGATGATGTCCGTCGACTTTATGGTGCCAAACTCGCAGAACCTGCTGACTTACGTTTGGTAAGAATCTGCTTATATGAAAAGGGTGCTCTGGCACCCTTTTTTATTTGTTGTTTTGCTTCCCCCCTCTCCTCACACTCACAACATTTGTTAATGAAGCGCATATTTACCCGGCCCTCTTCCCGCTTTACACTAGGCGCGAAATTAATACAGAGGTGGGAATGAACGATTACAAAATGACGCCCGGTGAGTTGCGCGCCACCTGGGGTTTAGGGACCGTATTTTCGTTGCGCATGCTTGGCATGTTTATGGTCCTGCCGGTTCTGACCACGTATGGTATGGCACTACAGGGTGCCAGCGAAGCATTGATCGGACTTGCTATCGGTATTTATGGCCTGGCGCAAGCCATCTTCCAGATCCCCTTTGGTCTGCTTTCAGACCGCATCGGCCGTAAGCCGCTTATTGTCGGCGGACTGGCGGTATTTGTTGTCGGTAGCGTGATTGCCGCCCTCTCAGATTCAATCTGGGGAATTATTCTCGGTCGGGCCCTCCAGGGCTCTGGCGCGATTGCCGCCGCCGTAATGGCGCTGCTGTCCGACTTAACCCGCGAGCAAAACCGAACCAAAGCAATGGCGTTTATTGGCGTCAGCTTTGGTATCACCTTCGCCATTGCGATGGTACTGGGGCCGATCGTTACCCACGCGCTGGGGCTACACGCGCTGTTCTGGATGATCGCGGGCCTTGCGACCACAGGTATCGTGCTGACTATTTGGGTCGTTCCCAATAGCACGACCCACGTACTGAACCGCGAATCAGGCATGGTAAAAGGCAGCTTCAGCAAAGTGCTGGCGGAACCAAAACTGCTGAAGCTCAACTTCGGCATCATGTGTCTGCACATTTTACTGATGTCTACTTTCGTCGCCTTGCCAGGTCAGTTGGCGAAAGCGGGCTTCCCCGCCGCCGAACACTGGAAAATTTATCTGGTGACGATGCTGCTGTCCTTTGTTTCCGTGGTGCCGTTCATCATTTACGCCGAAGTGAAACGCCGGATGAAACGCGTGTTCCTCGCCTGCGTGTTACTGATTCTTGTCGCCGAAATTGTATTGTGGAGCGCAAACATTCGTTTTTGGGGGCTGATTGCGAGTGTGCAGATATTCTTCCTCGCCTTCAACCTGATGGAAGCCCTACTCCCCTCGCTTATCAGTAAAGAATCTCCGGCGGGCTATAAAGGTACGGCGATGGGCGTTTACTCCACCAGCCAGTTTCTTGGCGTGGCAATTGGCGGCTCGCTGGGCGGTTGGGTAGTCGACATGTTTGATGGTCAGGCGGTATTCCTGGCCGGCGCGCTTCTGGCGGCAGTGTGGTTGTTGGTGGCCAGCACAATGAAAGAACCGCCGTACGTTAGCAGCCTGCGCGTGGAAATCCCACCGGAGATTGCCGCGGATGACACCCTGAAGCAGCGTCTTCTGGCTAAAGAAGGGATAAGCGAAGTATTAATTGTGGCGCAAGAGCATTCGGCTTACGTAAAAATCGACAGCAAAGTGACCAATCGATTCGAAGTTGAGCAGGCGATCAGTCAGGCGTGAAGATTGCAGGATGGCGACGTCTGATCCGGCCTACAAATAGCGTGTGCTACCTGTAGGCCAGATAAGCGGGCATTACGACTTAATCGCGGAAGTTCTTAAACTGGAACGGCTGGCCGAGGTCGCCCCCACGAACCAACGCCATGACGGATTGCAGATCGTCACGTGCTTTACCGGTTACACGGATTTCTTCACCCTGAATCTGCGCCTGCACCTTCAGTTTGCTGTCTTTAATCAGCTTAACGATTTTCTTTTGCACCGCGCTTTCGATGCCCTGCTTCAGCTTCGCTTCCACAAACCAGGTTTTACCGCTGTGCACGAAGGTTTCCGGTACGTCCAGCGACGTGCCTTCAATACCGCGTTTCAGTAGCTTGGCACGCAAAATATCCAGCAGTTGATTGACCTGGAAATCAGACTCGCTCAGCACCTTAATCGTCTTATTTGACTCATTCAGCTCAAAAGTCGCTTCAACGCCACGAAAATCAAAGCGTGACTCTACTTCGCGGCTGGCGTTATCCACCGCGTTACGGGCTTCCTGAAGATCAACTTCAGAGACAATATCGAAAGATGGCATCTTTTCCTCTCCCTTCATTTTTGATGCGAAGCATAATACCTGCAAAGTTACCCAACAGACAGCGCTATACTAGGCTGTATCCTTTAATTGTACGCGGAACTGTTACCTGCGAACAATAAAGGGGTACGGCCGATATGGATTAACACCTGGTGCTGTTGCAGGTGAGGAGGAAGAATGAAAATTACCGTACTGGGATGTGGAGCGTTAGGACAGCTGTGGCTTACCACGCTGTGCAAACATGGACATGAGGTGCAAGGGTGGCTACGCGTACCACAGCCCTACTGCAGCGTGAACCTGATCGACACGGATGGATCAGTTTTTAATGAATCCCTGACGGCAAACGACCCCGACTTTTTGGCAAAAAGCGACCTGTTACTGGTTACACTTAAAGCCTGGCAGGTTTCTGATGCGGTAAAAGGTCTGGCCGCAATTCTGCCTGAAACTACCCCCATTTTGCTGATTCACAACGGTATGGGGACGATTGAAGAGCTGCAAAACATTAAACAGCCTCTGCTGATGGGCACCACCACCCACGCGGCACGTCGCGACGGAAATGTCATCATTCATGTCGCTCAGGGCACAACGCGCATCGGTCCGGCGCGTGAGCAGGACGGTGATTTCAGCTATCTGGCTGAAACACTGCAAGAAGTACTACCGGATGTCGCCTGGCATAATAATATTCGCGCCGAACTGTGGCGCAAACTGGCCGTAAACTGCGTCATTAATCCCCTGACGGCGCTCTGGGACTGCCCAAACGGCGAACTGCGTCAGCATCCGGAAAAAATAGCGCTAATCTGTGAGGAAGTAGCAGCGGTTATTGAACGCGAAGGCCACCACACATCAGCGGATGATTTACGCTATTATGTCGAGCAAGTCATTGACAGTACGGCAGAAAATATCTCATCAATGCTGCAGGATATTCGTGCCATGCGCCATACAGAGATCGACTATATTACCGGTTACCTGTTAAAACGCGCCCGTGCACACGGCATCGCCGTCCCGGAAAATGCCCACCTGTTTGAAATGGTAAAGAGAAAGGAAAGTGAGTATGAGCGCTCAAGCACTGGTTTGTCTCGCCCCTGGTAGTGAAGAGACCGAAGCAGTCACCACTATCGATCTGCTGGTTCGCGGCGGAATTAAGGTCACTACTGCAAGCGTCGCCAGCGATGGCGGCCTGACGATTGTGTGCTCACGCGGAGTGAAACTGCTGGCTGACGCACCGTTGGTTGAAGTTGCTGACGGCGATTTCGACATCATCGTATTGCCCGGCGGAATTAAAGGCGCGGAGTGTTTTCGCGACAGCCCTCTGCTTATCGAAACCGTGAAGCAGTTTCATCGTTCCGGACGTATTGTCGCAGCCATTTGCGCCGCTGCTGCCACCGTACTTGTCCCACACGATATCTTCCCCATCGGAAATATGACGGGTTTCCCGGCGTTGAAAGACAAAATCCCCGCAGAACAATGGCAAGACAAGCGTGTCGTGTGGGATCCGCGCGTCAACCTGTTAACCAGCCAGGGTCCGGGAACATCGATTGATTTTGGTTTAAAAATCATTGATCTACTGGTAAGCCGCGAAAAGGCTCATGAAGTGGCGTCACAGCTGGTAATTGCGGCGGGAATTTATAACTACTACGAGTAAGAATGATTGCCGGATGGCGGCGAAAACATCTTATCCGGCCTACAAAATGATACAGTCTGTAGGCCGGATAAGCGGCAGCGCCATCCGGCAAAGGAACTACGGGCGATACACCTTCACGTTTTCAAAGCCCTGCTCGCGCAGATACAGCGCCTGCAGGCGGCTCATCACCCCGCGTTCACACCACAGCAGCCAGGTTTTACTCTGGTCTAAATCGCCGAATTTGGTGCTCAGCTTGTAGAACGGCAGAGAAACCACGTCCACGCCTTCCACCTTCAGCGGTTTGTCATCCTGTTCATCCACAGAACGGATATCCAGAATCACGTCGTTCGGGCCGAAACCGCTCACGGTTTCCACTTCCACCACGGTCTGCTGAGTCTGCTGGGCGATATCGCGAATATCGATATTGTTCGCTTCTTCAACCACTTTATCGAGGATAGAGAAATCGAAGTTTTCTTCTTCGGCCTCAATCTTCGCTTTAATCGCCTTCACCGTTGGGCTTTTTGAAATTACGCCGCAGTATTCCGGCATGGTACGCGCAAAGTCCTCGGTACCAATTTCACGCGCCAGGTTGATGATGTGCTCTTTATCATGAGAGATAAGCGGGCGCAGGATCAGGGTATCCGAAACGTTATCAATCAGGCGCAGGTTGGTCAGCGTCTGGCTGGATACCTGGCCCAACGCTTCACCGGTTACCAGTGCCTGTACGCCGTAGCGCTCAGCGACTTTCGACGCCGCGCGTACCATCATACGTTTGAGGACCACGCCCATCTGGCCGTCGTCGACTTTCTCCAGGATCTCACCCACCACCGGCTCAAAGTTGATCGCGACAAAACGCACGCGATGCGAGCTACCGTAGCGGTTCCACAGATAATGCGCCACCTGACGAACGCCGATTTCATGCGCGGCGCCGCCGAGGTTAAAGAAGCAATAGTGTACGCGGCAGCCGCGACGCATCAGCATGTAGCTGGACACCCCGGAGTCGAAACCACCGGAGATCAGCGACAGGACGTCTTCCTGCGTACCAATCGGGAAACCGCCAATACCTTCATAGCGGCCTTTAACCAGCAGCAGACGATCATTTTCGATTTCAAGATTTACCGTAACATCCGGTTTCGTCAGCTTCACGCGCGCGGATTCAATATGCTGGTTCAACCCGCCGCCAACATAACGTTCCACCTCAATGGAGCTAAACTCATGCTTACCGCGACGCTTAACACGTACACAGAAGGTTTTTCCTTCCAGTTGATCGCGATACTGCACCAGCGCTTTCTCGAAAATATCGTGCATGTCGGTAAACGGCACGTCTTCTACTTCGAGAATATGGTGAATACCCGGAATACGGGTCAGCGCGTCGCGAATATCCAGGCGCTGGCTTTCATCTTTAGCGCGAACCTCAACGTGATCCCAGTGACGGACAACGGCAAGGTCTTCATCGTAGTGCTTTAAAACGTTACGAATGTTCCCTGTCAGAATTTTTATAAAGCGCAAACGCACAGATTGGCTTTTGATGGTGATTTCTGGGAACAATTTAATGATAAACTTCATGGCGGCAATGGTTCTTTGGCAAGTCTGAATGACTTGTAATGGAAAAAAATACAGCAGCCCATACCCTGCGGCTGCATCCAGGCGCGCAAGTATACCACTATCATGGTCATCCTGTGCACATCGCCTTACCATTGCGCGTTATTTGCTTATCAGTGCGAGTCCGTTACCATAGTCTTGTGCTGCCAATACAGAGAGTCAGACATTCATTATGCCGAAGAAAAATGAAGCGCCAGCCAGTTTTGAAACAGCGCTGAGCGAGCTGGAACAGATTGTTACCCGCCTGGAAAGCGGCGACCTGCCGCTGGAAGAAGCGCTGAACGAATTCGAACGTGGCGTACAGCTGGCGCGTCAGGGACAAGTCAAATTGCAACAGGCTGAACAGCGCGTACAAATCCTGCTGTCAGATACCGAAGACGCCGCCCTTACGCCTTTTACACCGGATAATGAGTAAATGGATTTTACGCAGCAGCTACAGGCTTGCGTTGAGCAGGCCAACCAGGCACTGAGCCGTTTTATCGCGCCACTGCCCTTTCAGAACACTCCCGTGGTCGAAACCATGCAATATGGCGCATTATTAGGCGGTAAACGTCTGCGCCCATTCCTGGTGTATGCGACCGGTCAGATGTTTGGCGTCAGCCTGAGTACGCTTGATGCTCCCGCTGCCGCCGTCGAGTGCATCCATGCCTATTCGCTGATGCATGATGATTTACCCGCGATGGACGACGATGACCTGCGCCGCGGTCTGCCAACCTGCCACGTAAAATTTGGCGAGGCAAACGCGATCCTGGCCGGAGATGCGCTGCAAACGCTGGCGTTTTCCATTATCAGCGACGCGCCCATGCCAGAAGTCACCGACCGGGACCGCATCGCGATGATCTCTGAACTGGCCCAGGCCAGCGGTATCGCCGGTATGTGCGGTGGCCAGGCGCTGGATCTGGAAGCGGAAGGTCAGCAGGTTGCGCTGGATGCGCTGGAGCGTATTCACCGCCATAAAACCGGGGCGTTGATTCGCGCCGCCGTGCGTCTGGGGGCATTAAGCGCAGGCGATAAAGGGCGAGAATGCCTGCCAATTCTCGACAAATACGCAGAAAGCATCGGTCTGGCCTTCCAGGTTCAGGATGACATACTGGATGTGGTAGGCGATACTGCAACATTGGGTAAACGTCAGGGTGCCGACCAGCAGCTTGGCAAAAGTACCTATCCTGCACTTCTGGGTCTTGAGCAAGCCCGGAATAAAGCCCGGGATTTAATCGAGGATGCCCGCCAGTCGCTAAATTTGCTGGCCGCGCAGTCACTCGATACCTCGGCACTGGAAGCGCTAGCGGACTACATAATCCAGCGTAATAAATAAACCAACATATCCCATGAGCTTGCGATGAGTTTTGATATAGCCAAATACCCGACCCTGGCGCTGGTCGACTCCACCCAGGAGTTACGCCTACTGCCAAAAGAGAGCCTGCCAAAGCTTTGCGACGAACTGCGCCGCTATTTGCTCGACAGCGTGAGCCGTTCCAGCGGGCACTTCGCCTCTGGTCTGGGCACGGTGGAACTTACCGTCGCGCTGCATTACGTCTATAACACCCCGTTTGACCAGTTAATCTGGGATGTGGGACATCAGGCTTATCCGCACAAAATTCTGACCGGACGCCGCGATAAAATCGGCACCATTCGTCAGAAAGGCGGTTTACATCCGTTCCCGTGGCGCGGTGAGAGCGAGTATGACGTACTGAGCGTTGGGCACTCTTCAACGTCTATTAGCGCTGGCATTGGTATTGCGGTTGCCGCCGAGAAAGAAGGCAAAGATCGTCGTACCGTTTGTGTGATTGGCGACGGCGCTATCACCGCCGGGATGGCGTTTGAAGCGATGAACCATGCGGGTGATATTAAGCCCGATATGCTGGTTATCCTCAACGACAACGAAATGTCGATTTCAGAGAACGTCGGCGCGCTGAACAATCACCTGGCGCAACTGCTCTCTGGCAAACTCTACTCCTCGCTGCGCGAAGGCGGGAAGAAAGTCTTCTCCGGCGTACCACCGATTAAAGAACTGCTCAAACGTACCGAAGAACACATTAAAGGCATGGTGGTGCCGGGCACGCTGTTTGAAGAGCTGGGCTTTAACTATATCGGCCCGGTGGACGGGCACGACGTGCTGGGACTCATCACCACGCTGAAGAACATGCGCGATCTTAAAGGTCCACAGTTCCTGCACATCATGACCAAAAAAGGTCGTGGCTATGAGCCAGCGGAAAAAGACCCGATCACATTCCATGCCGTACCCAAATTCGATCCATCCAGCGGCTGTCTGCCGAAAAGCAGCGGCGGCCTGCCAAGCTATTCAAAAATCTTCGGGGACTGGTTGTGTGAGACCGCAGCGAAAGACAATAAGCTGATGGCGATCACCCCGGCGATGCGCGAAGGCTCCGGTATGGTGGAATTCTCACGTAAGTTCCCGGACCGCTACTTCGATGTGGCGATTGCCGAGCAGCACGCAGTGACCTTTGCAGCAGGTCTGGCGATTGGCGGCTACAAGCCGGTCGTGGCTATTTACTCTACCTTCCTGCAACGCGCCTACGATCAGGTGCTGCATGATGTGGCCATCCAGAAACTGCCGGTACTGTTCGCCGTTGACCGGGCTGGTATTGTTGGCGCTGATGGGCAAACCCACCAGGGGGCGTTCGATCTCTCCTTCCTGCGCTGCATCCCGGAAATGGTCATCATGACCCCGAGCGATGAGAACGAATGCCGCCAGATGTTGTTTACCGGCTATCACTATAACAACGGGCCATCGGTCGTGCGCTATCCACGCGGTAATGCGGTGGGCGTTGAGCTGACGCCGCTGGAACAGCTACCAATCGGTAAAGGCATCGTGAAGCGTCACGGGGAAAAAGTGGCAATTCTTAACTTTGGTACCCTGATGCCGGAAGCCGCTCAGGTCGCAGAGTCGTTGAACGCCACGCTGGTCGACATGCGCTTTGTGAAACCGCTGGATGAAACGTTGATCCTCGAGATGGCAGCCCAACACGACGTGCTGGTTACCATTGAAGAGAACGCCATTATGGGCGGCGCAGGCAGTGGCGTAAACGAAGTGCTGATGGCCCATCGCAAGCCCGTTCCGGTGCTGAACATTGGCCTGCCTGACTTCTTCATCCCGCAAGGCACTCAGGATGAGGCTCGCGCCGATCTGGGTCTTGATGCCGCTGGCATTGAGGCTAAAATCAAGGCCTGGCTGGCATAATCCCCTCCCCGCTCCTGCTATGCTTAATGAATAACACGCTAAGCAGGAGCGAATGAATGCAATACAACACTTTAGGAAAAACCGACCTCCGGGTCTCCCGCCTTTGCCTGGGCTGCATGACGTTTGGCGAACCCAATCGCGGTAATCACGCCTGGACGCTGCCTGAAGAGAGCAGCCGCCCGATAATCAAACACGCCCTTGAAGGCGGCATTAACTTTTTCGATACCGCCAACAGCTACTCCGCTGGCAGCAGCGAAGAGATTGTCGGCCGTGCGCTGCGTGATTTTGCCCGCCGCGAAGATGTCGTGGTCGCGACCAAGGTTTTTCACCAGGTGGATGATTTAGCGGAAGGATTATCCCGCGCACAAATCCTGCGCTCAATCGACGACAGCCTCAGACGCCTGGGCATGGACTATGTGGACATCCTGCAAATTCACCGCTGGGATTACAACACGCCAATCGAGGAAACGCTGGAAGCCCTCAACGACGTAGTAAAAGCCGGTAAAGCTCGCTATATCGGTGCCTCGTCGATGCACGCTTCGCAGTTTGCTCAGGCGCTGGCCTTACAGAAGCAACACGGCTGGGCGCAGTTCGTCAGCATGCAGGATCACTACAACCTGATCTACCGCGAAGAAGAACGCGAAATGCTGCCGCTCTGCTATCAGGAAGGTGTCGCGGTGATCCCGTGGAGTCCGCTGGCGCGTGGTCGCCTGACCCGCCCGTGGGGAGAAACGACCGCACGTCTGGTTTCCGATGAAGTCGGTAAAAATTTATATAACGAGAGCGATGAAAACGACGCGCAAATTGCCGCGCGGCTGGCTGGCATCAGTGAGGAACTGGGCGTTACGCGGGCGCAGGTCGCGCTGGCATGGCTGCTGAGCAAACCAGGTGTGGCTGCGCCCATTATTGGCACATCGCGCGAGGAGCAATTGGATGAATTGCTCAATGCGGTGGATTTAACGCTGAAGCCGGAGCAAATTGCCGAGCTGGAAACACCGTACAAACAGCATCCGGTGGTGGGATTTAAATAAGCGCGATTGTAGATTGTAAGCCGGATAAGGCGTTTACGCCGCCA
This sequence comes from Citrobacter sp. wls714, assembly GCF_005281025.1. Taxonomy (NCBI): domain Bacteria; kingdom Pseudomonadati; phylum Pseudomonadota; class Gammaproteobacteria; order Enterobacterales; family Enterobacteriaceae; genus Citrobacter; species Citrobacter sp. wls714. The sequence continues at coordinate 124,909 of NZ_SZWZ01000075.1, read as the reverse complement.
TCCGGCAAACCCGTTAAATGATACCTATCGGCCAGTGATGGCCGATAAAATACAAAATTCCGGCAGAGAGTATCCCGGCGACAATATCGTCGATCATGATCCCCGTCCCGCCATGCACATTGCGATCGAACCAACGAATTGGCCACGGTTTCCACATATCCAGAATACGGAAAATCACAAATCCGGCGGCAACCCATTGCCAGTCGAGGGTCGGTAGCGCCATCAGAGTTATCCACATGCCGACAAATTCGTCCCAGACAATGCTGCCGTGATCGTGCACGCCCATGTCTTTCGCCGTTTGATGACACAGATAAACGCCGATACAGATAGACAGCATGACCACCAGCGAATACAGCTGCCATGGCAGAAATGTCATTAAATACCAAAAAGGGATCGCCGCCAGCGATCCCATGGTGCCAGGAATAATTGGACTCAGCCCGCTACCAAAACCGGTGGCCAACAGGTGCCACGGATTACGCATACTCAGGCGGCTTTTGGCGACATCTTTTTTAAGGCGCGGCAAAATGGTCATATCCTTTCCAGTCGAACGTGACGGGTTTTCCATCGCGCGTAAAGTGAACGCCTTCTACATCCGCACTCATCTGACCGATGCAGGTAAACGAGGTCCCGAGATGTGCCAGCGCGACGTCCAGCGCGCCACGGTTGATTTCCGGTACGGTAAAGCATAACTCATAATCTTCCCCCCCCGAGAGCGCCCAGCGCAACGCCTGTTCCGGCTCAACGTGTTGGGCGAATGCCGTGGAATAAGGCAGCGCGTCGACGTTAACCCGTGCGCCGCAGCCGCTGGCATTGACGATATGCCCCAGATCGGAAATCAGGCCGTCGGAGAGATCGATAGCCGCACTGGCCAGATCGCGCAGGGCTTGCCCCTGTAAAATACGCGGGGTTGGGCGCAGGTGGCGTTGCAGCAGATACTCCGCGTCTTTTGGATCAGTCACCTGCAAGCGGTCCTGCAAAATCGCCAGCCCCGCCGCACTATCGCCCGGCGTGCCGGTCACATAAATCCAGTCTCCCGGTTTTGCCCCGGAACGTTTTAAGGCACGCCCAACGGGAACGTAGCCATGAATACCCAACGTCATCGACAGCGGTCCACGCGTGGTATCACCGCCAATCAGCTGCATATCGTAGTAATTAAGGAGTTCAAACAGGCCATCGCTGAAAGCTTCAAGCCAGGCTTCATCAACGTCAGGTAACGTCAGTGCCAGCGTCAACCACGCAGGATCGGCACCCATCGCCGCCAGATCGCTCAAATTCACCGCCAGGGCTTTCCAGGCCAGATCGGTAGGATCAATGTCGGGGAGGAAGTGATTGCCTGCCACCAGCGTATCGGTACTGATCGCCAATGTCTGTTTTTCAGGGATGTTCAGGAGTGCGCAATCGTCGCCAATACCGGTTTCGACATCAAGACGAGACGTTCTTACGCGATCAAAATAACGGGCAATCAGGGAAAATTCGCCGCATGCCATACGTTATGCCTCAGCAGAAAAAAAGAAAAAGCCGGGGACAGCGGAAACACGTTCCACTCTCCGCCGGCCTCGGGATTACTTTTTGTTGGGGCGAATCACAGGTGCTGCTTTATCCAGTACGCCGTTAACGAATTTATGGCTGTCTTCGGCACCGAAGGTTTTCGCCAGTTCAATCGCTTCGTTGATGGCCACTTTGTACGGCACATCGCTACGCTTAGACAGTTCAAACAGCGCAATACGCAGTACGGCTTTTTCAACCTGACCCAACTCTTCCAGCAGACGAGACAGGTAAGGCTTCATTAATCCATCCAGGTACGCGCTGTTAGTCGCTACCCCGGACAGCAGTTCACGGAAATACAGAACGTCGACATCTTTAACGTCCTGTTCCGCCAGGAACTGGTATTCAACATCAGCGATGTCGTTCTGGGACAACTGCCAGGAGTAGAGCGCCTGGACGGCACACTCACGGGCGCGGCGACGAGCAGCAGGTTTCACGGATTTCCCCTTACAAAAATCAGGCCTTAATGGCTTTCAATACATTAATCATTTCAAGCGCAGTCAGTGCAGCTTCTGCGCCTTTGTTGCCGGCTTTCGTGCCAGCACGTTCGATGGCTTGTTCAATACTTTCGGTGGTCAGAACACCGAAGGCTACCGGAATGCCACTGTCCTGAGCGACATGCGCCAGGCCATTGCTTGCACCGCCAGCCACATATTCGAAGTGCGCGGTACCACCACGGATCACCGTACCTAGCGCAATCACAGCATCGTATTTACCGGTTTTCGCCAGTGCGTCAGCCGCCAGCGGCAGCTCATATGCGCCTGGAACCCAAACGACGGTAATGTTTTCATCTTTAACCTGGCCAATACGTTTCAGGGCGTCGATCGCACCTTCCAGCAGGCTATCATTGATAAAGTTGTTGAAACGCGCAATGGTGATGGCGACGCGAGCGTCCGGAGTAGCAACGTTAGCTTCAATAATGTTCATATTCTTCCTTCGGGTTCGATTTATGGCCCCGTAAGGGGGGCGGATTTTATCATAATATTCTGGGCGCTGCTTCCTCTAATTCAGAAAGCCTCACGCAGTGGTTAAATGCAGGCAAACGTCCGGGCCCACCTGGCGTATCTCGTTGAATTTGAAATGGGGGGCGTCGGCCAGTTTCTCAAGCCCTGGCAGCACACATAATCCTCGCGCATCACTGCCTAACAGTTTAGGCGCAACATACACGATTAGCTCATCCACCAAACCGGCCTGTAATAACGCGCCCGCAAGCGTTGGGCCAGCTTCCACCCAAATACTGTTAATTTGCTGTTTGCCCAGTTGCATCATCAACACGACCAAATCCAGATGCCCGTTATGTTCCGGTACCTTAATACTGCGAACTGACTCCGGCCAACTGCGGGTATCGTCTTTCGTTCGGATAATCCAGGTTTCTCCCGGCTGTTGCACAATACGGTGCTCCGGCGTGACCTGATTCTGGCTATCAAGGACAATGCGGATCGGCTGGCGCAGATTTTCCTGCGGGTAACTCGCCTGAGTTGACTCCCCAAGCTCCGACCAGCGCACGGTAAGCTGAGGATCGTCGGCCAGTACCGTCGCGCTGCTGGTTAAAATGGCATGGCTTTGCGCGCGCAGCCGTTGCACATCGCGGCGCGCCTGCGGCGAGGTGATCCACTGGCTTTCCCCGCTGGCCATCGCCGTACGACCATCGAGCGATGCGCCAAGCTTAAGCTGCAGATATGGGAAACCTGTACGCATGCGCTTGAGAAAGCCTTTATTAAGCTGCTCAACCTCGCTCATCATCAAGCCGTGGCTGACGTCAATGCCCGCCTGCTGCAAGCGATAGAGGCCACGACCTGCTACCTGCGGATTGGGATCCTGCATCGCGGCAACAACGCGTGCTACGCCCGCCGCAATCAACGCATCGCAGCACGGCGGCGTACGCCCATGATGACTGCAGGGCTCAAGCGTCACGTAGGCGGTTGCCCCTTGCGCTTTTTCTCCAGCCATCCGCAGGGCATGGACTTCGGCATGCGGCTCGCCCGCGCGGTGATGATATCCTTCACCGACGATCTCCCCATCCTTAACAATCACGCAGCCGACGTTGGGATTTGGGTGAGTAGTGAAACGTCCGCGCGCAGCAAGCTTCAACGCGCGCGCCATGTACAATTCATCCTGCATGGCTTAGTCCTGTAGGCGAGCAATCTCTTCGCCAAATTCTTTGATATCTTCAAAACTGCGGTAAACCGACGCAAAGCGGATGTAAGCGACTTTATCGAGCTTTTTCAGCTGCTCCATTACCAGGTTGCCGATCATCTTACTCGGCACCTCACGCTCGCCAGTCGCTCGCAGTTGTGATTTGATATGGTTTAACGCCATTTCGACGTCATCTGAGCTGACCGGACGTTTCTCCAACGCTCTGAGCATGCCGCTGCGCAGCTTATCTTCATTAAAGGGTTCACGCACATCGTTGCTCTTCACAACACGCGGCATGACAAGTTCAGCCACTTCAAAAGTGGTGAAACGTTCGTTACAGACCAGACACTGCCGACGGCGGCGTACTGAGGAGCCCTCGCCTACAAGACGAGAGTCAATTACCTTAGTGTCTACGGCGAAACAGAATGGGCAATGCATACGGCGTCCTGTACCTCAGTGGTTAACAGCAATCTATTTTACCCTGAACTGGCGTGACAACAAAGGCGCAGCGCTTTTGAGACAAAGGATCGATGCCTTCGTGCTCTGTGCACACTACCATTATGCTATCGCGACAATGAAGGAAGTAATCACAATGACAAGACGTTACCTAAGAATTCTCCTGGTGGGAAGCCTCTTTAGTCTTAGCGCCTGCGCGCAGCAAAGCGAAGTACGCCAGATGCATCAAAGCGTAAGCACGCTAAATAAAGAGATGACGCAGCTTAATCAGGAAACGGTAAAAATTACGCAACAAAATATGTTGAATGCCAAGTCGACCAGTGGCGCCTATCTGTTGCCGGGCTCCAAAACCCCTGCCCGGCTGGAGAGCCAGATTGGCACGTTACGTATGTCTTTGGTGAATATTGCGCCGAACGCCGATGGCACAAGGTTAACGCTACGTATTCAGGGCGAGTCCAATACGCCCTTGCCCGCCTTTAGCGCCACCGTAGAGTACGGTCAAATTCAGGGCACCACGGAGAATTATCAGGAAGTGAACGTTCAAAACCAACTGGTCAACGCCCCGGCAAGTATTCTTGCCCCCAGCGACGTAGACATTCCGTTGCAGATAACTGGTCTCTCCCCCGACCAGTTGGGATTTGTTCGCATCCACGACGTCCAGCCTGTTAGCCAATAAACTTTTTTGCGGAACGTTTTGTGCGTTCCGCAACATCACTCCGCTCCATTTTGTTACTCCCCTGACATAACCAATATTTCTGTTAAAACTTGGCAACATTCATGGGAGCCAGTACAATTCGCCGCCTAAAGTACGCAAACGTGAACGCAATCGATTACGTAAATGATAGAACTGTGAAACAAGACATATTTTTGTGAACAATGATTTTTATAATAGGCTCCGAAGAATTACGAAATATTTAGAAACGCAATTTGCGCATTTTTCACTCCCGAAAGGGATTTCAAACAGTGGCATACATATGAAAAAAACATTACTTGCAGCCGGTGCGGTGCTGGCGCTCTCCTCGTCTTTTACTGCCAACGCAGCAGAAAATGACAAACCGCAATATCTGTCCGACTGGTGGCACCAAAGCGTCAACGTGGTGGGCAGCTACCACACCCGTTTCTCCCCGAAACTGAACAACGACGTGTATCTGGAATACGAAGCGTTTGCCAAAAAAGACTGGTTCGACTTCTATGGCTACATCGATATTCCGAAAACCTTTGACTGGGGTAACGGCAACGATAAAGGTATCTGGTCTGACGGTTCCCCGCTGTTTATGGAAATCGAACCACGTTTCTCCATCGACAAGCTGACCGGTGCTGACCTGAGCTTTGGACCGTTCAAAGAATGGTACTTCGCCAACAACTACATCTACGATATGGGTGACAACAAAGCCAGCCGCCAGAGCACCTGGTATATGGGTCTGGGTACCGATATCGACACCGGTCTGCCGATGGGTCTGTCCCTGAACGTGTATGCTAAATACCAGTGGCAGAACTATGGCGCATCCAACGAAAACGAGTGGGATGGTTACCGTTTCAAAGTGAAATACTTTGTGCCGATCACCCAGGTTTGGGGCGGTCAGTTGACCTACATCGGCTTCACCAACTTCGACTGGGGCTCAGATTTGGGTGATGATCCGAACCGCACCAGCAACTCTATCGCTTCCAGCCACGTGCTGGCGCTGAACTACGATCACTGGCACTACTCCGTAGTCGCGCGTTATTTCCATAACGGCGGCCAGTGGAAAGGTGGGGATACCCTGAACTGGGGCGAAGGCGACTTCAGCGCGAAATCAACCGGTTGGGGTGGTTACCTGGTCGTAGGTTACAACTTCTAATCCAGACAATTTATCGCAGACAAGCCAGCTTAACCGCTGGCTTTTTTACGGCTGGTCTTCACAGCGTACTTTACGTAAAAAGTCACTTAGCGAGCGATCCGCCGATTCGCGAAAGTGCCTGTCGAGAGGCGTGATCTTCAGACAGCGATCAACGCGAAAGCAGCGATAATCGTCACGCTTCTCGCACCAGGCAACCAGTAACCAGTGCTCGCCCCAGAAAAATAATCCCAACGGCTGAACGTCACGCCAGGAGAGATTCCCGGACTCATCGCCATAATGCAGCGCCAGTACTTGTTGCGCCGAAACCGCGCGATGTATGAGATCGAAGGCACTGCGTGAATGTGGCTGATTACCAAAATCTGGCGCAAAAATCCGCGTTTGCTCGGCCCTGCGGCGGCTCTCTGGCGGCAATATCGCCAGCACTTTTTCCTGCGCCGACTCCAGTGCCTGTGAAAGTGAATCCCCGCCCCATGTTTTCAGCAACCGAATCGCGACCATCAATGCTTCTGATTCGTGATGCGTTAACATCAACGGTGGCAGATCAAACCCGGCCATTAAGCGGTATCCGCTGCCCACTTCGCCTTCAATGGGCACGCCGGATAAAGAGAGATCGCGGATATCGCGATAAATCGTCCGTTCAGAAACTTCAAGACGTTCTGCCAGCAGCGCCGCCGTTGTCACTCGTCTGCCCCGCAGGATTTGTACGATCTGAAACAAGCGGTCGGCGCGTCGGGTCATTTTAATCCTCAGTCCTGAAAATATTACGCGGGTTGATGTAAACCAACACGATTGCCTTCACTGTCAGTAAATAGCGCAATCGTACCAATGTCCTGCCCCAGTTCGAGCGGGCCAAACACGCATTGACCACCAGCTGTGGCAACACGTTCAAGCGTGGCAGCCAAATTGTCCGTATGCAGATAAATAATAGCGCCCTGCGCTGAAGGCGAAATACCGTCAAATTTAGCCAGCGCCCCGCCGGGAGCAGGATCCTTATGCGGGAATACGGCCAACTCAGCGCAGTCCATATTCTCCCGACGCAAAGAAACCTGCATCACTGGCTCATAAAAAGCGATGGCGCGATCCATTTGTACCACGGGGATTTCAAACCAGTTAATTACGTTGTTCATACTTCCTCCAGCCTGTGTGGGTAATCTCAGAAGGACTATAAGACAGGGCTACTGACAGCATACTGTCAGTAGTGTGACGACAGAAAAAGATAATGGCCTACCGTTAAATCACAGGCAAAAAAAATCCCGACCTTGCGATCGGGATTCCACTATCTTCACTCTTAATGGGTTAAGGCAGAATTGACGGCTGATCCGCCCCTTCTTTCTCGACCTTCTGCTGCAGCATGTGCTCACGCTTCATACCCAGCTTCAGCGCCAGCGCCGATGCTACGTAGATAGAAGACGCAGTACCGATGGAAACACCGATAAGCATGGTCAGCGAGAAGCCTTCCAGTACCGGACCACCGAACAGGAACAGCATCAGAATAACCATCAACGTCGTACCGGAGGTAATCAACGTACGGTGCAGCGTCTGAGTCAATGACACGTTAAAGATTTCGTAAGGCGTACCGCGACGAATTTTGCGGAAGTTTTCACGAATACGGTCAGAGACTACGATACTATCGTTCAGCGAGTAACCGATTACCGACATCAGCGATGCGACGATAGTCAGGTCAATCTCGATATGGAACAACGACAGGATCCCAAGTGTGATGATTACGTCGTGCGCCAGCGCGATAACTACCCCTGCCGCCAGTCGCCACTCAAAGCGGAAACCGACATACACCAGGATGGAGATCAGCGCCGCCATCAGCGCCATCGCACCGGTTTGCGCCAGGTCTGCGCCAACACTCGGCCCCACGAATTCAATTCGCTTCACCGCAGCGTTTTGGTTGGTGGATTCGTTAATCACACTCAACACTTTGCTACCCAGCACCTGACCGCCGTCTGCGCCTTCAGTTGGCGGCATACGCACCATAATGTCGTGGCTGCTGCCGAAGTTCTGCAGCAGCGGGTCAACAAAGCCCGCTTTCTCCAGCGCATCGCGCATCACGTCCATTTCAGCTGGTTTTTCCAGCGTGATTTCAATGACCGTACCACCGGTGAAATCGAGACCCCAGTTAAAGCCGCGCACGCCCATAATCACGATGGCCGCGATCAGCAGAAAACCTGAAATGCCGAAAGCCCAGTAGTCCCAGCGCATAAAGTCCCAGACTTTACGGCCGTGGTTCAATTGTTCAACAGTATATTCCTGTGCCACTTCGCACTCCTCAGATTGACAGCTTTTTGACGCGCTTGCCGCCATACAACAGGTTTACGATGGCACGTGTACCGACAATGGCGGTAAACATCGACGTCGCTACCCCAATACCGGTAGTAATCGCGAACCCTTTAATTGCCCCAGTGCCGACTGCGTACAGGATAATGACCTTAATCAGCGTCGTAATGTTCGCATCGAAGATGGAGCTAAATGCGCCGGCATAACCTTCATTGATGGCCTGCTGCACCGAACGACCGTTACTCAACTCTTCTTTGATACGCTCGTTGATCAGTACGTTAGCATCGACCGCGACGGCAAGGGTTAAGACGATCCCCGCAATCCCCGGCATACTCAGCGTGGCTCCCGGCAACAGCGACATAATGCCGACAATCAGCACCAGGTTAGCGATCAGCGCACTGGTCGCAATCAGACCGAACTTCTTATAGAAGAAGATCATGAACAGGATAGACACCACCAGACCGGCCAGACAGGCTTCCAGACCCTGTTTGATGTTCTGCATACCCAGGGTTGGGCCGATGGTACGTTCTTCAACAATCTGAATCGGCGCGATTAGCGCACCGGCACGTAACAGCAGAGAAAGCTGACGCGCTTCGTTCGGGTTGTTGATACCGGTGATACGGAAGCTGTTACCCAGGCGAGACTGGATGTTGGCGATGTTAATCACCTCTTCCTGTTTCACCAACACGGCACGACCGTTAGCATCTTTTTTACCGCTGTCTTTGTACTCCACGAACAGGGTCGCCATCGGCTTACCGATGTTGTCCTTAGTGAAGTTGGACATGATGTTACCACCCGCGCTATCCAGCGAGATGTTAACCTGCGGCTGATTGTATTCGTCCTGGCTGGAAGTAGAATCGGTGATATGGTCACCGGTCAGGATCACGCGTTTGTACAGCACAACCGGCTGACCTTCGCGAGTCTGTTTCACTTCCGAATCACCCGGTACACGCCCGGATGCCGCAGCAGACTGGTCAACGTTGGTATTTACCAGACGGAATTCCAGCGTCGCGGTTGCGCCCAAAATTTCTTTCGCACGCGCGGTATCCTGGATACCCGGCAGTTCGACGACAATACGGTCAGCGCCCTGACGTTGTACCACCGGCTCAGCAACACCCAACTGGTTCACACGATTACGCAGAATATTGATGTTCTGCTGTACCGCATATTCACGGGCTTCGCTCAGGCGCGCATCGGTCATCACCGCACGCAGAGCATTACTGCCCTGGCTGGAAATAACCAGATCCTGGTGACGCTTGCTCAGATAAGAGATAGCTTCATCACGGGCGCTGCTGTCACGGAAGGTGATGCTCAGGCCGTAGTTATCTTCTTTACGAACGGTAGTATAAGGAATGCCTTTTTCACGCAGATCGCTGCGCAGGCTATCGATATTTTGTTCCTGCAACTTACTCAGCGCGGTGTCCATATCCACTTCCATCAGGAAGTGAACGCCGCCACGCAGGTCAAGACCGAGTTTCATCGGTTCTGCGTGAATGGCTGCCAGCCAGCGCGGTGTTGCCGGAGCAAGGTTAAGCGCCACGACGTATTGATCGCCCAGCACGCCCATCAGTACTTCACGTGCGCGCAGTTGGGTATCAGTGGAGTCGAAGCGCGCAAGAATAGCACCCTCTTCCAGAGCCACAGACTTAGGTGTGATTTTATCTTCTTGTAACGTTTTCTGGACCTGGATCAGCGTTTGCTCACTGGCGGCGGCACCGCGCACGCCAGTGATTTGAACAGCCGGATCCTCACCATACAGGTTGGGAAGTGCGTAAAGCAGGCCGACGACAATGACGACGACCAGCATAATGTACTTCCACAAAGGATAACGGTTTAACACGGCAGTTCCCTTTGGGAAAACAATAAATTACAGCGCCTTCATGGTGCCTTTCGGCAGAACGGCAGCTACGAAATCACGTTTAATAACCACTTCAGTGGTGTCGTTCAGCGCGATAGCGATGTAGCCAGATTCTGCTACTTTGGTCACGCGACCCACCAGACCACCGTTGGTCAGGACTTCATCGCCTTTCGCAATGGAGTTCATCAGGTTCTTGTGTTCTTTGGTACGCTTTTGCTGTGGGCGCAGGATCATGAAGTAGAAAATCAGACCAAACACCACCAGCATCAGAATCAGAGACATCGGGCTGCCCTGCGCCGGAGCACCTGTTGCCGCTACCGCATCAGAAATAAAAAAGCTCATTCAAATTCCCTCATTATTAAAATTAATCAACGTTCACAGGTGGAACTGGTCGACCCTGACGTTGGTAAAAATCGGTCACGAAGCTCTCTAATTTACCCTCTTCAATAGCCTTGCGTAAACCCGCCATCAAACGCTGGTAGTAGCGAAGGTTATGAATCGTGTTGAGACGCGCGCCCAATATTTCGTTGCAACGGTCGAGATGATGCAAGTAAGCGCGCGAATAATTGCGACAGGTGTAGCAATCACACTCAGCATCGAGCGGACTGGTGTCGCTTTTATGTTTCGCGTTACGAATTTTTACCACGCCGTCAGTCACAAACAAATGACCATTACGGGCATTTCGCGTTGGCATCACGCAGTCAAACATATCGATACCACGACGCACACCTTCAACCAGATCTTCTGGTTTGCCGACGCCCATCAGGTAACGCGGTTTATCTGCCGGAATCTGTGGGCAAACATGCTCCAGAATGCGGTGCATATCTTCCTTCGGCTCACCGACAGCCAAACCGCCGACAGCGTAGCCATCAAAGCCGATATCTACCAGACCTTTGACGGAGATATCACGTAAATCTTCGTAAACGCTGCCCTGAATGATGCCAAAAAGCGCATTTTTGTTGCCGAGACTGTCAAAACGGTCGCGACTGCGCTTAGCCCAACGCAGAGACATCTCCATTGAGCGTTTAGCATAGTCCCAGTCGGCCGGGTACGGTGTACATTCGTCGAAAATCATCACGATATCGGAACCGAGATCGTATTGAATCTCCATTGACTTCTCAGGATCGAGGAAAATCGGATCGCCGTTGATCGGGTTGCGGAAATGCACGCCCTGCTCGGTAATCTTGCGGATATCGCCCAGACTGAAAACCTGGAAGCCGCCGGAATCGGTAAGGATTGGCCCTTTCCACTGCATGAAATCGTGCAGATCGCCGTGCAGCTTCATGATTTCCTGACCCGGGCGTAGCCACAGGTGGAAAGTGTTGCCGAGGATGATCTGCGCGCCGGTGGCTTCAACTTCTTCCGGCGTCATGCCTTTTACGGTGCCGTAAGTACCGACCGGCATAAATGCAGGCGTTTCCACTACGCCACGTTCAAAAACCAGGCGGCCGCGACGCGCGCGACCGTCTGTGGTGTCCAGTTCAAATTTCATCTTAACTCCTGCGTCAGAAAAACAGTCCGACGTTAAATACTCATGCCGGAAATTTATTCCCCGACACGCTCAGAAATAGCCTGCGGATTGTACGTGATAAACATCGCATCACCGTAACTAAAAAAGCGATATTCCGCTTTTACCGCTTCATGATAGGCGTGCATGGTGTTTTTATAACCAGCAAACGCAGAAACCAGCATGATCAGCGTCGATTCCGGCAGGTGGAAGTTGGTGACCAGGGCATCAATCACCTGGTATTTATAGCCTGGATAAATAAATATCTGCGTATCGCCGAAGAACGGCGCAATGAGATCGTTTTTGGCAGCCTGCGCTGCGCTTTCCAGTGAGCGAACGGACGTTGTGCCCACGGCTATCACGCGGTTGCCACGCGCCTTCGCCGCCAGCACCGCGTCAACCACATCCTGCGGCACTTCCGCATATTCAGAGTGCATAATGTGGTCTTCGATGGTGTCTACGCGCACCGGCTGGAAGGTACCCGCGCCGACGTGCAACGTAACGAACGCCATTTCAATGCCTTTATCGCGCAGTTTCGCCAGCAGCGGCTCGTCAAAGTGCAGCCCCGCGGTCGGCGCAGCGACGGCACCCGGTTTTTCACTATACACGGTCTGGTACAGCTCGCGGTCGGCGTCTTCGTCCGGGCGGTCAATATACGGCGGCAACGGCATATGGCCGATGGTGTTGAGGATATCAAGCACGCTGCGTTCGTCGTCAAACGCCACTTCAAACAGCGCGTCGTGACGGGCGACCATCGTCGCTTTGATACTTTCATCGTCGCCCAATAGCAGCTCGGCACCCGGCTTCGGCGCTTTCGAGGCGCGAATATGCGCCAGAATACGTTTATCATCCAGCATGCGTTCGACCAGCACTTCAATCTTGCCGCCACTGGCTTTACGGCCAAACAGACGCGCAGGAATAACGCGGGTATTGTTAAAGACCAGCAAATCGCCAGGGTTGAGCTTATCGAGCAAATCGGTGAAAGTACCGTGCGTCAGCGCGCCCGTCGGCCCGTCCAAAGACAGCAAGCGGCAGCTACTGCGCTCAGCTTGCGGATAGTGGGCAATCAGGGATTCGGGTAGTTCAAAGGTGAAATCGGTAACGCGCATGACACTGACTCAGACTAAAATAAGAGGCGGGTAGTCTAGTGCCGGGGCGTTCTCCCTGCAACCTTTACCCCTCTGGATAAACGTTTAACTATGAATTTTCTTGCACATTTGCATCTCGCTCATCTTGCCGACAGCTCGCTTTCCGGCAATCTGCTGGCCGATTTTGTCCGGGGTAATCCGGAAACGCTTTTTTCGCCTGAGGTGGTGGAAGGCATCTTCATGCACCGTCGTATCGACGTGATGACCGATAACCTGCCGCAAGTGCGTGAAGCCAAAGAGTGGTTTCGTAGCGAAACGCGCCGCGTCGCGCCAATTACGCTGGACGTGATGTGGGATCACTTTCTGTCGCGCAACTGGTCGGAAATCTCCCCAGATTTCCCATTAGCGGAATTTGTGCGCTATGCCCGCACCCAGGTGACCACGATTTTGCCAGAATCGCCGCCGCGCTTTATTAACTTAAACAACTATATGTGGTCAGAAAAATGGCTTGAGCGCTATCGTGACATGGATTTTATCCAGAACGTCCTGAACGGCATGGCCAGCCGCCGTCCGCGTCTCGATGCCCTGCGCGACTCATGGTATGACCTGGATACGCATTATGATGCCTTAGAAGAGCGTTTCTGGCAGTTTTATCCGCAAATGATGGAACAGGCGCGACATAAAACCCTTTGATGGTAACCCGCATAACGCGCCGGATAAGCAGTAGCGCTCATCCAGCAACAGATTGATAGACAAAACCTGTCTCATTGATTGCCAGCGCCTCTTTGTCTTATTCTCAAACACTCTCTATACTGGCCCGCGTTGCGTTCCAAAAAACCCTTAACATTGCAGGAGAATTATATGGTACTGGTAACTCGTCAGGCTCCGGATTTCACAGCAGCTGCGGTACTGGGTAGCGGTGAGATCGTTGAAAACTTCAACTTCAAACAGCATACCAACGGTAAAACCACCGTTCTGTTCTTCTGGCCGATGGACTTCACCTTCGTTTGCCCGTCTGAACTGATCGCATTCGACAAACGTTACGAAGAATTCCAGAAGCGCGGCGTTGAAGTTGTTGGCGTTTCTTTCGACTCAGAATTTGTCCACAACGCATGGCGTAACACCCCTGTCGACAAAGGCGGCATCGGTGCGGTGAAATACGCAATGGTTGCTGACATCAAACGCGAAATCCAGAAAGCCTACGGCATCGAGCACCCGGAAGCGGGCGTTGCTCTGCGTGGTTCTTTCCTGATCGACGCTAACGGCGTTGTTCGTCACCAGGTGGTTAACGATCTGCCGCTGGGTCGTAACATCGACGAAATGCTGCGCATGGTTGACGCGCTGCAGTTCCACGAAGAGCACGGCGACGTTTGCCCGGCGCAGTGGGAAAAAGGGAAAGAAGGTATGAACGCGTCTCCGGACGGCGTGGCAAAATACCTGACCGAGAACGTTTCCAGCCTGTAATTGGCATGAATCGATCGATAAAAGGCCCGCAATGCGGGCCTTTTTTATTGGTTTATATCGGATTACCCTTTTTCACTTCACGCCAGATTCGCCACGCCATCAGCGCCAGGACGGCGACGCCAAGGATTAACACCCCCCACACCAACAGCGTTTTCCACTGGCTTTGTTGCTCAGCGACTGAAGTTGCCGTCAGCCGCCCCTCGCCGCCCAGAGTAACTGGTTCATCCTCCAAAGCCTGCGGCATTTTGTCAGGATCGTTGTGCTTACGTAACGCCTCCGGGATCAGCATCGCCAGACTGATGCTCGCGGGTTCCGCCGCTTTGTTCCCCCATGCCAGAATAAACGGGCTTTGGCCTTGTGCGTTAAAAATCACTTTATAGCTGTCGCGCTCCCCTCTCAGTACGGGTAAGGTGTCAGGCAAACGCGCCTGAAGCGTCGTCATCCGGACCTCCTCAACTAACTCACCGGAGAGCGGAATATTATCCGAATACTGATTTTCCAGATTGTAGAGAACCGTTCGGGTTAAAGGCTGCCAGGCGTCTTTTTCTGCTTTGCGCCATTCAAGTTCAACCGGCAATACGCCTTCGTTATCCAGTGAAATCTTTAATGAGGTCAACGGTTGCGGCCTGGACCAGCGCCAAATCGCCTGGTTTTCGGCAATTTTCTCCGCTTCAGCATCCATCGAAACAGGCCGGGTAAGCAGAGGCTCCTCACGGGTTATCGCACTCACGCCGGTCAGATTTAACGCAGGACTTTGCGAATCAAGAATCAGCAACAGCCAGGGGACGCCATCAGCAGACATGCGCAAATCATCGACGCCTAAGGTGTCCATTTTCAACCGGTCGTCGCTATGCGTCAGATCCATCAGCGGCGCATTTCCTGTCATCAACCTCCAGTCACGCAAATCACGGCTGTAATAGAGCGATGCCGTTCCCTGCCAGTTTTTCGCAGGCGCATCCCAGTTCAAACGCAACTGGGACAGCAATGGCGTCTCTTTGACATCGTCTGGCAAGGCAATTAAATAACTCTGCCCGATGGATTGCAGGTTTTCACTTTCGAAGCGAATTTCAATGCCATTTTTAGCACGAAGCAGGACCGCTGGTCTTTCATCATCTTGCTTTGGCGTCACCTGTTGCACCGTAGAATCAAACGGAAAAAGGCGCAGAGGAATCGTTCTCGGGGTCGTTGCCTGCGCTTTTTCTGCCAGTAGAGTGAAAGGCACCACATCGCCCTGGCGGTTGAACACTCTGATATCACGTAAGTCCGGCCAGACCGCCTCATGATATACTTCTAATGGCAGAGGGAGGCTATACCATTGCTCTGAACCCGGCGTTAAGAGCTTCACGCCCTTCGCGTAGTCTGCTGGCGCATCCGTAGCCGTATTACTGCCCCACGCCGCGCTGGTTGCTCCTAACAGAGCACTCCAGAGAACCGCTTTAATCCATTTCATTTTTCTTCTCCAGCTTTGGGCGGTAAAGGTGAAAAATACCCGATAATCAGCACCAGAATGGCGACGCCGATAAACGCGACCGCGCGCGCCAGGCCACCGCCTCCCGCGCTATCCACCAACATCAGTTTAATTATGACTATCCCCAGCAAAACGGCGCCACACAACCATTCCTGCCGCGAGCGACGCCGGGTTGCCTGCAGCATCACCACCAATGCCGCCAGCATCCAGAACAGAGCAAAACAGGTTTGAATCAGCCGCGAATCCCACAGGGCGTGTACATTCCACGCAACTTCGCCATACCAGGACAATGCGCGCAGTAGCAGGCCATTAAGCCACCAAAAACCGAGCGCCATCAGCGCCACAACCGGCCATGGGCGGCACACCGAAAGCAGCACCGGGAAATAGCGTTCAGACACGCGATAAAACACGACCAACCCTAGCAGGGCAAAAGCTGCGCCCTCTTCCAGCGGGTTGAGCAACGGCAGATATGTCTGACGATAAACCACGCCATCCTGTAAATTCGTCAGCACGAGCAGACCGACCAGTACCAACGCAACAGGAACCATCGCCTGAACAGAATATAAGGCCGGCCAGATACGAAATGGCCAGAGCCTGCGCTGAACAGCTTGATAAACCAGGAAAATCAGCAATCCGCCAGCCGCCATCATCAGGCCGCTTCCCCACGCGGTTCGCCCCCACGGTAGCGCCTGGGCGAACCAGAACAGCTCAACCGCCAGCGCCAGTACAATCATCCAGAAGAACGACAAATGTGCCAGCCGGGAAAGCGTTGGCGGTAATATCGGTGCGTCACGCCAGAGCAGCGCCACTGCAACAATTAGCGCCGCACACCAGGCCAGATTCGGCCAGCCCGCGGCAAAAATCTGCTGCAAAGAGATCTGATACATCAGCATCACCAGCATCGTCGGCCACAACAGCCATTTACTGGCATCCAGCTCCCACCATGCCAGGCGACCAGCAATCGTTCGCCAGCCCCAGACCGATACCGCCATTAATGCCAACACGCCAGAGAGCACCCACCGCTCCTGCTTCAGGATGAGCTGCGAAACTGCAACGAGTGCAATAATCCAGAAAAGCAAACCGCCAGCGAGTAGCCCCCAACTACTCTGTATCCGAATGTTGCGCCATAGCCATGCGGCAGCCAGCCAACTGAGGCTAAGCACGGCAAATATCAGCATCACTGAGAGCGCAGTTATGCCGTTCGCCAGCGCCCATAGCGCGCTGCCCACGGCCAACACGAGCAGCGCCGTACCGCTATAACTCATGCGTCGTTGCTGCTGTTGGATACCCAGCCAGAGGATCCCAAGTCCCTCCAGCGACCAGGCCATCGCCGTCCAACGGGCTGAAAGCGCCAGCGGGATAGCCAGGGTGGTAAATGCGCCGCCAAGCGCCAGGGCGGACAATACCAGCGGTCTTCCCAGAGAAGATGAGCGCCGCAACGCAAGCGTCGCCAACACCAGATAGAAACCACCGTAGCCCAGCGCGCTGAGCGCCGGACCATATGCCATATGCCGGGTAATGGCATACTGCATGCCAAAACCTACCAGCGGAGGGGCAAACAGCAGCACGCCATCAATAATCTGTTTGCCTTTTTCCTGCGCCCGAAGGGACAGCACCACGCTCAGCACGCCAAAAATAATGGTGTTGGCGATCAGGAACAGTTGGCAGCTCAGGTAATACTCAGGTCGATAGTCCTCCAGCCCCCACAAACCGCCAACGCCAAAGGTAAACAACAGGCCGAGCAGATTCAGCTCCCGCCAGTGCTGCCAGATGCTAATAGCGAGAATACCGACCGAGAGCAGAAGATAGAAAGAGAAGAGCGCGACATGACTGCCGCCGCCGGAGGAAAGCAGCAGCGGCGCGAGATAGCCGCCAAGGCTGGCCAGCATCGCCAGGCTGAGTGCCTTTTGCAAAATAGCCAGACCCACGCTCGCCGCGCAAATCGCCACCAGCAGCGCAAATGCTAGCGTCATTGGCAGCATTTGCCACAGCCGGAACGCGCCAAAGACGGTGAGATAGAGTGCTCCCGTGGCCCCGCCCTGTAAGATCAGCGCATAGACCTGTTGCTTATGCCGCAACCGCCAGCCCAGCGCCAACAGGACAATAGCAAACAGCGCGGTCGCCACCAGGCGCAGCTCAAGCGGAAACAGAGAATGTTCGACGGTGTAACGCAGCAGGAAAGAAAGTCCCAGGAACAGGAGCAATATACCGAGCTTTGCCAACGGATTGCCCTGCATAAACCAGCGCACCAGCGATGACATCACCCCGCCAAAAGCAGAAGGTCGCTCGACGCTGGGCGTGGAAATTACCGCTTTATCCGGCTTCTGCTGTGAAGACCACGGGCTAACGGGTTCAAGGGTCGGCTCAGTGTCTGGTTCCGGCGCCACGTTGCTAATCGCAGCCGTTTTCGCATCGACAGGAAGACTCTTTGTTGCAGCCGTTGGCGCATCGGCGATGGCCTGTACCACAGACTCCGGCGCCACACCGCGCAGCTCAAGTTCCTCTACCCGACGGCGCAAGGCCGCCAGCTCAGAACGTACCGCCGCACTGCGTCTGTATGCCACGATAGCGAGACCAGGAACCACTACCAACGCAAAGAATAAAACAATGCAGCCAAGGGTTAGCAGCTCATCCATGTTTCCACCTTCACTGTGTAAAGACAGACCAGAATGACACAAATTGTTGCAGCTGTGCCATATCTGTTAACACTATGACCCGCTTTTCAGAAAAGCCAATCAGCCCCTGCGTTTGGCCAGGGGCTGTGATGAGAGATTAAAACGCGAAGCAGGAACAACCCAGCGCGCCCCAGAAAGCCCTGTCATCTGACACCGGAATCCCCGACTTACGCGCGATGTCATGCTGATGACCGTGTACGCCGCAGCTACCACAGCACTGGTGCATCTGTACCATTGCGCCAATTTTCGCCGCAGCAGGCGGCGCTGAGCGATAGTGCCCCGGCACCTTCACCACCGGCGACCAGTCGGGCACAACCGGAATGGCAGGCGGTGCCAGCGGGGTGAAATGACCGGCAGCGTACACGACTTTACCATCGACAATAGTCATCACCGACTCGATGCCTTTGATCTCTTCTTCCGGCACGCTGAAGTAATCTTTAGACAGCACCACCAGGTCGGCCAGTTGATCTTTCTCGATACGCCCTTTCTTACCCTGTTCGCTGGAGAACCAGGCGCTACCGGCCGTCCACAGTTCCAGCGCCACGTCGCGCGGCAGACGATTGTTATCATCATACATCGCCAGACCACCAACGGTACGGCCAGAAACCAGCCAGTACAGCGCGGTCCACGGGTTGTAGCTGGCCACGCGGGTGGCGTCAGTCCCCAGCCCTACCGGAACATCAGCCGCCAGCATTTTCGCCACCGGCGGCGTATGTTTGACCGCGTCTTTGCCATAGCGATCGACAAAATATTCGCCCTGGAACGCCATACGGTGCTGAACCGCTATCCCGCCGCCCAGCGCTTTTACGCGCTCGATATTGCGTTCGGTAATCGTTTCGGCGTGATCGAAGAACCAGTGCAGACCATTGAACGGGATATCGCGATTCACCTTCTCGAACACATCCAGCATGCGGCTAATGGATTCATCATAGGTGGCATGCAGACGGAACGGCCAGCGGTGCTCCACCAGGTGGCGAACCACGCGCTCCAGCTCATCTTCCATACCTTCCGGCAGATCCGGGCGTGGTTGCAGGAAGTCTTCAAAATCAGCGGCCGAGAAGACCAGCATTTCCCCAGCCCCATTAGCACGGTAGAAGTCGGTGCCCTGCCCAGGTTTGAGCATATCAGTCCAGCGTTCAAAGTCCTCCAGCTCCTGCTTCGGACGCTGAGTAAACAAGTTATAGGCGATGCGCACCGTCATCTGCTTGTTGGCGTGCAACTGCTCAATGATCTCATAATCTTCCGGGTAGTTCTGGAATCCGCCACCCGCATCGATGGCGCTGGTCAGTCCCAGGCGGTTCAGCTCGCGCATAAACTGGCGGGTCGAATTGACCTGCATTTCCAGCGGCAGCTTTGGCCCTTTCGCCAGCGTCGAATAAAGGATCATAGCGTTGGGTTTGGCGATCAGCATTCCAGTCGGGTTGCCGTTGCTATCACGCACAATCTCACCACCTGCCGGATCCGGCGTCGCTTTGGTGTAGCCGACGGCTTTCAATGCGGCGCGATTCAGCAACGCTCTGTCGTAGAGATGTAGAACAAATACCGGCGTATCTGGCGCGGCTTCATTCAGTTCTTCCAGAGTTGGCATGCGCCGTTCGGCAAACTGGAATTCGCTCCAGCCCCCCACCACGCGCACCCATTGCGGCGACGGTGTTCTGTCAGCCTGCTCTTTGAGCATGCGTAGGGCATCCGCCAGCGACGGTACACCTTCCCAACGCAGTTCCAGGTTGTAATTCAGACCACCGCGAATCAGATGCAGGTGTGAATCATTTAAGCCGGGGATCACCGTATGTCCTTGCAGATCGACAATCTGCGTCCCTTCGGCGGCCAAGCTCATGATCCGATCGTGGTTACCGGTCGCCAGGATCTTCCCGTTGGCGATCGCTACCGCCTCGACCTGTGGGCTTTGTTTGTCGAGAGTATGAATTTTTCCGTGAGTCAGAATCAGTGTGGCAGTTTGCGACATAACAATCTCCTGAAAAACCGGTCAGGCTTTTTTCAGCCATCCGGCAAACAGACGGGTTACGATGGGCATCCAGAACCAGACCACCAGCGCAACCACACACGCATCATTGATAAGATGCAGGAGTAACGAGCCCTTCATTGCAGGCAGCACAATGCCGGTCAACCACGGCACCAGGTTAGTGCTGGGAAAAATCACCAGCAGAGTGATCAGGAACTGTTTCCAGCGCCTGGGCTGGCGTACATGGGGCGCGGGCGGCGTAAACCAGAACGCCGCTTCGGTACGAATTTCGGTTTTATCACCTTCTGCCAGTAGCGGAGCTATCTCTTCCACCAGCACACGGCGCGTATCGGACTGGGTCCAGTTGTACAGATGCTCCAGCGTGTCGAAGCGGATAATAATGTTCCACAGATTCTCGCCATCCGCAGGGCGAATCACATTCGCTCCGAGATGACCGGGAAACTCGGCCGCCACCGGCATGATTTTCCCCAGCCATTGCTCATACCGCTGCGCCTGCTCAGGCTGCAGGGTATGGGTAATCACCAACGTCACATGTTTGTTCTGCGCCATGAAGGATTCCTTGTTGAAGGAGAATGGCGGGATAGCCCGCCATCAATATCAATACACGAGATCTATAACGATGCATTCAGGCAGCATGAAGGATGCCGTGTATTCAGGCTTTACGTTCCGGCGCGCCGTGCACCATGGTATAGGCGTAATCCACGCCCATACCGTAGGCGCCGCTATGCTCGCGTACCAAATCCATTACGGCGTCGTAGGTTTCTTTGCGGGACCAGTCGCGCTGGTACTCAAGAAGAACCTGTTGCCAGGTTACGGGGACTGCGCCCGCCTGCACCATCCGGTCGATGGAACGCTCGTGGGCATCCACAGACGTGCCGCCGGAAGTATCGGTCACCACATACACTTCATAACCCGCTTCCAGTGCCATCAACGCCGGGAAAGTCAGGCAGACTTCGGTCCACAGCGCGGAGATAATCAATTTCTTGCGTCCGGTCGCTTCCACGGCTTTCACAAACGCCGCATCTTCCCAGGAGTTCATAGACGTGCGTTCAATAGGTTTCACATCAGGGTGAACCGCTAACAATTCCGGCCAGATATAGCCGCTAAAACTTTTTGTTTCCACAGAGGTATATATCACCGGAACATTAAATATCTTGCCGGCTTTCGCTAATGCCACGGTATTATTTTTTAAAGTCTGGCGATCAATATTTGCCACACCAAATGACATTTGCGGCTGATGATCAATAAAAATCAGCGTAGAGTTTTGAGGATCTATCAGTTCCCGAATAGACATAACACACCTTCTTAATCAATGAGTTAAAAGGCAACGGTCTGTATCTGCCGTCAGCAGCAGGATCCTGAATCAGAACGCTTGTTGAGTATAGCGGGAAATTTCTAACGAGTTATTAAAGAAAACTTACCATCCTGTGAAACTATTAATTCTGTGTTGCGATATATCCTAAACAACATCAAAAAAATGCGCATGACTCATCTAATTTATTCACTGGCATTGTTTTTCTTCATTCGGTACAACAGAAGGGTTTATTTTTCAGGATATTTTCTGCTTATGCGCATCAATCTGGATGTTTTGCTCATCCTCGACGCACTCGACAAACAGGGTTCATTTGCCGCAGCAGCCGAATCGCTGTTTAAAACCCCTGCGGCACTCAGCTATATGATTCAGAAGCTGGAAAGCGATTTGAATATCGAGTTGCTTGACCGCTCCGGGCATCGGGCGAAATTTACCGACACCGGGCTGATGATGCTGGAAAAGGGACGTTTGCTGCTGAGTGCGGCCAAAGATCTCGAAAAGCAGGCGGTACAGCTGAGTTCTGGCTGGGAAAAAGAGCTGGCGATTGCGCTGGACGACTCTTTTCCTTTCTCCACGCTGCTGCCCATTATTGATGAATTTCACGCGCTGAATAAGCAAACCCGTCTGAGTTTTACCCACCATACGCTGGCGGGCTCCTGGGAGGAGCTGACCCATAATGGCGCAGACATCATTCTGGGGGCGATTAATGAACCGCCAACGTCAGCGGCCTGGTCCTACAAAATGCTCGGCACGCTGGATAATGTATTTGTCGTGGCACCCGAACATCCGCTGGCCGCCGCGCCGGACGGCCTGACAAACGAACAGCTGTGCCTGCATCGGGCCATTGTTATCAGCGACAGCGCCCGCTTTTGCCATCCGCTACAAACCAATCTGATGGACGAGCAGGCGCAGATTCGCGTCGATGACTTCCACAGTAAAGTGATGTTACTGCGAGCCGGCATGGGCTGCGGATTTCTTCCCCGCCACATTGCCAGCCCGTGGCTTGCCACAGGCGAACTGGTGGAAAAAACGGTCATCTCATTTCGCCAAAAAGATGTGGCCTACATGGCATGGCGCAACAGCCGCGATGGGCTGGCGCAGCGCTGGTGGCGAGAAACGCTGCTGGCAAGCCCGGAGATTGCACGCTTGTATCAATGACCCATCCACACCGAGGCGGAGATCGCCGGCAGCGTCAGGATATCGTCAGCGAGCAGGCCGTTACCCTCTTGGTGCTGCCATTGAGCGACACGCAGTAGTGGCGAGACTGGCAGGACCACTTCGCAGGCGTGGCCACGGTTAATCGCCACCAGCACGCGCTGGCGGTTGAGTACCCGCACAAACACGACCACGTTATCCTCGGCGTAAATCACCTGACAACCGCCATGGCGTAACGCCTGGCTTTGATGGCGTAATTTAGCCAGCCGCTGATACAGCGCCAGCAAGGTAGTGTCCTGTTTTTCAGCTTGCCACGGGAACGGCTTACGACAGAACGGATCGTTATTGCCGTCCAGCCCCACCTCATCACCATAATAAATACACGGCACGCCAGGCCAGGTAAACAGCCACACCACCGCCAGCGGTAAACGCGCCACGTCTTTGCCAAGCAACGATTTAAAACGGGCGGTATCGTGGCTGTCGAGTTGATTGAACATCCGCAGTTGCTGCTGATGCGACAGACCCGCGCGGTAGTTATCCATCCACGCCATACAGGTTTGGGCATCAATAGATTGCGGGTCGTACGAGATATCAGTATTGGCCAGAAATCCCCAGATGGGGAAAGTAAAACCGCGATAGTTCATGGCGGCATCTTCCGCATCCGCCTGCAACCACTGACGCGCATCACCAAA
Organism: Citrobacter sp. wls714; assembly: GCF_005281025.1. Lineage (NCBI taxonomy): Bacteria > Pseudomonadati > Pseudomonadota > Gammaproteobacteria > Enterobacterales > Enterobacteriaceae > Citrobacter > Citrobacter sp. wls714. The sequence goes on along the minus strand of NZ_SZWZ01000075.1, from coordinate 101,445 downwards.
ATGTTCACCCACCACATACGCTTCAGGCTGGGTTTCTTTTGCCGCCTGCGTAATCCCCGCCACATGGTGCAGGTTGTTGCGCGCCCCGCCGCCCTCTCCCAGCATATGCACGACATCAAGACGCCAGCCGTCCATACTCCACGGCGCTTTCAGCCAGTGACGAACGATACTGTCTTCCCCACGATAAATTTCATTGACCAGGCTTTGCGAACAAAAATCCAGCTTGGGTAGACTGGCATAGCCCAGCCAGTCCAGCGCCACACCGTCGGCAGAGAAATGATACCAGTCACGCCAGGGGGAATCCGGGTTGTAACACGCCCCGTCCGTCCCACGGTTATGCCGATCAAACCAGGGGTGCGAATCGCCGCTGTGGTTAAAAACACCGTCCAGAATCAGACGCATGCCCTGCTGTTGCGTGTTGTGGCGCAAGCGCAGCAGCGCGTTGTCGCCGCCAAACTGTGGATCAACATGACGGTAATCTTCGGTATCGTATTTATGCACGCTCGGCGCGGTAAACACCGGGTTCAGATACAGCGCCGTAACCCCTAACGTTTTCAGATACGGCAGCTTTTCGCTGATGCCGTCCAAATCGCCGCCATAAAATGTCGATCCTCCGGCCTGAGCGGTCAGTGGTTCATCCCACTCGCGACGCACGATGTCATGCCCGGCTGCGTGGTGGTAATAGACGTTTGGAGCCGGCTCACGCGACTGGCTGCGGGCAAAGCGGTCCGGGAAAATCTGATAGAAAATCTGGTCAGCTACCCACTGCGGACCGTTATCCGGCACATCAACAGCAAACTGCTCCAGACGCGCAGGCGGAAAACGGCTGAATCCCTGCGGTGTAAACCACAGCTGACGATCGGGCCACAATAATTTAAAACTATAGCGCCGACGAGGTTGGCCGCTGGCAAGATCGATCGCCGCCCGCCACGCGGTTACGCCCGGCTGCGGCTGGCTGCGCAGCTTGTGCATACCCAGCGAAATTTCTTCGTTATCGTTTTCTGCACGTAGCGTCACCCGCTGAGGTGGATTTTCCCCCGCCAGCCATAATGTAATCGACAGTTGATCTTTGTTTTGCTTAACAAATGGGGCAACCGGAAGGTGCCAGGCGTTCAACATCACGTATCCCCTTTGATGAAAATGAAGCCACCTTGCCATAGCAAAGAGCAGGATCACTCATCATCTTAACGTTTATTAGGGGAGGAGTTCGGGGGAGGAGAAAATTGCCGGGCGACGCGACGCGTTACCCGGCAAAAAATTACTGTACTTCAGCCAGTTGACGCTCGCGGCGGCGTTTAAATACCCAGCCCACAAGCAGCAGGGCAATCCATGCGAAACCAACGTACAGTGAAATGCGGGTATCCGGATGGTAGCCGATAAGCGCGATGATAAAGACGAGGAAAATCAGGCCAACAACGGTCGTTGTCACCCCACCAGGTACTTTAAATTTCAGCGCCTTGACCTCTTCCGGCGGCAGACGACGGCGGAAGGCAATCTGTGACAGCAGGATCATAATCCACACCCATACCGTGGCGAAGGTCGCCAGTGAGGCGATCACCAGGAAGACGTTTTCCGGCATAATGTAGTTAAGATAAACCGCAAACAGCAGCGCGATAGTCATCACCATCACCGTGACCCACGGCACGCCACGGCGCGAGGTCTTAGCGAACATTTTCGGTGCGCTCCCCTGCTCTGCCATACCGTGCAGCATACGCCCCACGCCGAAGACGTCAGAGTTGATAGCCGACAGCGATGCGGTCAATACGACAAAGTTGAGGATCCCGGCGGCAAAGGTAATGCCCATATGCTGGAACGTCAGGACGAACGGACTCCCGTCGGTGCCAACCTGGTTCCACGGGTAGATAGACATAATGACAAACAACGTCCCCACGTAAAACACGAGGATACGCATCGGTACGGAATTGATAGCGCGCGGAATAGATTTTTCCGGGTCTTTCGCTTCACCTGCGGTAATCCCGATAATCTCAATACCACCGTAGGCGAACATCACCATTTGTAGCGACATCACCATGCCGAGCCAGCCGTTGCTGAAGAAACCGCCGTTGCTCCACAGGTTATGGATACCGGTAGGTTGTCCGCCGTTGCCAATACCCCAAATGATGATGCCGAACCCGGCGACAATCATGATGATAATGGTGGCAACTTTAAAGAACGAGAACCAGAACTCCAGCTCGCCAAACACCTTCACACTCATCAGGTTGATGGCGCAAATAATCAGCACCACGCTGAGAACCCAAATCCAGTGCGGAACGGCAGGGAACCAGACCCCCATGTAAATGCCGAAGGCAGTGACGTCGGCAATGGCGACAATCAGGATTTCAAAACAGTAGGTCCAGCCGGTAATGTAACCCGCCAACGGCCCGAGGTTTTCCTGCGCGTAGCGCGAGAAAGAGCTGGCAGCCGGGTTATGAACGGACATTTCGCCCAGCGCGCGCATGATGATATATGCCGCAACGCCGCCGATAATATAGGCCAGCAATACGCTCGGCCCCGCCATTTTGATCGCGTCGGCCGAGCCGTAAAACAGCCCGGTACCAATTGCCGAACCTAATGCCATAAAGCGAATGTGCCGGGTGCTCAGCCCACGCTTTAGCTTGTTATTACTTTCCATCGATTCCTAACCTGTTAACACAATAAAAAAACCACGGGGCCATATTAATAGCCCCGTGGTTAAAACTTATTGTCAGTGATTAGTGCGCGCTGGAGGTCACTTGTCGACCCGCGGCGCGATCCCAGATAATTGCCAGGATCACCATCACGACTGTTGGCATCAACCACGCCAGCCCTTGTTCCGCCAGCGGTAAACGCTGGGTCCAGGCCGGTAACACGTCGCCAATTGCAGAAGCTTTAATGCCATCAAGGATACCAAAAATCAGGCTGATAAACATCGCAGGTGCAATGACGCGGGAAGAATTATGCCACCATGAGCGGGTAAAACTTAATACAACCAGTGCGATACATGGCGGATAGATAGCCGTCAGCACCGGAATAGAGATCTGAATCAGATGGCTCAGCCCCAGGTTAGAGACCACCATCGAGAAACCGCCGAGGATAAATACCAGCGTACGATAAGACAGAGGAACGTACTGGGCAAAGAACTCTGCGCACGCACAGGTCAGGCCAACCGCAGTCACCAGACAGGCGATGAAAATCAGCGCCGCCAGCAGGAAGCTTCCTGCGCCGCCAAAGGTGTGCTGAACATACGCATGCAGAATCGCCGCGCCGTTAGCTGACTGATCGACCAGAATCGCACTATCGGAACCCAGACGGAACAACGCAAGGTACAGCAGCGTTAAGCCCACACCCGCCATCAAACCTGCCCAAACGGTGTAACGGGTCAGCAGACGCGACTCGGTAACGCCACGCGAGCGGGCGGCGTTAACGATAACAATACCAAACACCATTGCGCCCAGCGTATCCATGGTCAGATAGCCATTTACGAAACCATTCGAAAATGCTGCGGTTTGATAGGCTTCCATCGCATTGCTGATCGGGCCTGCCGGCCAGACAATCGCGGCGACAGACAGTACCACCAGCGCCAGGATTTTCAGCGGAGCAAGGAAGTTGCCGACGGTATCCAGCAGTTTGCCCGGATACAGCGACACCAGAATAACAATCGCAAAATAGACCACGCTGTAGATGAACAGCGGCAGCGCGGAGTCACCGGTCAGCGGCGCAATTCCGACTTCGAAAGAGACCGTTGCGGTACGCGGCGTCGCAAACAATGGACCAACCGCCAGATAGCAAACGGTAGCCAGCAGCAACCCAGCAACCTTACCGATAGGCGTACTCAGGCTGTCCACTCCGCCACCAACTTTCGCCAGCGCGACAACGGTAAGTACCGGCAAACCAACGGCGGTAATCAAAAAGCCAAAAGCCGCAGTCCAGACGTGTTCGCCTGCCTGCAAACCAACCATTGGGGGGAAGATGATGTTACCTGCACCAACGAACAGTGCAAATGTCATAAATCCCAAAGCGATAATATCGCGCGATTTTAACTGATGGGTCATAAAGTCTTACAGCCTGTGGATGTGGTGTTGAAAACAATAAATTTTTGCCTTTCCCTGGGGGACAATACAGCGGCATTTTTACTCAATTCCAGCGGGAAACACTCCCGACCTGGCGCGGCGAAGAATAGTTTTTCGATTTACCGCGTAAATGCAGTCGGTATGACAGCATCTGGAGCGCAATTTAAACGCTTATAACGTTTTAAAGCAAGGTGGGATCCAAAAACCAGAACAATATAGCGATATGAAAATTCGAGTTAGCACAAAACACCATTTCATGGAAAAAGGTATGGGTAATAGTTCGAACAAAAAACAATCAAACGTCGCAAAATTCAGGATGTAACTATTGACCACATAAAAAAACCAGCTCGCGCTGGCTTTTGGAAAGATTATCTTACGAATACGGGTTAATCGTTACTTTTGGTCATTAAACGTTCCGGGATGACGAAACTAAATCGCGTCCCTTTGCCCGGCATACTTTCGATATTCAGGCGGCTATCGTGATGTTGCAGAGCATGTTTCACGATAGCCAGACCCAGTCCACTCCCGCCCGTTTGTCGGGATCGCGCTTTGTCCACACGATAGAAGCGTTCGGTCAAACGAGGAATATGCTCCGCAGCAATACCTGGCCCATTGTCCTCGACGCTAAATTCCGCCCCGGAGGCAATATGCTGCCAGCGCACGGTGATGTGCGTACCCGCGGGGGTATGATTCACCGCGTTATACACAAGATTCGAAATAGCGCTACGCAGTTGATCCTCATTTCCACGCACGCTCAGGCGGCTATCAATATCAAAAGTAAACGTATGATTATTCTGACTCAGCGTTTGCGCCTCGTGTTCAACCACGCGCAGCATCATCGGCACGTCCACCTTCTCATTGAGCAGCAGCGCTGGCGCGGCCTCTATTTTCGACAGCGTCAGCAACTGCTTCACCAGCCCTTCCATGCGGTACGTTTGCTCACGCATGGTATGCAGCGCTTTTTCGCGCGTCGTTCCTTCCAGTGGATGCTCCTGCATCATTTCCAGGTAACCTTGTAGCACCGTCAGCGGCGTACGCAACTCATGGCTGGCGTTGGCAAAAAAGTTACGCCGCGAACCTTCCAGTTGGTGCATCTGGGTAACATCGCGCGCGACCATCAGCAATTGCTTATCGGTATAGGGCATCACGCGAATTTCCAGATGCCGCCCGGTATTAAGCACCAGATTGATTGGCCGACTAAAATCACGCGTTTTCAGATATTGCGTGAATTCCGGGTAGCGCAGCAGGTTAAGAATATTTTGCCCGCTATCGTCCGGCCAGCGCAGTCCCAGAACCTGCTGGGCCAGGCCGTTACACCAGAAAATGCCGCCCTCTTCAGTCGTCAACACCACCGCATCGGGTAGCGATTCCGCCCCACTGCGAAAACGTTTAATCAGATTACCCAGTTCCCGGCGGCGCTTTTTGTTGCGCAGCTGCATTTGATGCAGCCCGTACAGCAACGGCTCCCAACTTCCGCGCCCCGGCGGCGGGGTCATGCTTCTGTCGACCCATAACCACCAGGACAAGCGTAATAAATTCCAGAAATGCCAGACAAGCAGGCCGGTTACCGACGCCAGCAAAAACCAGGGCAGGTAACCAAAAAAAGCGCTAAGGATAAACGCCGGAATGCAGCAGAGGATCAGCTCCAGTACCAGCCTTTTCCATGACAATCGTTCTAGCAAACGTCTTACTCCATTAACAGCCTAATCCATCAGGCCTATATTCATGTCAGTCAGAAGCGGGTCGAAAAACGATATCCCGTCCCACGAACCGTCTGCACCATACGATCGTGTCCACTGTGCTCCAGCGCTTTACGCAAGCGGCGGATATGCACATCCACTGTCCGGTCTTCCACGTACACATTGGTACCCCAGACATGATTGAGTAATTGCTCACGACTATAGACGCGTTCAGGGTGGGTCATAAAGAAGTGCAACAGTTTGAATTCTGTCGGCCCCATATCCAACGGATCCTCGCCGGTCATCACGCGATGCGAGGTTGGGTCAAGGCTCAGCCCCTGCATCTCAATAACTTCTTCCACCGCCATAGGGGAAATACGACGCAGAACCGCTTTAATACGCGCCACCAGCTCCTTGGGAGAAAACGGCTTAGTAATATAATCATCCGCACCCGTTTCGAGACCCCGGACGCGATCTTCCTCTTCTCCCCTTGCCGTCAGCATCATGACGGGAATATCCCGCGTCATCGCTTCGCGCTTGAGATGTTTAATAAACTGTAGGCCCGAGCCGCCGGGTAGCATCCAGTCAAGCAGGACGAGATCCGGCCAGGGTTCATTGAGTTGGTTCACAGCACTGTCATAGTCTTCGGCTTCTACGGGTTGAAAACCGTTTTGCTCGAGCACGAAGCAGACCATTTCACGAATTGGAGCTTCATCTTCTACGACCAGAATACGTCTCGCCATGATTTGCCCTGTTTATAATTAAATCGTTTGCCATCAATACGGTGCCATTATGCGTCAGTTTTATGACAGATTTATGAAAAGATAGTCCAGGTTTAACGCAGCCCCGCGAATTATGACAGCCCTAAAACAAGATATTACCGTCCTTGCAGGGTTATAATCCCCGCCACTGTTTTATCGTCATGGAACTCTTATGCGCATCCTTCACACGTCTGACTGGCATCTGGGCCAAAATTTCTACAGCAAGAGCCGCGCCGCTGAACATCAGGCCTTTCTCGACTGGCTGCTGGAAACGGCACAATCCCAGCAGGTGGATGCCATTATTGTGGCGGGCGATATTTTCGATACCGGCTCACCGCCAAGCTATGCCCGTGAGCTGTATAACCGTTTTGTCGTTAATCTGCAGCAAACCGGCTGTCATCTGGTGGTGCTGGCAGGTAACCATGACTCCGTCGCCACGCTCAACGAATCCCGCGATATTCTGGCGTTTCTCAACACCACAGTGATCGCCAGCGCAGGCCATACGCCGCAGGTACTGTCGCAACGCGACGGCACGCCGGGTGCGATCCTGTGTCCGGTTCCTTTTTTACGCCCGCGCGACATCATTACCAGCCAGGCAGGGCTGACCGGACAAGAGAAACAGCAGCATTTGCTATCAGCTATTACCGACTATTATCAGCAGCAATATCAGGACGCCTGTACGCTGCGTGGCAACCAAAATCTACCCATCATTGCGACCGGGCATCTGACCACCGTTGGCGCCAGTAAAAGTGACGCCGTACGTGACATTTATATTGGTACGCTGGACGCCTTTCCGGCGCAAAACTTTCCACCAGCCGATTACATCGCGCTGGGACATATTCACCGGGCGCAGGTTATCGGCGGGACCGAGCATATTCGCTACTGCGGTTCACCAATTGCGCTCAGTTTTGACGAGTGCGGCAAAAGCAAATGCGTCCATCTGGTGAGTTTCGAAAACGGCAAGCTGAGCGCTGTTGAGCACCTCACCGTACCGGTCACCCAGCCGCTGGCGGTGCTGAAAGGTGATTTAGCCGCGATAACCGCCCAACTTGAACAGTGGCGCGGTATGCAGCAGGAACCGCCAGTCTGGTTAGATATCGAAATCACCACCGATGACTATCTGCACAACATGCAGCGTAAGATTCAGGCATTGACCGAAGATTTACCGGTAGAGGTGTTATTGGTGCGCCGTAGCCGGGAACAGCGCGAACGTATTATGGCGAATGAACGACGTGAAACGCTAAGCGAGCTGAGCGTGACGGACGTTTTTGACCGCCGCCTGGCGCTGGAAGAACTCGAAGAACCGCAACGCGAGCGCCTGAATCAGCTGTTTAGCACCACCTTACACACGCTTGCCGGGGAGACCGAAGCATGAAAATTCTCAGCCTGCGTTTGAAAAACCTCAATTCTCTGAAAGGAGAATGGAAAATCGATTTCACGGCTGAGCCCTTTGCCAGCAATGGGCTGTTCGCCATCACTGGTCCAACGGGCGCGGGAAAAACCACCCTGCTGGACGCCATTTGTCTCGCGCTGTATCACGAAACGCCGCGGCTCAATACCGTGTCGCAGTCGCAAAACGATCTGATGACCCGCGACACCGCCGAGTGTCTGGCCGAGGTCGAGTTCGAGGTCCGGGGCGAAGCCTATCGCGCATTCTGGAGCCAGAACCGCGCGCGCAATCAGCCTGAAGGCAATCTACAGGCTCCGCGCGTAGAACTTGCCCGCTGCGCCGACGGTAAAATTCTTGCCGATAAAGTCAAAGACAAGCTGGAAATGACCGCCGAACTTACCGGGCTGGATTACGGTCGTTTCACCCGTTCGATGCTGCTGTCTCAGGGGCAATTTGCCGCATTTCTCAATGCCAAACCGAAAGAGCGTGCCGAACTGCTGGAAGAGCTGACGGGGACTGAGATCTACGGCCAAATTTCCGCTATGGTGTTTGAAAAACATAAAGCAGCGCGTACGGAGCTGGAAAAACTGCAAGCGCAGGCCAGCGGCGTGACTCTGCTCGCTGCGGAGCAGGTGCAGTCCCTGACAGAGAGTTTGCAGGTACTTACTGACGAGGAAAAACAATACCTTGCCAGCCAGCAGACTCAGCAACAGCATCTCAACTGGCTCATGCGGCAAAATGAGCTACAGGCAGAAATCAACCGTCACCAACAGGCGTTACAGGCCGCTAAACAAGCGCAGGAAGACGCACAGCCACAGCTGGCGGCGCTGAGTCTGGCGCAACCGGCCAGAGCGTTACGCCCACACTGGGAGCGAATCCAGGAACAAACGGCTACGATAGCGCGTACGCGGCAGAAGATTCAGGAAGTGAATGCTCGCTTACAAAGCAGCTTAGCGCTGCGCGGGCGCATCCGTCAGCAGGCGCACACGCAATCGACCGCGATACTCGCCGAACAACAGACGTTAATCGACTGGCTGAATGAACATGACCGCTTCCGCTCGTGGGGCAGCGAACTGGCTGGATGGAAGGCCCTGCTGGCGCAACAGTCCGACGCTAACGTCCAGCTACGCCAGTGGCAGCAATTACGGGAAAACGACACGCGTAAACTGGATGCGTTGGCGCTTCCCACGCTGACTCTTTCGCCGCAGGAAGTGACAGAAGCGCTGGCGCAACATGTGCAGCGCCGTCCGTTACGCCAGCGTCTGAGCAATCTGCACGGGCAAATCGCCCCGAAGCAAAAGCAGCTGGCGCAGTTACGCGCCACGCTTGTGCAGCGTCAGCAAGAGCTGGCTCAGCGCAACGCGGTACTTGCCGAAAAACGTCAGCGCTATAAAGATAAAAATCAGCAACTTGCCGATGTGAGGATCATTTGCGAGCAGGAAGCCCGCATCAAAGATCTGGAAAGCCATCGGGCATTACTGGAATCCGGCAAACCTTGTCCGCTTTGTGGCTCTACTACACATCCGGCTATCGAGCGATACCAGACGCTTGAGCTGAGCGTAAATCAGGCACGACGTGAAGCGCTGGAAAAAGAGGTCAAAACGCTGGCCGATGAGGGTTCAACCCTCCGCGGTCAGCTTGAGGCAATAACCCAGCAACTTCAGCGGGATGAACGCGAAGCACAGACGCTTTCTCAGGAGGAGCAAGCACTTACTCAAGAGTGGCTGACTGTTACCGCCAGCCTCAACGTATCGCTACAACCGCAGGATGACATTGCCCCGTGGCTTGCCGCCCAGGAAGAACACGAACAACAGCTTCACCAGTTAAGCTTGCGTCATACCCTGCAGGCGCAAATCACGGCGCATACCGAGCAGATTACCCAGCTCCAGCAGCAAATTGACCAGCGCCAGGCGGCGTTAACCGCCGAGCTGGCCCGCCATGAACTATCCCTTCCGGCAGAGGATGAAGTCGCTTCGTGGCTGAGCGAGCGGGCGAGAGAAGCGCAAATGTGGCAGCAGCGCCAGAACGAACTCACCGAGTTACAGGCGCAGATAGCTCAGCTCACGCCGTTGCTGGAAACGCTGCCTGAGAGCGATACACTTTCTACAGGTACTGAGAGTCTGTCGCTGGAAAACTGGCGACAGGTCCATGACGATTGCCTGTCTTTACAGGGCCAGTGGCAAACCTTGCAACAGCAGGAGACGCAGGACGTACAGCGCGCCGCAGAAATTCAGGCACAGTTTGATGCCGCATTGCAGGCCAGCATCTTTGCCGATCGTGACGCCTTTGTTGCCGCCCTGCTGGATGAAGAGACCTTTAGCCGTCTGGAGCAGTTAAAACAATCGCTGGAAAACCAGCAACAGCAGGCACAAACGCTGCTTAATCAGGCTCAGCAGGCGCTGGCGAGCCATCACCAGCAGTTGCCAACCGGGGTGGATCTCACGCTCACAACCCAACATCTTCGCGACGCGCTGGCGCAGCTCACCCAGCAGCTACGGGAAAATACCACTCGCCAGGGTGAAATTCGCCAGCAGCTCAAACAGGATGCTGAACATCGTCAGCAGCAACAGGCGCTGATGCAGGAGATTGAAAAGGTCACGCAGCAGGTTGATGACTGGGGCTATCTGAATGCGTTGATCGGCTCGAAAGAGGGAGATAAATTCCGCAAGTTTGCCCAGGGGCTGACGCTGGATAACCTGGTGTGGCTTGCCAACAACCAACTCACTCGTCTGCATGGTCGCTATCTGTTACAGCGTAAGGCCAGCGAAGCGCTGGAGCTGGAAGTGGTTGATACCTGGCAGGCCGATGCCGTGCGCGACACGCGTACGCTTTCCGGCGGCGAGAGTTTCCTCGTGAGTCTGGCGCTGGCGCTGGCGTTATCCGATCTGGTCAGCCACAAAACGCGAATTGACTCTCTGTTCCTCGATGAAGGTTTCGGCACGCTGGACAGCGAAACGCTCGATACCGCGCTGGACGCGCTCGATGCGCTGAACGCCACCGGCAAAACCATTGGAGTGATCAGCCACGTTGAAGCGATGAAAGAACGTATTCCGGTGCAGATCAAGGTTAAAAAAATCAACGGTCTGGGGTACAGCAAACTCGACAAAATATTTGCAGTTGATGCCTGATAGCTTCACAGGCCGGATCGGCGCCATCCGGCACGAATATGTAGCACAATATTGCATACTCAAAGACGGATATGAAATGGCATTCCACTTCGCTTATCCGCAAGCTATCTCTGTTGGCGGCGAACGTTCGCCGCTATGACGCACATCCGGCGTCTTTCTTGTTGGCAGGTGGTATGAAAAAAGTCATTTTCTCTTTAGCCCTGGGGACATTTGGGCTGGGCATGGCAGAGTTCGGCATCATGGGCGTTCTCACCGAATTGGCGCGGGACGTGGGCATTTCTATCCCGGCCGCGGGTCATATGATTTCGTTTTACGCCTTTGGCGTGGTGCTGGGCGCGCCGATTATTGCGCTCTTTTCCAGCCGCTTTTCGCTAAAACATATTCTGCTGTTTTTGGTCACGCTATGCGTGATTGGCAACGCCATCTTCACCCTCTCCTCCTCGTATTTTATGCTGGCGGTGGGCAGGCTGGTTTCCGGCTTCCCGCACGGCGCATTTTTTGGCGTTGGGGCAATTATTCTGTCGAAACTGGCACGCCCAGGAAAAGTCACCGCCGCCGTCGCGGGCATGGTTTCAGGGATGACCGTTGCCAATCTGATTGGCATTCCCGTCGGTACCTGGCTGAGCCAGGAATTTAGCTGGCGCTATACGTTCCTGTTGATAGCCGTCTTTAATATCGCCGTTATTGTCTCGATAGCTTTTTGGGTGCCCAACATCAGCGATGAAGCGAAAGGGAATCTGCGCGAACAATTTCACTTTTTGAAAAGCCCCGCCCCGTGGCTGATCTTTTCCGCCACCATGTTTGGCAACGCCGGGGTTTTCGCCTGGTTCAGCTACGTTAAGCCGTACATGATGTACATCTCCGGTTTTTCCGAAACGCTGATGACCTTCATCATGATGCTGGTGGGATTGGGGATGGTATTAGGGAATCTGTTGAGCGGTCGGCTATCTGGCCGCTATACGCCGCTGCGCATTGCGGTAATAACCGACTTCATCATTGTGCTGGTTCTGCTGCTGCTTTTTGTCTTTGGCGGTATCAAAGCCGCATCGCTGACCTTCGCCTTTATTTGCTGCGCGGGCCTGTTTGCTCTGTCGGCACCGCTGCAAATTTTGCTGCTGCAAAATGCTAAAGGAGGTGAGCTACTGGGCGCGGCAGGCGGGCAAATTGCCTTTAACCTCGGTAGCGCAATTGGCGCCTGGTGCGGCGGTATGATGCTGACGCTGGGCTTTGCCTACAACTATGTGACGCTGCCGGCTGCGCTGCTGTCTTTCTCCGCCATGTCATCGCTGCTGATTTACGGTTACCTGAAGCGCGGCGTGCAACAAATTGCACCCGCGACGTAAAACAGATTACGCCTGCGGCCACAGCCAGGCCGCACCGCGTACGCCGCTGGAGTCACCGTGTAGCGCCTTGCGTAGGGGCGTTTCGCATTCGCCGCCAAAGACAAACTGCTTCATCAACGTCGGAACGTTTTGATACAGTCGGTCAACATTGCTCATTCCGCCCCCCAGCACAATGACGTCCGGATCGAGAATATTCACCACATGTGCCAGTGATTTCGCCAGACGCAGCTCATAGCGGCTCAATGCCTGCTCCGCCACAGCATCCCGTACGTTAACCAGATCGATAATGTCGTTGCCCTTGAGCGACTTACCGCTCAGACGCTGGTAGTCGGTGGCAAAACCGGTCCCGGAAATAAAGGTTTCAATGCAGCCTTGCTTGCCGCAATAGCAGGGTACTTCCTGGCGATAACGCAGCTCATCTTCGTCCATCCACGGCAGCGGATTATGCCCCCACTCGCCCGCGGTACCGTTGCCACCCGTGTGCGCCCGACCATTCAACGCCACACCCGCGCCGCATCCGGTGCCAATAATTACCGCAAACACGGTTTGCGCCCCTGCCGCCGCGCCATCCACCGCTTCAGAAACCGCCAGGCAATTGGCATCATTCGCCAGGCGCACTTCACGCTTCAAACGCATACTTAAGTCTTTATCAAAGGGTTGCCCGTTAAGCCAGGTTGAGTTGGCATTCTTGACTACCCCAGTGTAAGGCGAAATTGAACCGGGGATCCCCATCCCCACGGTTCCCGTTTGCCCGGTAGCCAGCTCCGCCATCTCCACCAGCGCGGCAATGGTTTCTATCGTTTGCCGATAATCCTCACGCGGTGTGGGCAGGCGATGGCGAAAAAGCTGCTCGCCTGCATCGCCAAGCGCAATAACTTCCGTTTTTGTACCGCCCAAATCGATACCTATACGCACTGTTTGCTCCTCTTCCCGATTAACAATGCAAGCATAGCGACAATTCGCTATCATGCCCGCTGGATTTAACGACAAGGCCGTGGAAATTATCATGCTGTGGTTCAAAAATTTAATGGTTTACCGTCTTAGCCGCGATGTTTCTTTGCGTGCCGAAGAGATGGAAAAACAGCTGGCATCAATGACGTTCACTCCCTGCGGTAGCCAGGATATGGCAAAAATGGGCTGGGTTCCGCCGATGGGATCGCACAGCGATGCATTAACGCATACCGCCAATGGCCAAATTATTATCTGTGCCCGCAAAGAAGAAAAAATTCTGCCGTCGCCGGTTATCAAACAGGCGCTGGAAGCCAAAATATTCAAACTGGAAGCTGAGCAAGGTCGTAAGCTTAAGAAGACCGAAAAAGACTCGCTGAAAGATGAAGTTCTGCACTCATTGCTGCCGCGCGCTTTTAGCCGCTTCAGCCAAACGATGATGTGGATCGACACCGTTAACGATCTGATCATGGTTGATTGTGCGAGTGCGAAGAAAGCGGAAGATACGCTGGCGCTGCTGCGTAAGAGCCTTGGCTCGCTGCCGGTTGTTCCGCTGACGATGGAAAACCCGATTGAGCTGACGCTGACCGAATGGGTTCGCTCCGGTACAACGGCACAGGGCTTCCAGTTGCTGGATGAAGCCGAACTGAAAGCGATCCTTGAAGACGGCGGCGTGATCCGCGCGAAAAAACAGGATCTGGTCTGCGACGAAATCGCCGTACATATCGAAGCGGGCAAACTGGTCACCAAGCTGGCGCTCGACTGGCAGCAGCGCATTCAGTTCGTGATGTGTGACGACGGCTCGATTAAGCGTCTGAAGTTTAGCGACGAGTTGCGCGATCAAAACGAAGATATCGACCGCGAGGACTACGCTCAGCGTTTTGATGCCGATTTCATCCTGATGACGGGGGAACTGGCGGCGCTGATTAAAAGTCTGGTGGAAGGATTAGGCGGCGAAGCGCAACGTTAAACCGTGTTTACCGAATGGCGGCTCAATGTCGCCATTCGTCATTTTTACGCTTACAGGTAGCGGCAAAGATAGGATGTTGGCTCTGCCACCTGCAGATGAAACTCGCTACTGCCTGGTACATTAAACACGTCCCCTGCGGCATAGACTTTCCACTCAGTTTCCCCTGGCAACAGCACGTTAAGTGCGCCGCTGACGACCGTCATCTCTTCAGGTGCCGCAGTACCAAAGGTGTATTCACCTTCGGCCATCACGCCAACACTGGCACGGCCAGTACTGCTGCTGGTAAAACCGATGGATTTTACTTTGCCGGAAAAGTATTCATTACTTTGAAGCATACAACTGGCCCTATCTTGTGATTAAGTTAACAACCAATATAGGGGGCAGGCGTTCCACCTGTCACGCAAAATTACGCGAGCAATTCCGAAGCCAGTCGGGCGATCAGCACATTGGACAGCAGAACCGGGACATCCAGCGATTTTTGCAGTAAATCGCGATGACGTTGATTAAAGCCCAGACAATCCAGCATGATCACATCTGCACCTTGCTCAAGCAATTCTTTACCGGCATCAATCAGTTGTTGTTCGGAACCGTGAATCGGATTCGCCACGGCATACACTGGCGGCGTTTGTAACACCTGCCATTTTTGCGTCTGGGCTTTGAGCAATTCCGTGACGGGGACAATAACCCCAACCTGATGCCCTTCCACAATCGAGGCGACCAGCGGAGGAATGATACGTAAAGGTTCCAGCAGCATACTCTTGCGGGCGGTCAGGCGGGCAATTGAAGCCGTACTCATCAGCAGGATCACGTCAAAGCCCTGATTGTCGAGCACTTCTACAATACCCTGCAGTGAGCGTTCCACTTTCTGGCGCGAAACATGGGCAAGTTGATGGTCGCAGAGCAGCGTTAAGAGCGGCTCGTCACCGGGAGAGACCCCGTACTCAGCCATCACATCCTCTCGCCGCATCTGTCCCAGCAGACTGTGGTGAGTAATGTGCTGCTCATCAATATATTCCGTCAGGAGCGGTAACACCTCACTCATCGGCACCACGCCAATCGTGAGGATAGCCAACGACGTACCCATTTTTTGCTCCACCGTCTTCTTACTTTGCTGTGAATTCCCGAATCATTGCCGGGCGCTGACCTGTGCTACAAACGCTCAAAAGCGTAGCAGCAGATCGGCGGTCTATTTTGTAAAGATTCCAAATCATTCCAGTACTGTATTGTTATTGTTTAATTTTCGATTTTTACTGTATATCGCGATATTTAAAAAAATGTGATGTACGCCCGTACTGGGCCTTTTCAGACACCTGCCCGGGCGGTGTCCGACATCAGGTTTTGTCGGGATCCTCATAGCGCTTTTTAGCATCCATGGCTTCCTGAGCGGAAGGATGCTCACTGATCAACGAATTCGGTTCTGGGTGATCGGCACGAAGTTGATACCAGGTTACCGTCTGGCCTGGCGTCCCCTTTTCAACCGTTACAATGGTCGCCTGACGCGGATAAGGTGGTTTTGTCGGCATAGCTCTTCCTTTTGTCTGAATGAGCTTTAAGTATAGACACCACCCTGTAACCGTGGCGCTGCCTGCGACAGTATCCCAAGAATGTCGTCCACCACCTGCGAAGGCGGATTGGTCGCATCAATAATATAATGCGCGGCCTCACGGTACAGAACATCGCGCTGGGCAAGCACTTCCTCTACTTCTTCGGTCAACGGCTTGCCGGTTAAGGTCGGGCGCAACCCCTCTTCAGGCGTCGCCTCCAGACGATCTACCAGTACCGATACTGGCGCGCTTAAATAGATAACCACGCCGTGGCTACGCATGTAGTGACGATTAAATTCGGTTAGAATGATACCGCCACCGGTCGCGACAACCGTTGTCGGAGCCGTGACGGCCTGCAGAGCGGCTGTTTCCTGGGCACGAAACCCTTCCCATCCTTCTCTTTCGACAATTTCCGCCACGGTCATCTGTACGTGCGATTGCAACCAGCGATCGGTATCAACAAACTGGTAATCGATAGCCTTCGCCAGCGCCATACCGGTTGTCGTTTTACCACACCCCCGGGGGCCAACAAGAAAAAGAGGTTGCGTCATCACAGAATTTCCCCAGAGAGCCGCCGACAAGCGGGATCTGATGCTATTAAAGATATAATCATATCATCAAACTAGTACACCACCAAAACGTAAAGAAAAAATTACAGAAAGAGTGATGTCGTCAATTAACCCCTACTATAACAAGAATTCACAGGGATGAAAGTGTAAGAAATAAATTACAGGTGTTATTTTCTGCGCTGAACTTCCAGCCACCACTTATCCAGCTCAGCCGCAAAATGCTGCCGGTCGCGGGGAGAAAGGCTATCTGGTCCCCCGGTCTGGATGCCGCTGGCACGTAGCGTATCCATAAAATCACGCATCATCAGACGTTCGCGGATCGTCGCTTCGGTATAACGTTCGCCGCGTGGATTAAGCGCTGCTGCCCCTTTTTCAATGGCTTCAGCAGCCAGTGGAATATCCGCCGTTATCACTAAATCACCGGCGCTACATTGTCGCACAATCTCGTTATCAGCGACGTCAAACCCGGCGGGAACGCGTAATGTACGAATAAAACGCGAAGACGGGACGCGCAAACTCTGGTTCGCCACCAGAATAAGCGGCATCTGCATGCGCTCAGAGGCGCGGTATAAAATTTCTTTAATCACGTTCGGACACGCGTCGGCATCCACCCATATTGTCATAATCTCTCCCCACTCGTGTGTAATCGCGCATTGTCTCGTGCTTTTACTTGCAGGCAAAGTGCTGTTTCTCCTTCTGCACATATTCATTCCGCGCTAAGCTTAGCTTTCCCAGATTTACCCTAAATAATTCGGGTTGCAGGCAGGCGGCAAGAGAGTGAGTCCCGATGAGCTTACTCTGGTAAGTGATTCGGGTGAGCGAACGCAGCCAACGCACATGCAACTTGAAGTATGACGGGTATAAAACAATGAATATCATCCATAGGGAGTGACAAGATGGACAAAAAAATTGGTTTTATCGGCTGCGGTAATATGGGCAAAGCAATTCTTGGCGGCATGATCGCCAGCGGCCAGGTTCTCCCGGGACAAATCTGGGTCTATACCCCTTCCCCTGATAAGGTCGCTGCGTTGCACGACCAGTACGGTATTAATGCAGCGCAGTCTGCGCAAGAAGTTGCCCAAATCGCCGACATTGTTTTTGGGGCCGTAAAACCAGGCATCATGATTAAGGTGCTGAGTGAAATCACCTCCAGCCTGAACAAAGACTCTCTGGTTGTCTCGATTGCCGCTGGCGTTACCCTCGATCAGCTCGCCCGCGCACTGGGTCATGACCGCAAAATCATTCGCGCAATGCCAAATACCCCGTCACTGGTTAATGCCGGAATGACCTCCGTCACGCCGAACGCCTTAGTAACGCCGGAAGATACGGCCGACGTACTGAATATCTTCCGCTGCTTTGGCGAAGCCGAAGTGATTGCAGAATCGATGATTCACCCGGTGGTCGGCGTCAGCGGTTCTGCACCGGCCTATGTCTTTATGTTTATCGAAGCGATGGCGGATGCTGCCGTTCAGGGGGGAATGCCCCGTGCGCAGGCTTATAAATTCGCAGCGCAAGCGGTAATGGGCTCGGCAAAAATGGTGCTGGAAACGGGTAAACATCCAGGGGAACTGAAGGATATGGTGTGCTCGCCAGGCGGAACCACTATCGAAGCGGTGCGTGTCCTGGAAGAACGTGGTTTCCGTTCATCAGTGATTGAAGCGATGGTTAAGTGCATGGAACAGTCAGAAAAACTCAGCCGATCCTGAGTTAATATCACCGGACGTCAGGCCGCCGCTTCAGTGCGGTTACGTCCGGAATTCTTTGCTTTGTAAAGCGCCATATCTGCTGATTTTAACCATTCCCGATAATGCTCAGTTTCAGAAGTCAGCGGCGCTACGCCAACGCTAATACGCAAGGCAACCTGCGGAGCGCAGGATAAACGCAACTGACTAAGTCGTTCATGCACGCGCGACATGGCCGCAATTGCGCTGGTTGCCGGCGTGCCGCACATAATCACCGCAAACTCATCACCACCAAAACGCCCGATCACGTCGCTGCCGCGTAAAGTCATCTGCAACTGACGGGTCAGCGCGACAATGGCCTGATCCCCGACGTCATGACCCCAGGTATCATTGATGCTCTTAAAATGGTCGATATCAATAATAAGCAACGTGGCGTCACGCTGGTAGCGGCGGCAATTATCAAATTCATTACGTAGCAACAGCTCCCAGTGACGTCGGTTATAAACGCCGGTCATCCCATCTCGCGTACTCATCACCTGTAAGCGGCGTTTATGTTCCGCCAGCTTGATGACCGTCTGATAGCTGACCCAGGCAAACAGCAGCGGATACATCACCAGTACCGGCAGTGATAACACCACGCTCAGTTGACCGCTGCTAACAGCGACGGGAATATCGGTTAACTGTAACGTCACCAGACATGACACCGCCATCAACACGACGCCCGCGAGGAATACTCGCATTCCCCCAGCGCCCATCAGGTTGATGCAAGTAATCATGAGCAGCGCCGTCGACGGCAACAGGTTTGCCCCCATAATTCCCAGCCACATCCCGGCGAGGATGGCATCGGCTTTTAAATTGGTAAATTCACTATGCAGAGGATCGTCTGCTTTACTTGCCAACTGCCAGGCCAGATGTGGCCAGACGAATGCCCATCCCACCAGCAACAGCCACCAGCCTCCGGTAATGGGCTGGGAAACTAATACCGACGCGATAGGGAAAAACATTCCCCCCAATCCCACCGCTCGCGGCAGCCTGATCCGTCGGGCAAATCGCAGACCGGAACGTTGGTGGTCGTTTTGATGAAGTGATATAAACGCTTCATCCGCGACGACCTTCTTTTGGAAAAAGTTTTCATCATTCATCGTATTTGGGAACATTCTGAAACAAATTTCCCAAATTATAGGTAGGGGTCTGCTGGCGGGAGTATGAAATTTCGGGTGAGCGTTTTTACCTGCTCACCCGTAAGTGCTACGCAGCTTTTTTCAGGCAAGCGCTCATAAACTTGTTACGATCATCGCCTTTCAGTGACTGCTCCGTCGCCTTGACGTTGCATTCACGCATCTTCTGCTGCTGTGGGGTTAAACTCTTTTCCTCAGGCGCAGATTTGCTGTTTTTCAGGCAATCACTCATATACGTCTTTCGCGCATCCCCTTTTAAGGCCTGCGCCGTTGCCTGCTGATTGCAGGTGGTCATACGCTGTTGTTGCGGGGTTAACGTCTTCTCGGCAGCACCGACGGTAGTTAAAAAAACCAGTCCAAAGAGCAGCGTCATTAATAATGTAATTTTCATAGC
The DNA here is from genome assembly GCF_005281025.1 of Citrobacter sp. wls714. Taxonomy (NCBI): domain Bacteria; kingdom Pseudomonadati; phylum Pseudomonadota; class Gammaproteobacteria; order Enterobacterales; family Enterobacteriaceae; genus Citrobacter; species Citrobacter sp. wls714. The sequence continues at coordinate 81,810 of NZ_SZWZ01000075.1, read as the reverse complement.
ACCATCCTTTTCTGAACGACGACACACAGGTAAGTTTGGCTGCTAACAATAAAAATACCACCCGGCGGCAAAACTATTGTCACCGGGGGCAGGGTTACTTCAGACCTAACGCCGCTTTCATAGTGTAAAACAGGTCAGTTTGATCGGTCAGGCCGACTACATTCGCCGCATGCGGGCCATAAGCGGCGATGCGCAACTGGCTACCGGTGTGCTCCTGAGATTCCTCTTCAGAATTGCCGTAGCTGATGACCATCACCGCGCCATCTTTGGTGTTCAACGCCTGAGTCAGACCAGGTGCTTTGGTATCAGGTGCGACAATCTGGCTGGCATGTGCGTGGTCAGCGGTTACCACCACCAGGGTGTTGCCATCTTGCTTCGCAAAGGCAAGCGCACGCTGCACCGCTTCGTCCAGATCAACCGTTTCGCCAATCTGTCCACACGGGTTGGCGGCGTGATCCTGTTTATCGATGGATGCTCCTTCCACTTGCAGGAAGAAACCTTTCTCATTTTTGCTTAATAGCTCAATCGCTTTATCCGTCATCTGCGCCAGCGTCGGCACGGTGTCATCACGCTTTGGATTTGGCGTACAGGTCACCACCGGTTTATCCAGATTGCCATGATAGGACGCTTTCGGACCTTCCCAGCGCACCGGCATATTGCCGTCGGAGAACAGGCCCAGCAACGGCTTATCCTGGTTAGCTTCGGTAATCGCTGCCAGCGTCTCGGCATCACTTACTATCTGATAACCGCGCGCCTGGGCTTGTTCACGCAACGTTTTACCCTGCCACTCCCCTGCCGCAGCGGTTTCAGCAAACGTTTTTGCCCCACCGCCCAACGTGACGTCAGGCCGGGCATTCAGCAACTGTTCTGTAATTGACCCTTTGCCGCCTTTTTCCAGCGCATTGGTTGGGCATTTTTCACGGGTCACGCCTGGACCATAGCACTTACGCGAAGTGACATGAGCAACCAGCGCTGCTGGGGTAGCATCCTGCAATTCAGCGGTAGAAACGTTGCCCGTCGCCAGACCTGCCGCTTTTGCCATTTCCAAAATTGTTGCATGATCTTTTTCATGGATATCAACGCCCAGGGCGCCGTTATAGGTTTTAACCCCGGTGGTCCATGCCGTCGCTGAGGCCGCAGAGTCCGTCACATAATCCGGTTTGCCCGTTTTCTTATCTAACGCATAGTGCGTGTATTGCCCGGTCAACGGTAAAGCATCAATACCTTTAAAAAAACCGCCCGCGCCTTCGGCATAATTTCGTGCGGCCGTTATTTCTGAATCACCCATGCCATCGCCAATCAATAAAATTATATTTTTAGCAGGCTTATCGTTCAGAGATTCACGCAGCGCTGCCGTTTGATCGGCTGACAATCGGCGGGCACCGCCTGGCGTGGTGATATCACCCTGAGCGGCACGATTATCCATAACCGCTACGGTAGATGTTTCTGCATTAATAACCGGGGTAAACAGCAAAGGTAACAGGGCAATCACGAGTGCGCTTTGTTTCACTTTATTTTCTCCATGTATAAATACGGTAAAATTAAAACAAAGCGACTATAAGTATTTGATGTGACACTTTTATGATAATTTGTGGGTGCCCCCTCGGATTACTCAAAACGCTTTTGGCACGCTCTCGCCAGCATTATGGAGGGTCGTCATAAACGTTGGCACACGGTTTACGCCTGCCAGAGCACCTTCAATTTGACGCAGCACTATTTGCCGATCGCTCCACGCCATATTGCGCAGCATTTCGGTGATGACCTGCTCTAACGTTTCGACCTGCGCCGCCAGGTTTTGTGACTCTTCTTCTTTTTGGGCGAGCTTAAGCAACAACTCAGTGACGAGATTTTTCATTTGCGTATTCCCTTAACAAAATATAAGCCACGTTAACATTAAGGCTCACTACTGCCTAGGTGATAAAAGTTTTATTTTTAGAAGAAATTAAACTATTTGCGAAAACAATCACATCACAAAATAAGGAAGAGATGAGCCTTAAAACAAAATCCTTCAATATAAAAAGGTAAAAGGATGAATAATCACACAGAGATATAATGCAAAATTATAGATAAACAACGCCGACGGGCAGCGTTGTTTATCAGATAGTCAGCTCGCGTGACGCCGACGTCGCAATGCGATGGCCAACTGCCAGATGTTAATCAGTACAATACTCGCCGTAGCGATGAAGACCCAGCGGAACCCCGCCATGGCTGATACCGTTGCTCCCATTAATGGCCCGGCGACGTTGCCAAGGTACATAAATGATTGGTTATAACCAAAGATACGCCCGGTTATCTGATCGCTGGAGTATTTCACCAGCAGCGTCTGTACCGCCGGCAACATCGCGCCGTCGGCAAAGCCGAGCAGGAAACGTAATATCCCCAACTGCAATGGCGTGGTGACCCACGACATAGCGAAAAACAGCACGACGGCAAAGATTAACGTCGCCATTAAAATCCGCTCAGTACCAATACGGTCACCTAATTTGCCAAGCCGCGGCGCGGAAATCAGGGCCGAGATGCCAGGTACTGAGGCAATCAACCCGCTGAGAAAGGCAATATTGCTGCTGTCTGGCACCATTGATTTGATAAATAACGCCAGAATAGGACCGATAGAGCCGTTACACAGTTGAATTACCATCGTCGTAAAAAACAGGCTGATCACCAGCGCCGGATAAGGCAAGGAGGCAAAGACGGCCTTCCCGCTCAGTCGTTCGCTTTTTTTGGTCGTCGGGCGCACGCCCTCTTTGATCAAAAACAGCGTGACAAGGAAACTAACCACCAACAAAGCCGCGGTAATACAGAATACCGCCCGTAACCCAATATGGTCGGCAATAAAGCCTCCCATTAACGGTCCGCCAATAACGCCACTAATTTGCGCCGTAGAAAGCGTGCTCAATGCCCATCCGCTGCGTTCACGCGGAACCTGTGACGCTACCAACGCCATTGCGTTCGGAATATAGCCTGAGGTTAACCCCATCACCCCGCGCAGCAGAAAAAGCTGCCAGACGTTAGTGGCAAATGCCTGCAGTAAAATCGCAATCGCCATCCCCAGCGAGGCTCGTAACAGCATCAGTTTGCGTCCTTTACGATCGGCTAAACTGCCCCACATCGGAGAAACAATAGCTGAAATAAGGAAGGTGACGCTGAACGTTAATCCGGACCACATTGAGAGAGCTTCATGCGAGGTGACGCCCAATTGGGAGATGTAGAGCGGTAAAAAAGGCAGGATTTGGCTAATCGCCAGCCCGGTAAAAAAGCATCCAAACCAGACGGAAATAAGGTTTACTCTCCAGGATTCCATAGGGACTCATAACGATAAGTAGCTGAAAACTGCGAGCAGCTTAACAAATTACTTAGCCAAATAAGGGTCAACAGGTGCGATGTATCACAGTTTAGAGTTTTATCTTCCCGCTCATCATATTTGTGATACGCCTCACACCAAACCCACAATACAAGCAGGGAATTATGCTTGATGCGAGATCTGCGCGTTTGCGCTTATCTATTCCCCTGTTGCCCAGCAAAACAATCTGCCAGAAGCCGAGGAAACCTGCGTTTTGTCGTGGTAATGTATGTGCTTTGCATTCAAGGAATGGGTTTTTAAGATGGCAAAGTTGCGGGTAGGAATCGTATTTGGTGGTAAATCAGCGGAACATGAAGTGTCATTGCAATCGGCAAAAAATATTGTCGATGCCATCGACAAGACTCGCTTTGACGTTGTGCTGTTAGGTATTGATAAACAAGGGCAATGGCACGTTAGCGATGCCAGTAACTATCTGCTCAATTCAGACGATCCGGCGCACATTGCGCTGCGTCCTTCCACAACCAGCCTGGCTCAGGTTCCAGGTAAACAAGAGCACCAGTTGATCGATGCGCAAAACGGTCAGCCGCTGCCAACGGTCGATGTTATTTTTCCGATCGTACACGGTACGCTGGGTGAAGATGGCTCTTTGCAGGGTATGCTGCGCGTGGCGAATCTGCCGTTCGTCGGTTCTGATGTCCTGGGATCTGCGGCCTGTATGGATAAAGACGTGACCAAACGTCTGTTGCGCGATGCCGGATTAAATATCGCGCCATTTATTACACTTACTCGCGCCAATCGTAACAACATTAGCTTTGCTGAGGTGGAATCCCGCCTGGGCCTGCCGCTGTTTGTAAAACCCGCCAACCAGGGGTCGTCCGTTGGCGTTAGCAAAGTGACCAGTGAAGCGCAATACAACCAGGCCGTCGCGCTGGCATTTGAATTCGATCATAAAGTCGTGGTGGAGCAAGGGATCAAAGGTCGCGAGATCGAATGTGCAGTACTGGGCAACGATCATCCGCAGGCCAGTACCTGTGGTGAGATCGTGTTGAACAGTGATTTTTACGCTTATGACACCAAATACATTGACGATAACGGTGCCAAAGTAGTTGTTCCGGCAGCGATCGCACCAGAAATTAACGACAAGATCCGCGAGATCGCCATTCAAGCGTACCAGACGTTAGGATGTGCTGGCATGGCGCGCGTAGATGTATTCCTAACCGCAGAAAACAACGTTGTGATCAATGAGATCAACACGCTGCCGGGCTTCACTAACATCAGTATGTATCCAAAACTGTGGCAGGCGAGCGGCTTAGGCTACACCGATTTGATCACTCGCCTGATCGAACTGGCGTTGGAACGCCACGCTGCGGATAGCGCGCTGAAAACCAGTATGTAAACCCGCAAGGATGCCTGATAACTATTGGGCATCCTTCGCTTCATCATCTTCATTTTCCACGCGGCGACGGATAATTAATCCGGCCAGCCAAAAGCTAATTATCCAGGTAACCAGCCCCACCGCATAGGTTTGCCATCCCTGCGCTTCAAAACCTAATAACCCCACCACGCCATTCAGAATAAAGATAAGCCCAATAGCGAAGGCATAGTAGTGCCAGTCTCGGCGGATTTTTACAGGCAGGTTCATAACGGCTCCGGTGGATATACAACATGAAAAAGCATCCTCGCACATTTCCCCGTGGCCGTCTGTGGCATATGCGGAATTTCTGAAATGTAACTTAATTTCACTTAAGGTTAAATAATTGTGACGCACCACAAATAACCGAAATCCAGGAATAATCTCCACCTGAAATTACCAACATTCTGATATTGACAATCCTAATCACCTGTCAGACTCACAGTCAGTTACAGGCATTACGCCAAAAAGCAGGTTATTTCCGGAGGTCTTTATGGCTGATTTTACGCTCTCAAAATCCCTGTTTAAGGGCAAGCATCGGGATACCTCCTCCCTGCCCGGCAACATTGCGTATGCCGTATTTGTGCTGTTTTGCTTTTGGGCAGGCGCGCAGATTTTAAATCTGCTGGCCCACGCACCCGGCATCTATGAGCAGTTGATGCAGTTGCAAATGCAAGAGACAGGGCGCCCACGGGTTGAAATTGGTTTAGGCGTCGGTACCCTGTTTGGGCTGATCCCCTTCCTGGTCGGGAGCCTGATTCTTGGCGCCGTCGCGATAATTATCCGCTGGCGCCGCCGTCATCATAACGATGACTGAGCCATACACTTCGCCCGACGATCGTCCACGCGTTTAGCAAACCACGCGGTCGTCAGATTACGCGTGATCTTCGGGCTTTCCAACTGAATACCAGGCAGCATTTCACGCGGTAGTGATTTACCGCTCTTCGCTTCCGCCAGCTTATAGACCTTCTCGTACAGCGCAGTCTCTTCAAAGGCCAGGCTATCGCCCTTTTGCAGTTGCCGGTGGATCTCACTCTCGCTCATCTCCAGCTTCCCGGCCAGCTTGCGTACCGCCAGCTCCGTTTTGCCCGGCTCGCTGCTGCCATAGAGAATTAAATCCCCGTCCAGCGCCAGCTTCACTCCGCTGGCTTTACTGACTGCATTCTGAAAAGCCGCATTGCGGCTGGCGTACCAGCCGGCATTAAAATCTGCAAAGCGGAAAATTGGCGCACTGTAATTCGCCGGATAATTGAGCAGATGATAAGTGCCAAACCACAGTCCGCCGCGTCGGCTGAACACTTCCTGACGGACCGTCCCTGCCATTTTCCATGGATAGCCGCTGGCGTGCTGCTCGGCAAACGCAATGCTGACCTGCATCGGTCCGCCGGTATGCACCGGATTCAGTGAACCAAACAGCGTCTGCCCCATCGGTACCATATTGATGAAATCATCAAAGATGGCACTAAGCTGTTTTTCCGTCTTCACCGTATCCAGACGCTCACTGTAGCTTTTCCCCGTTGGGGAGTTAATCTTCAGCGCAGTGTGCACCACAAACAGCGGAATATGCATGCGCTCGGCGCGACGGTCGATCTCTTTCCAGGCGATTTTACTTAAGCCTGGAACCGCCGGATCGGCCTGGTAGTTTGACTCCTGTTGCGCGACCGCCAGCACCGAACAGATGTTTTCAACCGTCGGCGCCAGCTTCTGACTTTCAAACGTCTTCGCCAGATCCTGCGCCCACGCATCCCGGTCTTTCACGCTGGCGGGCATTTTCTGGCGCACCACGCTCGCCACATCGACGGCTTTCTCCCCTTTTTTTAACGGCTGCGCGGGTTGGCTACTACATCCCACCAACACCAATGCGGCCAGCCCAGACAAGGGGTAAAGACGGGAAACCGTCGACATAACATCTCCTTTTGTTAACTAAGAGTATGGGTCACTTGCTGAATATCCTGGCCATCAAGCTCGCGTTCAAAGCTGCGCAGACGCTTATAAATAGACATCAGTTCAACTAACGTTGTCCAGGAGTTAATCAGATATTGGAACGAGCCGCGCACCTGGCCAAATACGTTGGTAATTTGCGTCATCAAACCGAGCGTTATCGTACCGGCAACAATCGACGGAAACAGCAGGAACAAACCGAAAACGTTATCAACCTGCAGGTACAGAATACGGGCGATGTTAAAATACATATAGTGGAAATAGAGACGGAAATAGTTTTGCCGTACCGCATGGAACAGTTCACGCACCGTCGGCGGCGTCGCACGACTGGCATCATCTTCACCGTATACCAGTTCTTTACGGTAAGCCGCTTCCACGCGCTGGTTTTTAAACTCCAGTCCCGGAAGTTTGATCCCGACTACCGCCAGCAAGCCGGTTCCCATCAGCGACCAGACAATCGCGGCAATCACCAGCCCATAAGGGACATGTCCGATAATCGGCAGATCAGGAACATGCGCCGACAGCGTAACCAGTACCGGTAAGAAAGCAATCAGCGTCATAATCGCGTTGATAAAGCTAACGCCCATATTTTCCAGCGTGGAGGCAAAACGCATGGTGTCTTCCTGCACACGCTGTGCTGCGCCTTCGATATGCCGCAGATGCTGCCAGTGCGCCATATAGTGTTCGTTCATCGCTGTGCGCCAGCGGAACACATAGTGGCTGACGAAGAAATTGTTCATCACGCCAATGACCACGGCAATCAGCGCAATACCGAGAAAGATGCCCACTTCATTATAAAACTGCTCAATTTTCACCTTATGCGGTGCGCTGAGCGCGGTTTGAATGAGATCGTAGAATGGCGCATACCAAGCGTTGACGGCAACGCCAACCTCAACCAGAAACCAGGTTACAAAAATTATCAGTGAGGTACCCAGAATGGACCAATACTGCCAGCGGTGCGGGCTGTAGAGAAACCAGAATAGCGCGAACATCCCGACACAAAGAATGTAGTAAGCATAAAAAATCAGGTAATCCAGCGACCAGAAACGCGCTGCGCTAATCGGTACATCCCCCGACGCGCCGGTAATGCGTGCAACCCAGGCTCCCCCACCTGCTTGCCAGAATACAACAGCGACCAGTGCCCAAATAAATGCCGAAATAAAGAATGGTCCCGGCTTTGGGAAAAAAGACTTAAACATAATGCTCTCCTGCTAACTTCTTATCGTTATGACGACTGCTGTGCATTTGCCTCCGTGAAGTGCGGTGGCGAGACGGCTTACGCCCAAAAACACAAGCTGAAACCGACAATTGTGACCAGAACCGCGGCACATAGTTCGCCCCCCGGTGATGAAGAATTGTTTCTGTGGTTTTCACACTCGATAACGTTCCAGCATGTGCAGATTATCACAGCGTGAGATCACAAAAGCGAACATCCACAATCAGGGAAACGCTCACGTTTACTCATCGTTACGTTTTTCACACTATCATTGGCTGATAAGCGCTTTGCAATACGCCGTTGAGTAGTATAAATACGCATACGCACGACATCCTTTTTCACTTTTTCTAACTCATGGACACCACCGTTGAAACGTAGTCTGCTTTTTTCTGCCGCGCTGTGTGCGGCGTCATTGACATCTGTCCAGGCGGCACAGCCTATAACCGATCCGGTCTTCGCCTCTGATATCGTCGATCGTTATGCCGACCATATATTTTACGGCAGTGGTGCTACGGGGATGGCGCTCGTGGTGATTGATGGTAATCAACGCGTATTTCGCAGCTTCGGCGAAACGCGCCCCGGCAATAATGTTCATCCACAACTGGATTCCGTGATTCGCATTGCCTCTATCACCAAATTAATGACCAGCGAAGTGCTGGTGAAATTACTCGATCAAGGCACAGTTAAACTCAACGATCCATTGAGTAAATATGCACCACCTGGCGCACGCGTGCCGACTTATCAGGGCACGCCGATCACGCTGGTGAATCTGGCGACGCATACCAGCGCGCTACCGCGCGAACAGCCTGGCGGCGCAGCAAAGCGCCCGGTGTTTGTCTGGCCAACCCGCGAGCAGCGCTGGAGCTATCTCTCAACCGCTACGCTTAAAGCAGCGCCAGGATCGCAGGCTTCTTATTCAAATCTGGCATTCGACCTGCTGGCCGACGCGCTGGGCTCTGCTGCCGGTAAGCCTTATCCGCAACTGTTTGAAGAAAAAATTACCCGACCGCTGGGGATGAAAGACACCACCTTTACCCCGTCACCCGATCAGTGCAGACGCCTGATGGTCGCGGAAAAAGGCGCCAGCCCTTGTAACAATACCCTGGCGGCGATGGGCAGCGGCGGCGTCTATTCAACGCCTGGCGATATGATGCGCTGGATGCAACAGTATCTTTCTTCTGATTTTTATCATCGTAGCCAGCAAGCCGACCGTATGCAGACGCTGATTTATCAGCGTACACAGTTAACCAAAGTGATAGGGATGGACGTTCCGGGCAAAGCCGATGCGCTTGGTTTGGGCTGGGTGTATATGGCGCCGAAGAATGGTCGTCCGGGAATTATTCAAAAAACCGGTGGTGGTGGCGGTTTCATTACCTATATGGCGATGATCCCGCAGCAAAATGTCGGGGCGTTTGTCGTGGTGACCCGTTCTCCGCTGACCCGCTTTACCAATATGAGCGACGGTATCAACGATCTGGTCGCAGAGTTGAGCGGGAACAAACCGCAGGTTATTCCCGCATCCTGATTCAATACTCATAAGGCAAACGGTTAATGCTCACCAGTTTGCCTTTATTCATTTCAATATAACCACCTTTACGCAATGCCGCGAGGACCTCTGCGACAACTGAGCGTGAAATTCGTGTGCGCTGGTGAATATAGTTCATCACACCGACACGCGAGCGCAGGACGTCGTCCCATTTCGTCATGGATATCAACGTCGCGCGAATCTGATCATAGGAGTTATTGCCGATCAACTGGAGATCGCGCATTTCAAGCATGCAGTTCTGCCAGGCCAACCAGCAAAAAGCTTCGCGCCAAAGTTGGCATTGTTCAATTAAATTAATCGTTTGTGAGGCAGGAAGATGATATCCCGTACAATTACTTTCGGTTATTAATCTGTATTGTACATCGGTTTTCATCACACCATCTGAAAGCCCCATAATAAATGGTGCCTGCGCGATGCCGACCAGTACATTCTCCCCGCGTCTCAGGGAAACCATACCGCTTAAAATAATAAAGGTGTCATCGCTATTTATATCACTGGAATATATAATTTCTTTATCTTTATCACATTCAAAGTGTTTACCATATTTTGATAAACATTTATCTAGCTTACTAAATTCAAGAAGAGGTTTATTAGTAGATAACATTGCGCGTTCCTTGCAATAAATGCCCGTCAAATCCGTGACGGGCATTTTCCAGATTAAATTACCTTTACTTTCTTTGCGAGAAAGTTCTTACCAGGTATATTTAACACCCACGTTTGCAGACCAGTCTTGATCGACATCACCACCACCGAGATAATTAGCATCGGTGTACGCGCTGAAGTTTTTGGTAAAGCTGAACTGAGTACCCAGTCCAACACGTACCGCAGAACCTTCTACGCCATTGTCGATAGAATCGCCGTTTACGTTAGAATCGTTGTTAGAGTCATCGTAAACGTAGGCCAGTTTGAAGTAAGGAGTCAGAGCCTGGTCATCGCTATACGCGAAGGTATAACCTGCATCTACACCCAGTTCATAACGCATGCTGTCATAAGACTGACCGTCAACTTTCATGTCGTTGCTCAGCTTATAGTCATCACCAGACTGGAACAGACCGGATACGCTGCCGTAAGGCGTTACGTAACCTGCGTCACCCAGCTTCAGGTCATAACCCAGTTTCAAGCCAAAGCCCCAGGCATCAGAAGAGGTGCTGCCATCAACATACTGACCGTTGCTCATGTTGGCAGACAGATCGTTGTTGAAGTGAGAGTAGCTTAAGTTGCCGTCAACAAAGATGTTGTTGGCAAAGTGAGCAGAAGAGTAGATGTAGGCAGTCTGGCTGTCTTGATCCACCTGACCGGTACGGTCGCTCATATCGCCTTTCGCGAAGCCTGCTGCGGCACCGACAATCCACTTAGCGTTGTTACCATCAATTTTGGAATCAACACCGACCATAATGCCGTTAACATCCTGATCATAGTTAATAGTGCCGTTATCCGCATCGAAGCTACCACCGAAGTAGCTTACCCATGCACCACCGTTATCAACCAGACCATGACGTGCGTTAGTCAGACGAGTACCAACGGTATCTTGTTCCAGGTTCCAGATATTGGTGTTAGCAGACGGGATGCTCAGCGCCATGTTCGCGTAGTCAGTCAGCTCCATCTGCTGCAGAACAACAGTGTTACCCTGCTGCTGCGCCTGATAGGTGTATGCGCCGAGGTCAGCTTTGTTAGCTGCAGAGAAGGTCGCATTGCTGTTGGTATCGTTAACGTAGATCAGCTCGTTGCCTTTGTAATCAGCAACAGAACCTGCGCCAGTGGCGTTATCAATACGAACTTTATAGTTACCGGTTGCTGCGGCTACATGGTCGCCATAGTTGTCAACTTCAGACTGATCGCCGGAGGTGTCAGCATCGCCATTACCGTTGATAGTCAGGTGACCATCAGAGTTCATTGCGATTACGCCATAACCGTAGTTAGCCTGGGTTTTGTCGTTAGTGCGGTCGTTAGTCAGGTCAGCATTCAGCACATAGTTGCTGCTGTTGATGTCGAAAACGCCTGCATTAACATTGTTGTATGCATCGGTGTAGCTGGTCAGATTCAGGGTATCAACCTGCAGCGCATTACCGGTACTGTTGCCAACATCCAGAACACCGTTGTTAGTAACGTTAATGGTGTTTGCATACAGCGCAGCATCCAGCACATTCCAACCAGCAGATACGTCGTCAGCAATCGTTACAGTACTGTTGTCGATAGACAGAGTATCAGTTGCAACATGACCATCTTCGTTGATGTTCAGTGCAGAAGCACCGGTCAGAGAGATAGAGTCAGCAACCAGCTCAGAATCACCCACGTTGACGACGGAACCGCTGTTGATGCTCAGGGTATCAATCAGAGACGTTTTAGTGGTATCCCACTGTGACGCGCCGTTCAGCGTGACGTTGAACAGACCGCTCTGATAGACCGCATTACCCACTACGTGGCCATTTTCGTCATAAGAGGTCGTGTCGCTATCGATGCCGTAGGTTGAATCAGGCCACAGGCTGTTAGCGGCGATATCGATCAGCGTTGCGGTGGCTTCAGTGCCCGCAGCGTAGCTGTCGTAAACACCGTCACCATCGGTGTCAACCTGATGCACAGACATTGCCGCACCAACCCACTTACTACCATTGTTCAGGGTCAGATCCAGACGGTCAGTACCGTCCCAACCGTTGGTATCCAGATCGGCATCGGTATCACGATAAGAGTCAGCACCGTTCGGGAAGAAGTTCTCATCGAAGTTGCTGGAGAACAGCACGTCACCCATCAGCGTGGAATTGTTAAACGTTGCGGTGGTCTGCATCGCGTTATCTGCATTTGGATTTGCAATAGCTGCTAATGCAATATCGTCTGCAGTGTAAGTGCCGCTGTAGTCGCTTGCATTGCTGGTGTTACCAAACCAGCCGGTAGTGCCTTCGTCAGTCCATGAACCAGAGGTCAGAGTAGAGTCAGTAACAGCGATGGTGTTGTTAAATACTTCACTGCTGTTTACGCCGGTGCTGACGGTATTATCGTCAATATCTGCCCACTCGTAACCCTGCGTCAGGGTAATGCCAGCGACGTGAGAGTTGGCGGAGATAGACAGATCAACTTCTTGATCCAGAGTGATAGCAGTGCCCAGGTTATAAACGTCTACAACGTGCGTATCGGCTGCGTCATTATAGGTACCGTTGTAGGTATAATGCTCGTAGTTGTCATCGATAGTTGAATTAATAACGTTCATCGCCAGGCGATCGTAGTAATAGTCTGTACCCGTACGGTTAGTACAATCCGTTGTCATGCACTCGGATGTCACCATACCGTGAATGGTACTGTTTTTGATCGTCAGGCTGTTGTTATTGGTGTTAGTAGAGAGTCCATCATCCAGATAATAAGTTGAAATCACGCCGTTGACGGTGGCGTTATTAATTACCGGATAAATATCACCGTTATAAATACTATCAGTGTCGTAGTTGTTCCAACCCACATATCCATCGTAGTAAACGCCATCAGAATAGGAGGCGTCATTATAATGGGTAAAAGTGGTATAGGTGGTCCCAGAGATATCAGTTGAAGCATTCGCCTGAGAAGTGATTGCCAAAGTGCAGGCTAATGCTAATTGTGAGACTACGAGTTTCTTTTTCCAAGTGTGCATTTGTCATCCCTCCTCAGGGACGTAATATAGTTGATCCATCAATTATCAATGCATAGAAAACATTTTATGTTTCGCAGGGAGGATTATGCGATGTCATAGCCGAAAGGTTCAATTATTCTTTGTCTTAAGTCCGAATCCGGACGGGCAATAAAAGTTTCGAAACAAAAACGCCAGTAATTTATAAAATCACTTTATTTTTTAATCAATTAACATTAATAAAACCGCATAATAAATACGTTCTAATTATAAATAAAAACAAAACAGATACGAGAGAAATAAATAGCTAACCAATACCTTTTAGTTAAAATAAAATTAAATAAAACTAAATCCACGTTGAAATTTATCAATATAAAAAATAATTACAATCACAAAAATGCAAATAATAGATAGGTTAAGAGGTAGCAAAGAGAGCCCACCATCCCCACATAACGCCAACTTTCGTAAACCACCCGCCATCAGGTTCGGGTATACTACGGCCTTCGATTCCACAAACATCAGGCATACCATGACAGACCTAATCCAACGCCCTCGCCGCCTGCGCAAATCTCCTGCGCTACGCGCTATGTTTGAAGAGACAACACTCAGCTTAAATGACCTGGTGTTGCCGATCTTTGTTGAAGAAGAACTCGACGATTACAAAGCTATCGACGCCATGCCAGGCGTGATGCGCATTCCAGAGAAACACCTGGCCCGCGAGATTGAACGCATTGCCAATGCAGGTATCCGTTCGGTCATGACCTTCGGTATTTCCCACCACACCGACGACACCGGCAGCGACGCATGGAAAGAAGATGGTCTGGTGGCGCGCATGTCGCGTATCTGTAAGCAGACCGTACCGGAAATGATCGTCATGTCCGACACTTGCTTCTGTGAATACACCTCGCATGGTCACTGCGGTGTGTTGTGCGATCATGGCGTTGATAATGATTTAACCCTTGCCAACCTCGGCAAACAGGCAGTCGTTGCTGCCGCTGCGGGTGCAGATTTTATCGCGCCTTCCGCCGCAATGGACGGTCAGGTGCAGGCGATTCGCCAGGCGCTGGATGCTGCGGGCTTCACCGATACCGCGATCATGTCCTACTCCACTAAGTTTGCCTCTTCTTTCTATGGCCCGTTCCGTGAAGCAGCAGGTACGGCGCTGAAGGGCGATCGTAAAACCTATCAGATGAACCCGATGAACCGCCGCGAGGCGATTCGCGAATCACTGCTGGATGAAGCCCAGGGCGCAGACTGCCTGATGGTGAAACCGGCCGGCGCGTACCTCGATATTCTGCGCGATATCCGCGAACGCACCGAACTGCCAATTGGCGCTTATCAGGTCAGCGGTGAATACGCGATGATCAAGTTCGCGGCGATGGCGGGTGCTATCGATGAAGAGAAAGTGGTGCTGGAAAGCTTAGGGTCGATCAAACGCGCGGGCGCGGATCTGATCTTCAGCTACTTTGCGCTGGATCTGGCTGAGAAAAAAATTCTGCGTTAATTTACCTTGTGCCGGATGGCGGCTTCGCCTTATCGGGCCTGCTCTACTGTAGGTCCGGTCAGCGAAGCGCCAGCGCCATTTATCCCGCCCGATAAAAAGGTTTGTCCCCCAGAATCGTCGCCCGGTGCATAATGCGCCTCTGCGGCAGATAATCCGCATTGGCGTAGTGCTGCGTCACGCGATTATCCCAAATCGCCACATCGTTAGGCTGCCAGCGCCAGCGCACCTGGAACTCCGGTTTGGTGATGTGTGCAAACAGGAATCCCAGCAGCGCCTCGCTCTCTTTTTCCGTTACATCGACAATTCGTGTGGTAAATCCTTCATTCACAAACAGCGCCTGCTTACCCGTTACCGGATGGGTACGCACCACCGGGTGCAGCAACGGCGGATGTTTGGCGACCGCCTCCAGCCAGCGCTGATGCTCCTCTGGCGTCTGGCGATATTTATATTCCTGAAACGATTTACGAAAATCATGCTCTGCCCGCAGGCCGCTCAGCAGCTGGCGAAACGGCTGTGAGAGAGCATCATAAGCAGCAATCCCGCTGGTCCACAGCGTATCTCCCCCGGTCGATGGCAACTCTTTTGCCGCCAGAATCGCGCCCGCTGGCGGCGTGTCGATAAACGTCACATCAGTGTGCCAGTTGTCGTTATCGGGCGGATTATCGTTGTGGGTATCCAGCACGATTATTTCGTCCACCCCTTCGGCGTGTGGGTAGACCGGATGAATATGCAGGTCGCCAAAACGTAGCGCCAGCGCGCGCTGCTGCTGTGGCGTAATAATCTGCTCACGCAGGAACACCACCTGGTGGCGCAATACAGCATGATAAAGCTGTTCAAACTGGTTATCGCTTAATGGACGCGTTAAATCCGCGCCGGTAATTTGTGCACCAATGTACGGCCCCAGCGGGGTAATGCTCAGACGTTCACTCATTGTACTTCTCCATGCCAGGGCGTCAGACGGCGCTGAAGCGCGCGCAGACCCAGCTCTAAAATAAACGCGATAACGGCAATTACCGCGATCCCCGCCAGCACAACATCCGTTGCCAGAAACTCACCGGCTGATTGCACCATGAATCCTAAACCTCGCGTCGCGGCAATCAGCTCCGCCGCCACCAGGGTCGACCACCCCACGCCCAGTCCAATGCGCAGTCCGGTCAAAATCTCCGGCAAGGCACCTGGTAAAATCACAAACCACAGCATCTGCGCACGGCTGGCCCCCAGCGACTGCGCGGCCCGGATTCTCACCTGCTGCGCACTTTTTACGCCCGCCAGCGCCGACATCGCCACAGGGGCGAAAATCGCCAGGTAAATCAGCAGGATCTTGGAGGTTTCACCAATACCAAACCAGATAACCATCAGCGGCAAATAGGCCAATGGCGGTACCGGACGGTACAGTTCAATGATGGGATCGAGTATGCCGCGAATCGTCGGGCTCAGTCCCATGGCGATGCCAACCGGAATCCCCAGTAGCACCGCCGCCAGCAACGCGATAACAATACGCGTCAAACTGGCCGCCAGATGCTGCCACAGCGTGGCATCCATAAACCCCTGCGGCCCGGCAATGGTGAGCAGTTTTTGCAAAACCTGTCCCGGCGGCGGCAGAAACAATGGGCTGATTAACTGCAGCGCCGCCACCGTCCACCACAGCGCCAAAATCACGGCCAACGTACCGAGGCTTAAAGTCATCTGGCGCGAGAATGGCCAACGCCAGTTCAGCGCCCGCGGGCGGCGAGGTTTGTCATTAATCACCACGCTCATGAGAAGGCCTCCCGTTGTTCAAAGACACGACTTAACACATACTCACGCATGGCGATAAACTGCGGATCGGACTTAATGCTGCGACTCGCCTCTCCAGCCACAAAACGCCGGGCAAAATTAAGCGGCAGTCGTTCCAGCACCCGACCAGGACCTGGCGACAGCAATACCAGTTCCGTGGCCATAAACACCGCTTCTTCGATATCATGGGTAATCAACAACACCTGTTTCCCCGTTTCATGCCAAAGTTTCAGCAGCAGGGTTTGCATCTGCTCGCGGGTAAAGGCGTCGAGTGCGCCAAACGGCTCATCCAGCAGCAACAGCTGCGGGTTGGCCGCCAGCGCCCGGGCAATGCCGACGCGCTGACGCTGCCCACCGGAAAGCTGCCAGATAAAGCGTTTTTCCGCGCCCTCCAGCCCCACTTTCTGCAACATTTCCTGAGCAATACGCTGACGCTGCGGCTTCTCCATGCCCGTCAGTTGCAGACCGAAGGTGACGTTGTCCTGCACGTTGCGCCAGGGCAACAGACCTTCATTCTGAAACACCACTCCACGTTCTGCGCCAGGTCCTTCGACCTTACTGCCCGCCAGCATAATGCTGCCGTGTTGATACGGTACAAATCCGGCAATCAGATTTAACAATGTGGTTTTCCCACAACCGGAAGGTCCCAGCACCACCAGCAGTTCACCGCTATCGAGCGTCAGGTTGATATCTTCAAGTACCGGTTTGCCGCCGTAACTGGCATTAAGATGAGAGATTTGCAGCATCAGCGTCCCCTTTATTGCACGAAACGATCGGTCACGTACTGGCTATAATCCGTCGCGACGGCGGGAACTTTGCCCTGCTCTTTGAGAAACTGCGCGGTGTCGATAATCGCTTTGTTTACCGGTCCGGTAAGCTCGGCGGTTTGCTGCTGCGGAGTCAGATAGGTGTTACCTTTCACCAGCCCCGGGATATCCGCCTCTGGCACACCGCTTAAGCGCGCCAGCTTGCTAATATTCTCCGGTTGTTTGAGCCAGGCATCCGGGTTGGCGATATAGGGCTGCTGCGCATCGATGGCGCTTTTCGCAAATGCTTTCACTACTTCAGGGTATTTCTCGGCAAAATCTTTGCGTACTACCCAGACGTCAAGCGTTGGCGCCCCCCATTCACCGACTTTTTCCGAGTCAGTCAGTACCTTGCCGTCTTTTTCCAGCGCATTGACTGCAGGCGCCCAGACGTACGCGCCGTCAATATCTCCGCGCTGCCAGGCGGCAATAATCGCCGGCGGCTGAAGGTTCACAATCTCTACCTGGCCGGGTTTAATCCCCCAATGTTTCAGCGCTGCCAGCAGGCTGTAATGAGTGGTGGAAATAAACGGCACGGCAATGCGCTTACCAATCAAATCTTCCGGTTTACTGATGTTTTTCTTCACCACCAGCGCTTCAGAATTGCCAAGCTTTGACGCCAGCAGGAAAACCTCAATCGGCACCTGCTGGCTGGCCGCTACCGCCAGCGGACTGGAGCCGAGGTTACCGATCTGTACGTCGCCGGATGCCAACGCGCGGACGATACTCGCGCCGCTGTCGAACTTGCGCCAGTCAACGGTGGCTCCACTCTCTTTAGCAAAGGTGTTATCCGCCTGCGCCACTTTGGCGGGTTCGGCGGAAGTTTGATACGCGACGGTGACGTTCACCGCCTGCGCCTGAAATGCGATGAATGCCAGTGCGGCAAGAAGTGCGTTACGCGATGAAATAGCCATGATTGTCTGCTCCCCAGTCTTGTTATGGGGGCAGTATTTCGTTGCGGCACACTTTGATAAAGGAATTAAAAATTCTGGCTAAGAACAAAGCGTTTTTAGAAAAAAACCGGCAATGCTTATACACAAAATCATTCAAGATGCGTCGAGGCGGCAAGGGAAGAAATCCCCAGGAGCATAGATAACTATGTGACTGGGGTTTCACAGTGCAGCCAACAAAGAGGCAGCTTGAAGGATGAAGTGTATTGCGATTTTGTTACATTCGTTACATAACTGCGCCTGGATGATTGCCAGCGCTGCGCTGGCAGGCATCATAGACGCTATTGTCAGGCAAGAGAGCAATATCATGATTCATGTTGTGCTGGTGGATGACCATGTGGTGGTGCGTTCCGGCTTTGCGCAATTACTCAGTCTCGAAGATGATCTCAACGTCATCGGCCAGTTCAGCAGCGCGGCCCAGGCCTGGCCTGCATTACTGCATGACGACGTCAGCGTTGCGGTGATGGACATCGCCATGCCGGATGAAAATGGCCTGAGCCTGCTAAAACGACTGCGGGCGCAGAAGCCCGGTTTTCGCGCCATTATTCTTAGCATTTATGACTCGCCAACGTTTGTACAAAGCGCACTGGATGCTGGCGCCAGCGGCTATCTGACCAAGCGCTGCGGACCGGAAGAACTGGTGCAGGCGGTACGTTCGGTAGGTATGGGCGGGCATTATCTGTGCGCCGATGCGCTGCGAGCCTTACGCGGCGGCGAACAGCCCGCGCAGGTCCTGGAGGTACTGACCCCGCGCGAGCGCGAAGTGTTTGATCTATTGGTCAAAGGCGACAGCGTGAAAGAAATTGCCTTTAAGCTCGACCTTAGCCACAAAACAGTACACGTCCACCGCGCGAACGTGCTGGGCAAACTGCAATGCCACAGCACTATCGAGCTGGTGCATTTTGCCCTCGACCACCAGCTACTGACGGGGCATTAATGTCGCGTAACCTTCGTCATTGGGTAATCTCCCTGTTTATTCTGCTGGCCTGGGGATCGGGCTGGTTGATGCTGTGGACGCTGGGATTTTACCTGACCCACAACGGTCAACAGGCGGCATTATTCCTGCCACACGGGGTCTATCTTGCACTGTTGATTCTGCTTTCTCGCCGCTACTGGCCCGCGTTGGTGCTGCCGCCGGTACTGATGCTGTTCTGGCTGCACAGCGAGCAATTATTGAATGGCTATATTTTGCTGGTAGCCCCATTCATAAGCCTTCTTCCAGCGAGCATCGGTCAGTCATACTGGCACCGCTTCCCCCTGTACTGGCAACGCTTGACGCTGTTGCTGACCGCCGTCACCGTCACGTCATTGCTTAATACCGCCCTGCTGTCACCGTTTATCGCAAGCCCGGCAACGTTAATTGGCCTGGCGTCGTTTACCGGCGGCATGCTGCTGACGCCATTTGTCTATCTGATCTATGAATTTCTGCGCCAGCAGCACCGTTATCATTTGCTCGGATTGGATACTACCAATCCCCCACTGCGCACCTCGCTTATCATCTGGTGCAGCCTGTTTTTTATTATTGGCATTGGCACACAGATGGTGCTGTCGCCGGATATCGAGCGCCTGCTGCTGATCGTGGTGTTTTTACCAAACGTGGTGATGGCATGGAAATTTGGCTGGCAGGGCGGCGTGTTGTCCGGATTGCTCGGCAGTATGATGATCACCATCGCCCGGCAGATAGGCGTGGGGTTCAGCAATCTGCTTGAACTGGAGATTTTCCTCGCCACCCAGGCGCTACTGGGTATAGGGCTGGGGATCGCCATCAGCCGCCAGCAGCATCTGGCGCAAAACTTGCACCATTATCGCCAGCGTCTGGAAGCCGAACTGACGGCACGCCGTGCGCTGACCGAACAACTGATTCGTACCGAGGAAGACACGCGAAAAAGTTTAGCGCGCGAACTACATGACGAAATAGGCCAGAACATCACCGCCATCCAGATTCAGACGCAACTGGTCAAACGTGCGCCAGGTCGCGAGCAAACGCTTGAGGCGGCGAATCAGATCAACGATCTTGCCCGGCGCATTCACCACTCCACCCGTCAGCTTCTGCGCCAGCTGCGCCCGCCCGCGCTCGATGAACTGTCTTTCAAAGATGCGCTGCATCATCTGGTGAATGAATTTGCCTTTGCCGAACGGGGAATCCGCTGCCGATTTAATTACCATCTGGAAAATACGCCAGAAAATGAAACGGTGCGCTTCACGCTGTACCGCCTGATGCAGGAACTGCTCAATAACATCTGTAAGCATGCCGATGCCAGCGAGGTATCGATTACGCTACGCCAGCGGGAACACCGCCTGTCTCTGGAGGTCGATGACAACGGCGTGGGTATCCTCCCGGAAAAAATCCCCGGTTTCGGTATCCAGGGGATGCGTGAGCGGGTAAGCGCCCTCGGTGGCGAACTCACGCTGGAATCGAACCACGGCACGCGGGTAATTGTTAACCTGCCCACAAATTTGCAACAAACCAGCCGCTAACCAGGAAAAAGTCTTAGTCACTGCGGACTTTCTCTCATCCCCTTTTGCTTTCACTTTCCTATAGTCAGCACAAACGGAGACCGCCATGCACGCACGCGAAACAGACCAACAATACCGGACGCTACGTCCCCGCCTGCTGATGTGTATGGTGATTGGCTACGCCGCGTTTTATCTGACGCGCAAAAGCGTCAACTATGTACTCCCGGCGCTGCAAACAGATCTGGGGCTGGATAAAGGCGATATCGGTCTGCTGGGATCGCTGTTTTATCTGACCTACGGCCTGTCGAAATTCGCCGCCGGATTGTGGCACGACAGCCATGGGCAGCGTGCATTCATGGGGATCGGCCTGTTTGCCACTGGTGTTTTGAACGTGGTGTTCGCCTTTGGTGAATCGCTGACGCTGCTGCTGGCGGTCTGGACGCTGAACGGATTTTTTCAGGGCTGGGGCTGGCCGCCCTGCGCCCGCCTGCTGACCCACTGGTACTCGCGCAACGAACGCGGCTTCTGGTGGGGCTGCTGGAATATGTCGATCAACATCGGCGGGGCCATCATCCCGCTGATTAGCGCCTTTGCCGCCCTCTGGTGGGGCTGGCAGGCAGCGATGCTGGCACCAGGGATAATCAGCATGGCGTTAGGCATCTGGCTCACCCTGCAACTGAAAGGCACGCCCCAGGAAGAGGGATTACCGACGGTTGGAGAGTGGCGGCACGATCCGCTGGAGCTACGTCAGGAGCAGCAAAGCCCGCCGATGGGGCTGTGGCAAATGTTACGCACCACCATGCTGAAGAACCCGATGATCTGGCTGCTTGGCGTGTCGTATGTACTGGTCTATTTGATCCGCATTGCGCTCAACGACTGGGGCAACATCTGGCTGACGGAAAGCCACGGCGTGAATCTGCTCAGCGCCAATGCCACAGTGATGTTGTTTGAAGTCGGCGGCTTGCTCGGCGCGCTGTTTGCCGGATGGGGCTCGGATCTGCTGTTCAGCGGTCAGCGCGCGCCAATGATACTGCTGTTCACGCTGGGGCTGATGGTTTCCGTCGCCGCGCTGTGGCTGGCCCCGGTGCACCACTACGCGCTACTGGCAGTGTGTTTCTTTACCGTGGGCTTTTTTGTGTTTGGCCCGCAGATGTTGATTGGTCTGGCTGCTGTCGAATGCGGACACAAAGCGGCGGCAGGTTCAATCACCGGTTTTCTCGGGCTGTTCGCCTATCTGGGTGCCGCGCTGGCGGGTTGGCCGCTGTCGCTGGTCATAGAACACTACGGCTGGTCGGGAATGTTCAGTTTGCTCTCGGTTGCCGCTGTTTTTATGGGTTTATTGCTGATGCCATTGCTCATTGCGGGCATTACCCCTTCTCTCAGTCAAAGGATAAAACAATGAAACTGACGCTTACCTCTACCCTGATTGCCTCTGCTCTGACGCTGGCGGCCTTCAGCAATGCGGCACAAGCCCAGGGTCGTCTGGTGGTGTATTGCAGCGCCACCAACGAAATGTGCGAAACCGAAACCAAAGCCTTCGGCGACAAATATGATGTGAAAACCTCATTTATTCGTAACGGCTCCGGCAGCACACTGGCGAAGGTCGATGCCGAGAAGAAAAACCCGCAGGCGGATGTGTGGTACGGCGGTACGCTGGATCCACAATCCCAGGCCGGTGAAATGGGCCTGCTGCAGCCGTACAAATCGCCTAACCTCGCGCAGATCATGGAGAAGTTCCGCGATCCGGCGAAAGTAAAAGGTAACCTCTCCTCGGCGGTGTATGTCGGTATTCTGGGCTTTGGCGTTAATACTCAGCGTCTGAAAGAGAAAAACCTGCCGGTGCCGAAATGCTGGAAGGATCTGACCAAACCAGAATACAAAGGGGAAATCCAGATTGCTGACCCACAGAGTTCAGGCACCGCCTACACTGCGCTGGCGACCTTCGCCCAGCTGTGGGGTGAGGATCAGGCTTTTGATTACCTGAAACAGCTCAACGCCAACGTCTCCCAGTACACCAAATCCGGCATTGCTCCGGCGCGTAATGCCGCCCGTGGCGAAACGGCGATCGGCATTGGCTTCCTGCACGACTATTCGCTGGAAAAAGAACAGGGCGCACCGCTGGAGCTGATCTCCCCGTGCGAAGGCACCGGCTATGAGATCGGCGGCGTCAGCATCCTGAAAGGCGCGCGTAACCTCGACAACGCCAAACTGTTCGTTGACTGGGTGCTGTCGAAAGACGCCCAGGAGCTGGCATGGAAGAAAGGTAAATCCTATCAGATCCTGACCAACACCACCGCCGAGACCTCGCCGAACTCGCTGAAGCTCGACGACCTGAAGCTTATCAATTACGACATGGATAAGTACGGCTCGACCGACGTACGTAAAGCCCTGATCAATAAGTGGGTTAGCGAAGTTAAGATGGGTAAATAAGCCCACGTTGCGTTCATTTGCCGGGCACGGCGTAAGCGCCCGCCCGGCCTGAAATACCGGAACCGCTATGTCACACACACTTGCACTCCATCCCGTGAAAAAACGGGATGCGATATTTTTTTGGGTTTTGCTCGGCTGGCTGGCGTTTGCCCTGCTGCCAAGCTGGAGCCTGGACTACGGTCTGCTGGAGTCGACGGGCGAGGAAATACTCGCCGCCTACGGCTGGTCACAATTCAATATCAGTTGGTTATGGTATCTGCTACCGAGCCTGCTGCTGGTGCGCCCGTTCCATGAAGCCAGACGCGAACAGCGCGGCCGCCATTATCTTGACGCAGGCTGGGCATTCTTCTGCATGGCCTTTATCGTCGCCAGCGCCACGCTTGAAGGTCGCGGCTTAGGCTATGCCACCATCGTGCTGTTTGTGGCGCTGGGCGCAATTATGACCCTGGCGCTTACCCGTCTGGAATGGCTGGGTGGCGACCGTTTCGTCATCGGCTCGCTGACCGCGATTGTCGCGCTGATCGGTATTTTTATCGTCTGGCCGAGCATCGCCATTTTCATTCCGATGTTCACCAACGACGCCGGGGAGTTTGCTCCGCTGGCGTTTATGAATGTGCTGTCACAGGCGCATATCATTCAGGTGATCCTCAACTCGATTATGCTGTCGATTGCCGTCGGCGTCGGCTGTACCTTCTTCGGCCTGGTACTGGCTATCTACACGACCCGTATCGCCAGACGTAGCGCCATCATCGGACGTATCTTCTCGATTCTGCCGATCGTCACCCCGCCGTTTGTCGTCGGTTTAGGCGTTACGCTGATGATGGGTCGCTCCGGTTACATCACCGAATTTATGGTCGACTGGTTCGGCTTAACCAACACCAACTGGCTGTACGGTTTTACCGGCATCTGGCTGGCGCAGGTGCTGGCCTTTACGCCGATGGCGTTTATGATCCTCGACGGGGCGATCAAGACCATTCATCCATCTTTGGAAGAAGCGTCATACACCCTGCGCGCCAACCGCTGGCAGACCTTTAACGGCGTGTTTGTCCCGCTACTGAAACCGGCGCTGGCGAACGCCTTTTTGATTGTGGTGGTACAGTCGCTGGCCGACTTCAGTAACCCGCTGGTGCTAGGCGGTAACTTCGACGTGCTGGCAACGCAAATTTACTTCTACATCACCGGCTCGCAGCTCGATTATCAGGCCGCCAGTACGCTGGGCGCGTTCCTGCTGCTGTTCTCGCTGCTGGTATTCTGTGTGCAGTACATGTGGATCGGCAAGCGCTCCTACGTGACGGTCTCCGGTAAATCCTACCGGGGCGACGTCCAGCCGCTGCCAGTGACGCTGGTGTGGAGCGTGGTTGCGCTGCTGGCGGTGTGGATTGCCTTTAACGCCCTGCTCTACGGCAGCATTTTCTACGGCAGTTTCACCGTTAACTGGGGCGTGGACTACACCCTGACGCTGGCGAACTTTACCAAACTGTTCGGTCAGGGGATGAGCGACGGCGCGTGGCCTTCACTGCTCGACACTCTGCTCTACGCCGGGATTGCCGCGCCGATCACCGCGATCTTTGGTCTGCTGATCGCGTGGATTGTGGTACGCCAGCAGTTTAAAGGTAAAAAAACCATCGAGTTCACCACCATGCTGTGCTTTGCCGTTCCCGGCACCGTAGCGGGCGTGTCGTACATTCTGGCCTTTAACAGCGCCCCGGTGTACCTCACCGGCACTGCCGCCATCGTGATTATCTCCATGGTGATGCGTAACGTACCGGTCGGTATCCGGGCGGGCATCGCGGGCTTAGGCCAAATCGATAAATCGCTGGATGAAGCCTCGCTTAGCCTGCGTGCCGGTTCCCTGCGGACCATTACGCATATCCTGCTACCGCTGCTGCGCCCGGCGATCCTCTCGGCGCTGATCTATAGCTTTGTGCGCGCCATTACCACCGTCAGCGCCATTGTGTTCCTTGTGACGCCGGATACCCGCGTGGCGACGGCCTACATCCTCAACCGCGTGGAAGACGGTGAGTACGGGGTGGCGATTGCCTACGGTTCGATTCTGATCGTGGTGATGCTGGCGATTATTTTCATCTTTGACTGGCTGATCGGCGAATCACGTACCTCCCGTTCAAAAGCTAAAAACCAGGCGTAATGGAGCGCACTATGACTCAGAAAAATTTCGTTGAACTGCGCAACGTCACTAAACGATTTGGCAGCAACACAGTTATCGACAACATCAACCTCACCATTCCGCAGGGGCAAATGGTGACGCTGCTCGGCCCCTCCGGCTGTGGCAAAACCACCATTTTGCGCCTGGTCGCCGGGCTGGAAAAACCGAGTGAAGGCCAGATTTTTATTGATGGCGAAGACGTCACCCATCGTTCCATTCAGCAGCGCGATATCTGCATGGTGTTTCAGTCGTATGCTCTGTTTCCGCACATGTCGCTGGGGGAGAACGTCGGCTATGGCCTGAAGATGCTCGGCGTGTCGCGCAGCGAAGTGAAGGCACGGGTGAAAGAAGCGCTGGCGATGGTGGATCTGGAGGGTTTCGAAGATCGCTATGTCGATCAGATCTCCGGCGGTCAGCAGCAGCGCGTGGCGCTGGCCCGCGCGTTAATCCTCAAACCGAAGGTGCTGCTGTTTGATGAGCCGCTGAGCAACCTGGATGCCAACCTGCGTCGCAGCATGCGCGACAAGATCCGCGAGCTACAAAAGCAGTTTGATATCACCTCGCTGTACGTTACCCACGATCAGAGCGAAGCCTTTGCGGTTTCCGATACCGTCCTGGTGATGAATAAAGGACACATCATGCAGATCGGTACGCCACAGGATCTTTATCGTCAGCCGGCCTCACGTTTTATGGCGAGCTTTATGGGCGATGCCAACTTGTTCCCAGCCACCTTCAGCGCAGGATACGTTGATATCTACGGCTATCGTTTGCCGCGCCCGCCGCACTTTAACGATCATGGGGAAGGGATGGTCGGCGTACGTCCCGAAGCGATCACGCTCAGCGATCGCGGCGAGGAGAGCCAGCGCTGCGCGATCCGCCACGTCGCCTATATGGGGCCGCAGTATGAGGTCACGGTGGAGTGGCACGGGCAGGAGATTTTATTGCAGGTCAACGCCACCCGCCTGCAGCCAGACATCGGCGAGCAATATTACCTTGAAATCCACCCGTACGGCATGTTTGTGCTGGCGGATGCGGCATAACGTTTTGTTGCTTTGTAGGCCGGATAAGGCGCTTGTACCGCCATCCGGCAATGCCTGATGCGCTGAGCTTATCAGGCCTACAGTGAACGATGTAGGCCCGATAAACTCTCAGCGCTGCGCGTTCAGCTCAGCAATATCCTTCGGCGTGGTGCGACAGCACCCGCCGATCAACCGTGCGCCAGCGGCCTGCCACTGCGGCAAATAATCCGCCAACTGCGCACAATGTTCACCGTGATGATGCCAGGTTTTGCTTGCCGCATCATAATGCTCGCCTGAGTTTGGATACACCGCCAGCGGCAGCGCCGTTAAGCCGTGCAGATGCTGCAATGCGGCAGTGGTCTTTTCCAGCGCAATACAGTTAATGCCTAACGCCACCACCTGCGGATAACCCGCCAGCAACGCCACCACGTCGTGCAGCGGGGTACCGTCGCTCAGGTGCTCGCTGTCGCGCAGGGTAAATGAGAACCACGCCCGGGCACGCGGATACGCGGTCAACAGCTCAGCCAGCGCACCAATCTCGGTAAAATTCGGCAGGGTTTCACAGGCCAGCAGATCGGCCCCGGCATCCAGCAACGCTTCCACGCGCGGACGGTGAAATGCCTGAAATTCCTCAACGCTACGTTGGTAATCGCCACGATACTCTGATCCATCCGCCAGATACGCGCCATAAGGCCCGACGGATCCTGCCACCAGCAGCGTACCCGCCTGCGGGTTCTCAGCCAGCCAGGCTTCACGCGCTTTACGTGCCAACTCCACGCTTTTGCCAATCAGCGCTTTCGACTGCGCTTCATCCAGGCCGCGCGCGGCAAAACCTGCTGGCGTGGCCTGATAGCTGGCGGTGATCGCGCATTGCGCCCCCGCCCGGTAATAATCAAGATGTACTTCGCGGATAAGCTGCGGGTTTTCGACCAGCACTTTGGCTGACCACAGGCTGTCAGCTAAATCACAACCGCGCGCTTCCAGCTCCGTCGCCATCGCACCATCCAGTAACAGGAAATCCTGTTTGTCGAGGATGGCGCTTAACGGATTATTCTGCGACATGTTCTGTTCTGGCTCCTGTTTTGACGGAAATAAGCCCTCACACTATCACAGACATACCCGCAAGGCTCCGCGCTCACCCGCAATTATGGCGATGTGTCTACCCTGCTCCAGACGCAGATGCCCGCGTCGGGCACTCCACTCCGGACGATCGCTTAAGCACCGTTAGCCGGGATCGGCATCTGCGATTTACGGCTCATCAGAATAAATACCGCCAGGCCCGCCAGCAAAATCCCCGGCGCAGACGCCGCCATCACGCCCACCGTTCCGGTGCCCAGCGCTAACATTTTCCCGGCCAGCAGCGGGCCGCTCATCGCGCCCAAACGTCCGACGGCGACGGCGGTGCCCACGCCGGTGGCGCGGATCTGCGTGTTGTAAAATAACGGCGCCAGCGCATACAGCACGCTTTGCCCACCGGTGGCAAACATCCCCGCGACAAATCCCGCCATCAGCATGCCGCTGAATGTCGACACCGTCCCCAGCGCCAGTAGCGAAGCCAACATCCCGGTGTAGATCAGCAGCGACATCACCACCGGACGCAGTTTGTCCATCAACGCCCCGAGAATTAACGTCCCGCTGGCCGCGCCGATTTGCAGAGCAAACATCACGCCTGCTGCCTGCGAGGGCTGAAATCCCTGCTCCACCAGCAGCATCGGTAGCCAGTTGATCAGCATATACACCACCAGCAGGGTGAAGAAATAGCACAGCCAAAGCAGCAGCGTAGCGCTCGCCGTCGCTGGCGCAAACAGGGCGCGCAACGGCGCGGCAGCCACCTGCGTTTGTTGGGTATAAACCTGCGATTCCGGCAGCCAGCGCATCAACAACGGAACCAGCAGCAGCGGGATCACCCCACCAACCCAGAACACCGTTTGCCAGGCGGAGGCGAGCCCGCTAAACCCAAGCGCCGCCGCCAGCGCCGCGCCAATCGGTACGCCGCAATACATCAGACTCACCGCCGTGCCGCGAAAACGTGGACCCGCCGCTTCGGAGGTCAGCGCGATCAGATTCGGCAATGCCGCGCCCAGCCCCACGCCGGTCATCAGACGGGCAACGACCAGCGACGAGAAATCCCAGGAAATCGCCGTCGCCAGCGAGAACAGGCCGAACAGCGCCACGGAGGCAATGAGAATACGCTTGCGGCCATAGCGATCGGCCAGTATACCGCCGACCAACGCGCCGGGCAGCAGGCCGAGAATGCCCGCGCTGAAGATCCAGCCCATCTGCATTTTATCCAGCGCAAACGCATGAGCGATACCGACGGCAGCGATCCCGGCGGCCTGGAGATCCAGCCCTTCCATCAGGGCGACTAAAAAACACAGCCCGACGGTCAACGTCAGGCGCCAGGATGCGGGGGTACGGGTAGTCATAAGATGTACCTCTGAGGTCACGATGCAGGTGAATCGCGGCTGATACATTGCCAGCCGCGTAATCATTTTTATTTGCTGTTACGCAGATCCAGCGCCACGTCGACGATCATATCTTCCTGGCCGCCCACCATTCGGCGCTTGCCCAGTTCAACCAGAATATCGACCGCGCTCAGGCCATAACGCGCCGCCGCCACTTCGCAATGACGCAGGAAGCTGGAGTACACCCCGGCATAGCCCAGCGCCAGCGTTTCGCGATCCACTCGCACCGGGCGGTCCTGCAGCGGACGCACCAGATCGTCGGCAGCATCCATCAGCGCATACAGATCGGTGCCGTGCTGCCAACCGAGCTTATCCGCAGCAGCGATAAACACTTCCAGCGGCGCATTGCCCGCGCCTGCGCCCATCCCCGCCAGGCTGGCGTCGATACGGTCGCAGCCCTCTTCCACCGCAGCAATCGAGTTCGCCACACCGAGACTGAGGTTGTGGTGCGCATGCATTCCGGTTTCCGTCTCCGGATTCAGTACCGCTTTCAGGGCGCGGAAGCGGGCGCGAATATCGCTCATGTTCATCGCCCCGCCGGAATCGACCACGTAGATACAAGTCGCGCCGTAGTTTTCCATCAGCTTCGCCTGCTGCGCCAGATTTTCCGGCGTGGTCATGTGGCTCATCATCAGAAAGCCGACGGTATCCATACCCAGTTCGCGTGCATATTGAATATGCTGGGCCGACACGTCCGCTTCGGTGCAGTGGGTCGCCACGCGTACCACCCGCGCCCCGGCCTGATACGCATTTTTCAGGTCGTGAATAGTACCGATCCCCGGCAGTAACAGCGTGGCGATCTTAGCGTGCTGCACCACGTCCGCCGCCGCTTCAATCCACTCGAGATCGCTGTGCGCGCCAAAGCCGTAGTTAAAGCTGGAACCTTGTAAACCATCACCATGCGCCACTTCAATAGAATCGACCCGCGCATCATCCAGCGCTTTCGCAATCTGGCGCACGTTTTCCAGCGAATACTGGTGACGAATGGCGTGCATACCGTCACGCAGGGTCACGTCAGAGATATAGAGTTTTTTACCGTTCATGCTGCTTCTCCTGCCTGACGGGTGAGTGACTGCGCCATCTTCTCAGCGGTCGCCAGCGCGCTGGAGGTCATAATGTCGAGGTTGCCCGCATAAGCTGGCAGGTAGTGCGCCGCACCTTCGACTTCCAGATACACTGCGGTTTTCAGCCCGGAGAACTGGCCGATACCCGGCAGATTCACCGGTTTATCCTGTGGAATGACTTCAAACTGTACGCGCTGTTTCAGGCGATAACCCGGCACATAGGCCTGTACCGCCGCCGCCATCTCGTTGATAGACGCTTCAACTTCAATCTCGGAGGCCGCTTCGCTTAGCACATACACTGTGTCACGCATCATCAGCGGCGGTTCGGCCGGGTTGAGCACAATGATGGCTTTACCTTTTTCGGCGCCGCCGACCACTTCAATCGCCTTTGAGGTGGTTTCGGTGAACTCATCAATATTGGCGCGAGTGCCCGGCCCCGCAGATTTACTGGCGATCGAGGCAATAATTTCGGCGTAATGGACTTTTGCCACGCGAGAGACTGCCGCCACCATCGGGATGGTCGCCTGCCCGCCGCAGGTCACCATATTGACGTTCTGCTGGTCAACGTTGGCTGCCAGATTCACCACCGGCACGCAGTATGGACCGATCGCCGCGGGCGTCAGGTCGATCAGGCGGATCCCCGGTTTAACGGCGCGAAGCAGGGCGTCGTTCTTCACATGTGCGCCCGCGCTGGTGGCGTCAAACACGATGTCGATATCGGCAAATTCCGGCATGGCGATAAGCCCGGTCACCCCTTCATGGGTGGTGGCAACGCCCATACGTCTGGCGCGCGCCAGACCATCGGATTGCGGGTCAATCCCCACCATCACCGCCATCTCCAGATGCACGCCGTGGCGCAGAATTTTAATCATCAAATCGGTGCCGATATTACCGGAGCCGATAATGGCGACTTTACGCTTACTCATGACTGACTTCCTTTTGTAACCGCCGCTGAAAAAGTGGCGGCAACTGAACCAATACCGTCGATATGGGCTTCAAAACGATCGCCCGCGTTCACTGCTACCATCGGGCCTAACGCCCCGGTGAGAATGATGTCCCCCGCACGCAGCGGCTCGCCGAGGCTGGCCATTTTGCGCGCCAGCCAGACGGCGGCGTTGATCGGATGCCCCAGACATTCGCTGCCGCGCCCGCTGGAGACCTCTTCGTGATTGCGCGTCATTTTCATCGCGCAGTTTTTCAGATCTAACCCTGCCGGACGCTGCGCCGGGCCGCCGACCACATACACGCCGCAGGAGGCGTTATCCGCCACGGTATCGACAAACTTTATTGACCAGTCGCGGATACGGCTGCCAACCACTTCCAGCGCGGGCAGCACCCACTCGATGGCGTTATACAGCTCATCAAAAGTGGTGTCGGCATTGGGCAGATCGCGGTTCAGCACCAGCGCAATTTCCGCTTCAATACGCGGTTGCAGTACACGCGAAAACGGAATGGTGTCGTTATCGCCGTAGCACATGTCGGCAAACAGCGTGCCGAAGTCTGGCTGATCGACGCCCAGCTGTTGTTGCACTTTCGGGTGCGTCAGCCCCACTTTTCGCCCAACCACGCGCCGCCCGCGCGCCACGCTGTCCTGCACGTTGATACGCTGAATGGCATAGGCCGCGTCGGCATTGTCCACGCCGATCAATTCGCGCAGCGGGGCGATAGCTTCCCCTTTTTCCTCTGCCTGGCGTAAATCAGCAGCTAACTGCTCAAGATTAAGATTCGTCATGTCAGTTCCTTAAGGGCGTGCGAGGAAGTTCAGCACCAGTTGGTTAAATGCATCCGCATGTTCCCATTGCGCCCAGTGCCCGCAGTCGCGGTAGATGTGCAGTTCAGAACCGGCAATCCCGGAGAGCAGGCGCAGACCGGCGTCCATCGGCACGAACCGGTCGTTGCGGCCCCAGACAATCAGGGTCTGCGCCTTGATTTCACCCAGCCGCGGACTGAAATCCGGGAACTGTTTCGGATTGGCTTCCAGGCTCTGGACAAAGTTTTCCAGGTGATCGCGGCGCGACAGCATGTTATTCAGACGCGCCTCAAACAGCGCTTCAGTCAGGTCACTGGTGTCGAAGACAAAGATCTCCATCATCAGCTTCAGGTTTTCGATGGTCGGCTCACGATACAGCTGATTCAGACGCTTGATGCCTTCGGTCGGCATCGGGGTAAACAGGCTCATGCCGCCCGTTCCACCGCCCATCAGTACCAGCTTGCCCACGCGCTCCGGCCAGGTGAGAGTAAACGCCACTGCACTGTGTCCGCCCATTGAGTTACCCAGCAGGTGGATTTTCTGAATATCCAACTGATCGACTACGCTTTTCAGAATGCGGGCGTTGAGATCGGATCGCGAACCACGGTTAACGATCCCATCGCTTTTCCCCCAGCCAGGGCAATCCAGCAGGATCACCCGGTATCCGGCCTCAACCAGCGGATCGATGTTGCGGCTGAAGTTCGCCCAGCCCGTCGCGCCAGGACCTGAGCCGTGCAGTAGCACCACGGTCTCTTCGCCCTGCCCACAGTCATTGAAATGTACGCGTAGGGTTTCGCCTGCCTCCTGCACCTCCAGAAAACGGCTGGTGGCGGCTTCGGTTTGCGGTTGGTAAGTCATGATTTTCTCCTGCATATTCAGTTCTGTTTCAGTTCTGTGTGGTGGCGCTCAGGGAGCCGAATCCGGCGATCCACTCCGGGATCGGGCGATAGTAACGACCTTCGCTGCGCCAGTTGCCAAAGACAGAAATGGCAGCGAAGGCGGCAACCCAGGTTTTCACTTCGTGCGTTGATTTGCCCGCCATCGCGGATAGCTCTTCATTGCTGACCGTGTCCAGTTCCTGCAAACGTCCCTGCTCAAGCAGGGTCATAAAGCGGTTATCCCAGACGGGGTTAAGCGGATGCAGTGTGTGCTGGTCTTGCACAAATTTTTCGGCGGCGCTGATCACTCGCTGCTCGCGCAATTCACGCTCGTTCTCGGGTAACTGTTTGCCGCTGCCAAGCAGACGGTCGCGCATATGGGCATCGGCCTTCGCCAGCTCCGGCACCGGTGGCTGATGCGACAGTCCACCAGAACCTAAAAACAGCACGCGTTTATTCAGCGAACTGGCGAAACGACCAATGGCTTCACCGAGCATGCGGGTACGCTGAAAGCCCGGCAGCGGCGTGGCGACGCCGTTAATAAACACCGGTAACACCGGGACCTTATCCAGGCCACCGAGCAAAAACTCCAGCGGCTGCGCAAAGCCGTGATCGACCTGCATGTTGTAGGACACGGCAAGATCGATACCGCTTTTCATCACCGCATGGGCGCAGGCTTCAGCGAGATCGGTCGGCACCGGCAGTTCCCCAGCAGCGCTGCCGAAATCGCCGATTGCGGTGGCTCCTACGCCTAAACAGAACGGCGGCATCACATCGTAGAAAAAACCGTTGTAGTGATCGGGGGCAAACAGCACCACCAGCTCAGGGTCGAACGCCGCAATACGTGCGCGGGCGCTGGCGATCACGCCGTTAACTTCATCAAGCACGGCCTGCGCCGGGTCGACATAGCCCACCAGCGGCGAGTGGGAAAGACAGTGAAGATAAGCGTGCATATCAGGCTACCTTTTCAACAGGAAGATCGGTATTTACGCGGGTGAGCGTCATCACCGACGCCAGTTTATTCAGGGTGTTGCCCAGGGTTTGCGGAATAGCGATGGCGGCCACAAAGCGGTCCGGGCGCATCACCACCAGTGCGGCATTGTGTTGGGCAAACCACGCGCGCAGACGGTTTTGCGTATCGCCAATGCGGATAACGCCGTCATGGTTATCCTGATCGGTATGTATCTGCGTATCCGGCACCACCTGGATAAACCGCGTCCCCAGCGCCTGCCACTGTTGGATCTGCACTTCACTCATGCCCCACAGCGGATTACAGCCCCAGCCAATCACCGCGAAATTCGGGCCGATGACATTGTCGAGCAACGTCACTTCGCCGGTTTCCAGCGTGACCTTCGGCTGGATAAACATCTTGCCGACTGGCGAGGTTTTCGCGTCACCTTCACGCACCAACGCCCCGATGTGGTACTGCGGCATCGGCTTAAAGCGCATTTCAAGGAAGTAACGTTTTACCGGTGGGATGTAGTTCAGCAGCCAGGAAACTCCGTCGCGTACCGCGCCGTGCCAGCGTTTTGGCGGCGCCAGCACGTTGCCAGCGGTAACCGACAAATCGATCATCGCTTTGGCGTGATCGCGGCGCTCCTGCTGGTAGGTATCCAGCAACGCATCACCGGCTTTGCCATTAATCACCAGCGCCAGTTTCCACGCCAGATTGAAGGCATCGCGCATACCGCTGTTGTACCCCTGCCCCTGCCAGACCGGCATAATGTGCGCCGCGTCGCCCGCCAGCAACACACGGTCAATACGAAAGCGTTCGGCCAGCCGGGCGTTATGGGTGTACACGCGCTGGCGGATCAGCTCGACGTTATCCGGGTTCGGCAGCACTTTGCTCAAGAGTTGGCGCATATTCTGCGGCTCGCTAAGCTGGGCTTCGGTTTCTCCCGGCATCACCATAAATTCAAAGCGGCGCACCGCATGCGGCAGCGCGGCAGAAACATACGGGCGCACCGGATCGCAACACAGGTACACATGCGGCGTACTCAGCGGATCGTTGGCGATATCCACTACAATCCACTGATTCGGTGCGGTTTTACCTTCAAATGGCACATTCAGCGAGCGCCTGACGTTGCTGGCGCCACCGTCGCAGGCCACCAGCCACTGGGCCTTCACCGTTTCCCGCTGACCGTCCGGCGCTTTCAGGTTCAGCGTCACTTCGCCATTTTGCTGGCTGAAGGCTTCCAGTTCGCGAGAAAACAGGCAACGCACGTTGGGGAAACGCGACAGCCCTTCCAGCATCACCGCATCTACCTGCGGCTGAATGAACGCATTGCGGCGCGACCAGCCAAATTCGTCGGTCATCGGCTGGATATCGGCAAAGCAGCGGCCTTTCGGGGTAAGAAAGCGCATCGCGTGCCACGGCGTGGTGTGTGGCAAAACGTTCTCGACCAGACCAACGGACTGCATGGTGCGCAGCGCTTCATCGTCAATACCGATGGCGCGGGGATAGTCGATCAGCGTGTCGAGCTTCTCTACCACCAGCACCTCAATACCCATCTGACCAAGATAATTCGCCATCATCAGCCCTACCGGGCCGGCTCCAGCAATCGCTACCTGCACGGTGTGCTGCACTGCGGGTTGGATATCAGGATTTATAGTTGTCATTTCAGAACCTCACTACTCGGACAAAACGCAATTGCAGGCCCTGGTGAGGCGCAATTTGTTTTGTTAAAAATATGTGAATAATTTTTATTGTGCGGTCAGTATAGAAGTGAGTTTTTGCGCTACAATCAAAACATGCCTGGATGTGCACCAAGTGCACAACGTTGTTTTATATGTAGATTTGTCAATGAATATGAAAAGTGACAACGGTACTGAATACAAAACCGTGCGCGGATTAACGCGCGGGTTAATGTTATTAAATATGTTAAATCGGCTTGACGGTGGGGCCAGCGTTGCCCTGCTTGCCGAGCTAAGCGGCCTGCACCGCACCACGGTCAGACGTCTGCTGGAAACGTTGCAGGATGAGGGATACGTCCGACGCAGCCTGTCCGATGACAGCTTTCGCTTAACCATTAAAGTCCGTCAGCTCAGCGAGGGATTTCGTGACGAGCAGTGGATTTCTGCGCTCGCCGCCCCGCTGTTGGGGGATTTGCTGCGCGAAGTCATCTGGCCGACCGACGTGTCCACACTGGACGTTGACGCGATGGTAGTACGTGAAACCACCCACCGCTTCAGCCGTCTGTCATTTCACCGGGCGATGGTCGGACGTCGATTACCGCTGCTGAAAACCGCCTCCGGCCTGACCTGGCTGGCATTTTGCCCGGAGAATGAACGTCAGGAACTGATTGAAATGCTGGCCTCAAGACCGGGAGAAGAGTTCCAGTTAGCCCGCGAACCGCTGAAACTCGACGCTATTCTGGCCCGCGCACGTAAAGACGGCTTTGGACAGAACTATCGCGGGTGGGATCAGGAAGAAAAAATCGCCTCCATCGCCGTTCCCATCCGCAGCGAACAGCGGGTTATCGGTTGTCTGAACCTGGTGTATCTAGCCAGCGCCATGACCATTGAACAGGCAGCGGAAAAGCATCTTCCGGCCTTACAAAAAGTGGCGAAACAGATAGAGGACGGCGTTGAGTCACAGGAAATTTTGGTTGCCGGGAGGTGAAGTAGATCACATTTGTTAGGTATCGGAGCGTCAGGCTTGAGGATGGCAGGGGCAAATAGCGACTTCATGTCATTTAGGTTAGTTTACACTATATTGTCGCACATAAATGGCAATCATCGATTAAGCAATCGACAATTGCCAACAAGATTGAAATTAAAATGGCATATTACACTGGCTGATTAAACTCAACATAAACAGTATAGTTCTCATCTTGCTCTCGATTGAGATCCACGCTTGCGCCTACTGAACCTGTGAACGCATTCATGCCAAATCCTAAGCGTCCCTCTTTAGTCGATGAGAATACGCTCTTCTTTTTTAATTCCAGTTCTGCACTAAGGCAACCACCCTTTTCCCTTGCAAATACAATGCTTTCCCATGATGGTTCATACGGTAACCAACTAAATGCTGATCTATCAAGTTCCCTACCTTTTTTCCATTCACAACCAGCTAAAGTAATAACTCGTTTAGCGCTACCGATATCCGTGGTCGCGGAATTTAATTTCATGCTAGTCTCAGCTGAACTAACAGGTAATGCAGTATCAATTTCTACTTTAGCATCACTTAATAAATTCGATTTATTTTCTTTGCGAAATTCTATTTTCGTCGCCCCCAGACTTACAAATACTCTTATCATCTCAGCCTCTCGTTCCTGAAGCAGGATATCATCTAAGCTATCACTGAGGATATAAAGATCCTTTTTAGAGTCATTATCCTCTGACAGAGGGTGTCTGATGTAAGCTTGATTTATCTGAGGATGACCAGGTTGAAAACGGTAATTTTCCTTTGAGGTCATATCGATAGTCATACTTATACGCTTTAAATATTTATCAAAAGAACTTGCAGATTGCTTCAAGCTGGCAACAGAAACATCTTCTTCATCTTTCTTTGAAAATAATTGATATAAAGAATAAGCGGCAGGTGCTGCGTTCACAAGAACTGCGACAGGTAATGGTAACAATCTCGCAGCCATTTCAAGCGCAATATTGGCCACTAAAGGATTTATCATTTTACGATCACTATTTTCTGTCTCGCAGTTTCCTTTAGAAGAGGTAAATGGCTTTCCTTTTTTTACTGTATTTTCGAGAGGTATTTCTTCGCCATCAGAAATTAGCGTCGTGATTATTTCTTCGGTCGAGGGTTCATCTTGAAGATCTTCATCTACAATAAATATTAAATTTTGCATCTTACCTCCAGGCTTAAAAACTTCCTATTTTTTTGATGTCACTTTAATACATACATATAATATACAGAGAACAGAAGTTCAGAATGATAAACACCAAACCCTTCTCACAAAAAATCAATTATTAATATATTTTTTACATTCTTCCGTTTTTGCAAAGACGTCATCATCTCGGCAAGCGATTTTTACTGCATCGATAAAATTGCTATTGCTTATTGGAGTCCAGAAATTATTAACAATTAAATATTTTTGACGTTTAACACCATCTCTAAGCTTTAGTTTTATTAACGCAGATTCAAGTTTTGCTATGTATTTATTATTTGACTTCGTTCTATATTCAGCAAATACTACAACATACTCCGGCTCTACATAATTCCTCGCAACCAAAGGTGGAACAAAGAAATTCACATCAGACTTCGCTGCCAATACATAGCCATTCATCTCTTTATACTCATACGCAGGCATAGAAGATATATTTCCACCAGGAATTGACACACCATCCTTAGTAAAAACACCGGTGATATCTTTTGTTATTTTATATATTACCTTTTGTTCAAAATCAGGAACTATTCTGAAAGTCTCAATAATCTGGTCGGTAGAACTTTTATTCGTCAAGTTAAATTCATAACTTCTTCCAGAAGATTTAACGTACCTGACCTCTACATCTCCAGTCAAAAAATCGAAAACATAGGTAACAGCAAATGTAAGTCCACCAGTAGCGGAGAGCCATAAAATAAAACTACTAATTTTTTTGAGAAAAGGTTTAGGCACATTCTTATCCTTTGGCTTTTTTTTTGACGGATTAGATTGCGGAGCCTTTCGTTTATTATTTCTACCCATTTTTATTTATTCATCCCGGCATTATAGTTTTGATGGATGAATGCTTGTATTTTTCCACTGCAGAGTAACAGACATGATCATCCTCTTTGATTAGTCATATGTTACTTTACTATTATTTTTTTACAACAGTTTGTTGTTTTCAAGTGGCTATGGATGGCTACTAAATATGGTTAATATTTGGAGTTATTTGGAATCATTTGGCGATTAACGAAACGCATTTACATAATATAACTACATATTCTGTAAAATTAACAGGATTATCCTGATTATTAGATTTTAGATAGATCACCAATAGCTCAGGAACCTGGTTTATCGACATCTCGGAGATATCGTTGAATGAGACGAATGTGCAGAAAGCGCTTGAGGTCTATGAAGCGCTGAGAGGAAAGCTAAAATAGCCTTACACTATTCACGGTCTCCTTTAACGAGGCCGGGATACAGAACAAAAAAAATCGCTAAATTTGGTAGTTAAAGCTACATTGAATTCAGAACTCACTGGTATGACCACAAAGATAAGGCTCTACGAATGAATTCAATATTAATACCCGTCAATGAAGGCGGATTTCTGTCTGCCACGATCTGGGAAAGAAGCGATGCCAAAGCAATCGTTATTCTCCACCCAGCCACGGCGGTGGTACAGGCGTTTTATAAGGGATTCGCAGAGTACCTTTTTAATCAGGGATTCAGTGTCATCACTTACGATTACCGTGGAATGGGCCGCTCAAAATCCGGGAAGCTCCGTAGCTACAGCATCTCGATGTCAGACTGGATCGAGCAGGATGTAGGCTGCATTACTGCCTGGGCTAAAACGCATTTCCCCGGACTTAACCTGCTGGCGGTAGGACACAGTGTCGGCGGACATGCTGTTCTGCTTTCCGCGGCCACCTCCGCCCTGCACGCGGCCGTCATTGTGGCCTCCCATGCCGGGGTGACGAGCACAATAAAACAAACGGCAGAGAAGGTGCGGGTCTGGTGCCTGCTGCGTGTTCTAGCCCCGGTTCTTTGCCGTATCTTCGGGTATATGCCTGCCAGGCGCCTTGGACTGGGCGAAGATTTGCCTGCTCCCGTGATGCTTCAGTGGGGACGCTGGAGCGCAATGCCGGGTTATTTCTACGACGATCCAGACTGGGATGCACGTCAACGGGCAAGTAAGATAACCTTACCTTTACTGGTGATGGGTTTTGATGACGATCCGTGGGCTAACCCTGAAGCCATTGCATCCCTGATGGAGCCAGTGCAAAACGCAAAAATCGAACATCGCGAAATTAGGCACGCAGATTTTGGTCTTTCTTCCGTGGGACACATGGGCTTTTTTCGGACGCGAAATGCGGAGAAATTATGGCCTATCGTCGGTCAGTGGCTGGCGAGACAGAGCCAAAATTGAGCCAGCAGATATTTACTTTTTTCTGCCGTACTGTCTGGCCAGATATACTTTTTATAACAAATCTATTCGTTAAAAAAATCTGCCACAATGACAGATTTCTTTAATTTAGAATTAGAGATTTGCAACGTTATGATATACTTTTTGAACATCATCGTCATCTTCAAGGGCATCAACAAGCCCTGCAAAGATTTCTAAATCTTCTGCCGACAGTTCAATTTCTGATTGAGCAATCATTTCTAATTCTGTTGTTGAGAACTCTGTAATTCCCGCTGCTTTTAACGCTGCAATGCCTTTATGAAGGTCGGTAGACTCAGTATAAATAATGATATTGCCTTCATCTTCGGTGACATCACGAACATCGACTTCAGCTTCAAGCAAAGTTTCAAAAATGTGGTCAGGATCAGTGCCTTTAAATACGATCACACCAGTATTGTCAAACATGTAGCTGACAGAACCTGCCGCCCCGATATTCCCACCTTTTTTATTGAAGATTGAACGAATATTAGCAATTGTGCGGTTAACGTTTGAAGTCAGGGTTTCAGCGATAATCATGGAACCACTTGGACCAAAGCCTTCATAACGCCCTTGCATGAACGTTTCGTCGCTGCCACCTTTGGCTTTATCAATCGCTTTATCAATAACGTGCTTGGGAACCTGGGCTTGTTTCGCACGTTCAATAACGAATTTTAAAGCAGTGTTTAATTCTGGGTCTGGATCACCTTGTTTAGCAGCAGCATAGATTTCCACACCGAATTTTGAATATACTTTAGACGTTGCACCGTCTTTAGCCGTTTTTTTACCAACAATATTGGCCCATTTACGTCCCACTGGAATGCACTCCCCGAAAATTTATTTACATTACGCGCAGATTAATAAACCGCGAGTTTTCTCCACCATATTATATCATGATGTGTAAATTCTCGTCTATGAGAAATAAAAATATCCCAACTTCATGAGATGCTACTTTTATTTAATCAATAATTAACATTATGAATAGATTATTACCAGACTCCGTCCTGCTTCTTT
Source organism: Citrobacter sp. wls714 (assembly GCF_005281025.1). NCBI lineage: Bacteria > Pseudomonadati > Pseudomonadota > Gammaproteobacteria > Enterobacterales > Enterobacteriaceae > Citrobacter > Citrobacter sp. wls714. The sequence goes on along the minus strand of NZ_SZWZ01000075.1, from coordinate 41,491 downwards.
TGTTTTTATCCTAACTAATTGGACCTCAGCAATAATTAGGACGCGGAGCCAGCAACGGCTTCAGCTATTGAATAACGTTTTCTGCTCTGAGCGAGCGGTTTCTAACATCCTCAGCGCTCAGAGCAACAACATCCGCATGGGGCAATGGATAGCAGAGTTGCGGCACTTATCAGTCTGAAGAGCTTCAGACCTTAAGCAGTTTCACTGTCGCCTCGATGTCGATTTCATCTTCGGAGAAAATCAGCGTCGTGCCCTGGAAAGTGGTGATAGCCAGTTTTTTCAGCTTACGCATTTCACCTGGCTTCACCTCTGATTTCGGCCGGATACTGTTCATCAGCACGCCGACAGACAGCACCGCATTTTCTTTATCAATACGGGTCTCGACAGGGACTTCTTCGCTGTATACCAGGTACGACTTGATCGCCGTGAGCTTCAGACGTTCGCCAGCGATATAGATGTATTTACTGTCTGGTATGACCTTCACCGCATAGGCAGACAGACCTTTGTTGTTGGTGGTCGGTTCAAAGGTTACCGCCGCGTCTTTCTTGATCAGCTCAGGATTAGCAACCTTAATCACATGAAAATAGCGGTTTTCGCCATTTTCATCTTTGATAAATCCAAAGCCTTTATCTTTAAACCACGTTGTGATTGTTCCGTTCATTGCTGTTTCCACCTGATTAAATCTAATACTCGCAGAGTATATCTACTGAATTTGCGCGCAGTGTAAAACACAGACCACGTCTTTGGCTACTCGTTACCCCAGCGATTGAGGAACTCTGCGATATCGTCGATACGCTGCGCGTCGACACCGGCCACGGTTGCCATCTCCTGCTGCGCTTCTTCGCTAATTTCTTCATTGTTCATTAAACGGGTGATCAGTTGCTGAAAGTAGTGCGCCAGCGCGTCGCGTTCGGCATCGCTTACCGGCTTTGCGGCTTCGGTCGCGTACTCGTCGGCGATATCATAATATTTTAGCGGAATGTCGTTGTTCATGAGGTGCTCCGGGGTGAATGCCTGTGCCAGCAGTTGTCTGCCGCGTCTGATGTGAATGATAGCATTCTTATTTCATAGTTCGCGATCTGTTTTATTGGCTGCAATATATTGCATTTAACCAATATACTTTTTGAAGCCGCTTCGCATTTAATTAATCTTTATTTATATACCCTAAATAATTCGAGTTGCAGGAAGGCGGCGACGCAGAGAATCCCCAGGAGCTTACTCAAGTAAGTGACTGGGGTGAGCGAGGAAAGCCAACGAGCATGCAACTTGAAGTATGACGGGTATATATTTGTATTTTATTCAGGTCGGTACAATAGCAACGAATTAACCCGAGAGCTATAAAGTAAATATTCAATTACCTTAAATCTAATTACATTATCGGCCTCTGTAATTGGCCCGATCCCATCGCTACTCGCCCATTTGCCCACATTCAACTTATGCACAACACTCTACGATGACACCACTGACCCAACACGTGGAGCAATCACCATGAACATCACGCAAATCCGCAACGCCACGCAGTGCATCACCTTTGGTGGCAAAACCTTTCTAATCGATCCAATGCTGGCGGCAAAAGGTGCTTATCCGGGCTTTGCCGGAACGGCACGTGCGGAGATCCGCAATCCGACCGTCGATCTGCCTGTTAATATTGATAATCTGCTTAACGTCGATGCGCTGATCGTGACGCATCTGCATGAAGATCACTGGGATGAGGTTGCAGCACGGGTCGTGCCGAAAGACAAACCGATTTACGTGCAAAATGAGCAGGATGCGCAGGTGCTGCGAGATCAGGGTTTCACCCAACTTAATGTACTGACACACAATACCACGCTGGGCGACATCACCCTGCGTAAAACCGGCGGCCAGCATGGCTCAGATCGCGCTTACGCCATCCCGCAAATGGCGGAACGTTTAGGCGATGCCTGCGGGGTTATCTTTCAGCATCCGGCGGAAAAAACGCTGTATCTGGTTGGGGACACTATCTGGCGTGACGAAGTGGAAGCCAACATGCTGACTTTCCAGCCGGATGTGGTGATTTTGAACGCAGGTTTTGCCCACGTCATCGGTTTTGGCCCAATTATTATGGGCGCAGAAGATGTACTAAAAACCCACTTCACGCTTCCCAATGCACAAATTGTGGCCACGCATATGGAGGCGATAAACCACTGTTTGTTGACCCGCGCCGCGCTGAAAGCATACGCCAGCGACAACCAGATTGCGCAATGCGTCAACGTGCCGGAAGATGGTGAAACCCTGACGTTTTAATATCCGCAGAGGAATCGTATGCAGCCACTTACCGTCGCTATTGTCGCCGTGGAAGATTTCAGCCCGTTTCACTTCTCGGTGCCGTGCATCATTTTCAGTGACAAAGTGGCGGCGAAAAAGCGCTTCGATGTGCAATTGTGCGCCGAACAGCCCGGTATTGTTTCCTCGAAGGACGGTTTCTCGATTAACGCAGCTTATGGCTATGAAGCGGTGGAGGCAGCCGACATCGTGGTGATCCCTTACTGGGGCACGACCGCACATCGCCCGCCGCAGGGGTTGCTTGATGCGCTCAACCGTGCGCGGCAAAACGGCGCGCAAATGGTCGGGCTGTGTCTGGGCGCATTTGTCCTCGGCTATGCCGGTCTGCTGGATGGCAAACGGGCGGCCACGCACTGGGAGTTCGAGCAGGATTTCCAGGCCCGCTTCCCGGCGGCGCGTCTGGATATCAACGCTCTGTATGTGGATGACGACGGTATTATTACCTCCGCAGGCACTGCCGCCGCGCTGGATTGCTGTTTGTACGTGATCCGCCAACGTTTTGGCAGCACGGTAGCGAATCAGATTGCGCGGCGGATGATTGTGCCGCCGCATCGCGAAGGTGGTCAGGCCCAATTTATCGAACAGCCGGTGGCGAAAAACACCCAGGATCAGCGCATCAATGCGCTGCTTGATTATTTACGCCTGCATATCCACGAACAGCATAGTCTCGATGCGCTGGCGCAGCGGGTGATGATGAGCCGTCGCACGTTAACCCGTCACTTTATGAAAGCCACCGGGTCGAGCGTGGCAGAGTGGTTGATTGTCGAGCGTCTTCGCCGCAGCCAGGCGCTACTGGAGTCCAGTCAGTTGCCCGTTGAACGCATCGCCGAACAGGTCGGTTTTCAGTCGCCTGTCACCTGGCGTCAGCATTTTAAATCTCATTTCGGCGTCAGCCCCGCCGAATGGCGCAAAACCTTTCGCGGCGTTTAGCTTTTTTTCGCCAGCCACACCGTGTGCCCTGCGCATTCCGGATCTTTCATCACCATTTCAATCACCGTAAAGCCGTGCGCTGAGAGCAATGCGCGATACTCATCAGGTGCAAGGCTGGCGTGAAATAGCGGCTCGCCTTCAAATTGCCCCATAGCAATGTCATTCCCGGTACCGCTGGTAAACATCAGCGCGCTGCCGGGATGGCTAAGCCGGTCAAAAATTGGGAACATCTTTCGTTGGTCTTGCTGGGTTAAATGGAAAAAACTGTCCCACGCAATCAGGCCGGCAAAGGTTTCGTCGAGTGCCAGTTCACGCATATCCTGCTCCAGCCAGCGCTGCGCGGGAAAGGATTGCCGGGCACGCGCCAACATCGCTGCGGAACCATCAATCCCTGTGAGCTGAAAACCTTGCTGGATAAAATACCCGGCAATCGGCTGACCGTTCCCGCAGCCAATATCCACAATGCTGCCCTGCCCGCCCATAACCGAGATGAACTTGTCCAGCCAGCTTTTTTCAAACAGTGCACGAGAGCGCTGGCTGGCAAAGGCATCCGCATGACGCCTGTAGATAGACAGAATGTTATTTGCCGCAACGTCGCTCACCATGTCCTCACTTTTTTATTCTGTTAATAATCACGACGATAAATCCTCCGGCGCCAGAGACACAACCCTGGAATGCGCCTCGCAGAACCAATGCGCAAATCCCCCAAAACCGTCCCGCTGTGGCATCATAGCGCGTAGAAAACATCATGACAGGGGTGATAAACGTGAAACCGGTAACGCTATACGATGTGGCAGACCATGCAGGAGTCTCTTACCAGACCGTCTCGCGCGTCGTAAATCAGGCCAGCCACGTTTCTGCAAAAACCCGACAGAAAGTTGAGGCCGCGATGGCGGAACTCAACTACATCCCTAACCGCGTCGCACAGCAGCTGGCAGGTAAACAGACGTCGCTGATTGGCGTCGTGACGGCGAACCTTGCCCTGCACGCCCCTTCACAAATCGTTGCAGCCATAAAATCCCGCGCCGATCAGTCCGGTGCCAGCGTGGTGATCGCCATGGTCGAGCGCAGCGGCGTTGAGGCATGTAAAACCGCGGTCCATAACCTGCTTTCTCAGCGCGTAACCGGGCTGATCATCAACTATCCGCTGGACGAAGAAGACGCCATTGCCGTGGCTGCCGCCTGCGGTACGGTGCCAGTGCTGTTTCTCGATGTCTCTGACCAGACGCCAATTAACAGCGTGATTTTCTCCCATGACGACGGCGCACGCCTCGGCGTTGAACATCTGGTACAGCACAGACATCAGCGTATCGCCCTGCTGAGCGGGCCGCGCACTTCGGTTTCGGCAAGGCTTCGCCATGCGGGATGGCATAAATATCTGGCGTACTACCAGTTGCAACCCGTCGCGGAGCTGGAAGGCGACTGGAGCGCCATGTCCGGTTTTCAACAAACACTGCAACTGCTCAATAGCGGTAATCTCCCCACCGCTATGCTGGTTGCTAACGATCAAATGGCGCTGGGCGCGATGCGGGCAATCAGCGAGTTCGGCCTGCGGGTGGCGATGGATATCTCGGTGATCGGCTACGATGACACCGAAGACAGCGCCTGCTACATTCCACCGCTGACTACCATCAGGCAGGATTTTCCGTTATTAGGTGAAACCAGCGTCGACAGGCTGCTGCAACTTCCCCATGGCGAATCAACCGTGGGCAACCAACTGCTGCCCGTAACTCTGGTTAAGCGCAAAACGGTTCTGCCTCCCGATACGCAAACCACCTCTCCCCAGGCGCTCGCGGATTCACTCATCCAGTTGGCGAGGCAAGTCTCTCAGCTCACACCTAAAATGTGAACGTATAACAATTGTGTGAGTCAGTTCACTCATTACACGCCCCATCCTTTACAGTTGGGAACGCTTATCCGTATTTTGATTGAAATTGTGAGCGAATAACAAATTCGAACAGGATACCGTTATGAACCTGAACACTGATTCACTCTCCGCTGTTCTGAAACGTCGCGACTGGGAAAATCCCGGTGTCACGCAGCTCAACCGCCTGGAGGCGCACCCACCTTTCTGTAGCTGGCGCTCAGCAGATGATGCGCGAACTAATCAGCGCTCAGCCCAGTTACGTTCGCTGAATGGCCAGTGGCAATTCGCGTGGTTTCCCGCGCCGGAGGCTGTGCCGGAAAGCTGGCTGACAAACGATCTGCCACAGGCTGACACTATCAACGTCCCCTCTAACTGGCAGATGGACGGTTACGACGCGCCAATTTATACCAACGTCACCTACCCGATTCCGGTTAATCCGCCGTACGTTCCGGCACAGAACCCAACGGGATGTTACTCGCTCACATTTAATATCGAAGACGCGTGGTTAGATGAAGGTCAGACGCGCATTATTTTTGACGGCGTCAATTCCGCGTTTCATCTGTGGTGCAACGGTCGCTGGGTCGGCTACGGTCAGGACAGCCGTCTGCCCTCTGAATTCGATCTGAGCGATTATCTGCTGCGCGGCGAAAACCGCCTGGCCGTGATGGTGCTACGATGGAGCGACGGCAGCTATCTGGAAGACCAGGATATGTGGCGCATGAGCGGTATCTTTCGCGACATATCTTTGCTGCATAAGCCCACTACGCAAATCAGCGACCTGCGCATTAACACCCGTTTTAACGATGACTTCAGCCGCGCCGTGTTGGAAGCGGAAGTCAGAGTGGCGGGCAACACGAGCGAAAATTTACGCGTTACCCTGCAATTGTGGGGAGGTGAAACGCTCAATGACGAAACGACCTCCCCACTCGGCAGCGAGATTATTGATGAGCGCGGCGCTTATCATGACCGGGTTACCCTGCGGCTGAACGTCGAAAAGCCAGCGCTATGGAGTGCCGAAACGCCCAATCTGTACCGTGCCGTTGTGCAGTTACATACCGCGGATGGAGTGCTGATTGAAGCAGAAGCCTGTGACGTCGGCTTTCGTCAGATTGATATCAAAAACGGCCTGCTACTGTTAAACGGTAAACCGCTGTTGATTCGCGGCACCAACCGTCATGAGCACCATCCGGTCAACGGTCAGGTGATGGATGAGGCGACGATGGTGCAGGATATTCTGCTGATGAAGCAAAACAACTTTAACGCCGTGCGTTGCTCCCATTACCCGAACCATCCGTTGTGGTACACCTTGTGCGATCGCTACGGCCTGTACGTGGTCGACGAAGCCAATATCGAAACCCACGGCATGGTGCCAATGAATCGCCTGAGCGACGATCCCACATGGTTGCCTGCCATGAGCCAGCGCGTGACGCGCATGGTGCTGCGCGATCGCAACCATCCGAGCATTATCATCTGGTCGCTGGGCAATGAATCCGGTCATGGCGTCAATCACGACGCGCTGTATCGCTGGGTGAAATCGGAAGACCCGTCACGCCCGGTACAGTACGAAGGCGGCGGCGCGAATACCGCGGCGACCGACATTATTTGCCCGATGTACGCCCGCGTCGATCAGGATCAGCCCTTCCCGGCGGTACCTAAATGGTCGATTAAAAAGTGGCTGTCGATGCCCGGCGAGCAGCGTCCACTCATTCTCTGTGAATATGCCCATGCGATGGGCAATAGTTTCGGGGGCTTCGCCAAATACTGGCAGGCATTTCGTCAGTATCCGCGCCTGCAGGGCGGGTTTGTCTGGGACTGGGTGGATCAGTCGCTGATTAAATATGATGAGAACGGTAAGGCATGGTCAGCCTACGGTGGCGACTTTGGCGACACGCCTAACGATCGTCAGTTCTGCATGAACGGACTGGTGTTCGCCGATCGCACCCCGCATCCGGCGTTATACGAGGCCAAACATGAACAGCAGTTTTTCCAGTTTACGTTACTGCCGGGCGCTGAACGCCAGATTGAAGTGACCAGCGAATATCTGTTCCGCCGCAGCGATAACGAAGTTCTGCACTGGTCGATTGCCCAGGACGGCAACCTGCTGGCCGCCGGACAAATCGTTCTGGATATTGCCCCGCAGGGCCGCCAGGTGATTACCCTGCCAAATCGCCCGATGCCGGAAACCGCAGGCCAACTGTGGCTGACGGTGCGCGTGGAACAGCCTCGCGCCACCGCCTGGTCAGACGCCGGACATATCAGCGCCTGGCAGCAGTGGAAGCTGGAAGAGAAACTCAGCCTGGTGCGGCAGCCAACTGTCCGCAACGCGCCACAGCTCAACGTTAGCGAAAACAGCTTTACTGTTGAGAACGACAACAAGCGTTGGCAATTCGACCGTCGGTCTGGCCTGCTGACACAATACTGGCTTGATGATACCGCCCAGTTGTTATCCCCACTGACCGACCAGTTCACCCGCGCGCCGCTGGACAACGATATCGGCGTCAGCGAGTCATACCGCATTGACCCAAATGCCTGGGTTGAACGTTGGAAGGCCGCAGGCCATTACCGCGTAGAGCCGCTGCTGTTGTTATGCGAAGCCGAAACGCTGGCAAACAGTGTGCTGATCACCACCGCGCATGCCTGGCAGTATCAGGGTGAAACACTGTTTATCAGCCGTAAATCGTATCGTATCGACGGTTATGGCGAGATGCAGATAACGGTGGATGTCGACGTCGCCAGCGGCACGCCGCATCCGGCGCGTATTGGCCTGAGCTGCCAGCTGTCGCAGGTCGCCGAGCGAGTGAATTGGTTAGGTCTCGGTCCACATGAGAACTACCCGGATCGCCTGAGCGCCGCCTGTTTTGACCGTTGGGATCTGTCACTCGATGAGATGTACACCCCGTATGTTTTCCCGAGCGAAAACGGTCTGCGCTGCGGCACGCGCGAACTGCACTACGGCACGCATCAATGGCGTGGCGACTTCCTGTTCAGCATCAACCGCTTTAGCCAACAGCAACTGATGGAAACCAGCCACCGTCACCTGCTGCAACCGGAGGCGGGTACCTGGCTCAATATTGATGGCTTCCATATGGGTGTCGGCGGCGATGATTCATGGAGTCCTTCCGTGTCTCCGGAGTTTTTGCTGAGTGCCGGACGTTATCACTACCAGGTTATCTGGGGTTAAACATAATAATAATGGGCAGGTTATGACCTGCCCATTATTTTTCCTGCTGCGTCGTCGCGAAAGCGTCGCGCTGTAAAAGCCTCTTTGCCGGATGCACCACTCACGTGGTTTATCCGGCCTATAACGTGCAATCCTCACTCTATGAGTCCTGACCTGGGGGTTTAAGTTCTGCGGACAAAAAGCCGCTTTTAACCTGCTATGGTAAACGAGACGGTAAAACCCAGGTCACAGGAATGAGCAGAAAGACGGTTGCGGTAATGACGTTGTTGGTCAGCGCATTACTTTCAGGATGTGGCAGCATTAATGCACGCACGGAAGGCGAGGATTCGAATACCTATTATGTGGGTACGCACCACGACATTGATAAACTAAAAAATCCAGGCGCTTACGATTATAACTATTTCGATTTAGCGCTGTTATTTATCGATGTGCCGCTGTCTTTTGTGGCGGATACGGTCTATGCGCCGTTTGATTACTATCATGGACCGTATAAGAAAGTCGATTAAAATTCAGGCCCGGTAAGCATCGCGCCACCGGGCCAATTAATAACGGCTACTCCTCGATCGCCTGGCGAATTTGCTGCAGCGACGCCGGATCGTCAATGGTCGTCAGATCGCCGGGATCGCGGCCTTCACAGATTGCCTGAATCGTCCGCCTGAGCATTTTACCGGAGCGCGTTTTCGGCAACTGTGACACAAACCAGACGTGTGCCGGACGGCCAAAGTTACCAATCTGACTGTCCACCAGCGCCATAATCGCCTTCTCTTCCGAATGCGCGATGTCGCGATCTTCAAGGCTGTCGCTCTGTTTCGGAATAACAAATGCAACCGCCACCTGCCCTTTCAAAGCATCTTTCACGCCGACCACCGCCACTTCTGCGACGTTTGGATAGCTGGAAATACTCTCCTCTATCTCACGCGTACCCAGTCGGTGTCCGGCAACGTTAATAACGTCATCCGTACGGCCGAGGATGAAGTAGTAGCCGTCGGCATCGCGAATGCCCCAGTCAAAAGTGGCGTATACCTGACGAGAAAACAGCGACCAGTAGGTATTTACGAACCGCGCGTCATCGCCCCAGATGGTCTGAATACACCCTGGCGGCAGCGGCCCTTCAATGACCAGCATCCCCTTCTCATTCGCTGCACAGGGTTCACCGGTCACCTCATTGAGCAACTGCACGTTATAGCCGTACATCGGCACGCCAGGGCTGCCCAACCGCGAAGGCCTGTCGTCCAGCCCACGCGCGATCGCCATAATTGGCCAGCCGGATTCGGTCTGCCAGTAGTTGTCGATAACCGGGACGCCCAGCGTTTCCGTTACCCAACTGGCGGTCGGTTCGTCCAGCGGTTCCCCGGCCAGATACAGCACCTCCAGCGAGGAGAGATCGTGATTGCGGATCTGCGCGGTCGGGAATTTCTTCAGTACGCGTATCGCCGTTGGCGCGGAGAACATCCGGCTAACCTGATACTTCTCAACAATCTTCCACCACACGCCGCAGTCCGGGTACGTTGGCAGCCCTTCGTACACCACCGTCGCCATCCCCGCCAGCAATGGGGCATACACGATATACGAATGCCCAACCACCCAGCCGATGTCCGACGCGCAGAAGAACACGCCGCCCGCTTTACCGCCGAAAATGGTGTCCATCGTGGTTGCCAGCGCGACCGCATAGCCGCCAACGTCGCGCTGGACGCCCTTCGGTTTACCGGTTGTCCCGGAGGTATAGAGAATGCAGGAGGTTTCATTCGATTCCAGCCACGTCACCGGCACCCGCGCGCCAAGATGCTGTTGGCGCAGCGCGGCAAAGTCGAGGTCGCGCCCCTCTACCCGCGCCATTTTCGCCAAACCACGATCGACCAATACCACATGACGCGGCTGGTGCTGCGCCTGACTGATTGCATCATCGAGCAGCTTTTTATACGGCAGGATCTTGCCCCCGCGCGCGCCGGCATCCGCCGAAACGATAATCACCGGTTGGGCGTCGTCGATGCGTGCCGCCACGCTGTGCGAGGCAAAGCCACCGAACACCACCGAATGGATCGCCCCAATGCGCGCGCAGGCCAGCAGCGTAATGTGCGCCTCGGCGATCATCGGCATATAAACCAATACCCTGTCGCCGCGCTGTACGCCCAGAGACAGCAACATTGCCGCCGCCACATTCACTTCGTCGTACAGCTGACGAAAGGTAAAGGTACGCTCTTCTTCGGTTTCCGATGACACCGCAATCAGCGCCAGCGCCTCAGGCTGTTTCTCCACCCAGCGGTCGATGGCGTTATGACACAAATTGGTCTTGCCGCCGCAAAACCAGCGGGCAAACGGCGGGTTGCTGTGATCCAGCACCTGCGTATACGGCTGCTGCCAGTCAATACGCTGGGCCTGCTCGGCCCAGAATGACTCCGGTTGCGTAATCGAACGTTGATAAAACTCGCTATAAGACATAATGCTCTCCTGTTGAACTTACGCCTTGCCGCACGCAGGTTTAGATTACATAAAGGTCCATATACTCATTGACCGGCATCTGCTCCAGGCGGGCTCTGTCCAGGGAGACATCCAGAATGCGCTGCTGCTGACGGGTCGGGAACTGACGCGCCAGGTTGATTTTGAACTTCTCGACCAGCTTCGGCATACCGTCGTGACGACGGCGCGCATGACCGATTGGGTACTCCACCACCACTTCTTCAAAACGTGAACCATCGGTGAACTCGAGAGTGATGGCGTTAGCAATGGCACGTTTTTCCGGGTCGTGATAATCGGCAGTAAAGGCCGGATCTTCGAAGCAGGTGATCTTCTCGCGCAGGGCATCAATACGTTTGTCCTGCGCCACGCCGTCTTCGTAATCTGCCGCGGTTAAACGCCCAAACAGCAGCGGAATGGCGACCATATACTGGATGCAGTGATCGCGATCCGCCGGGTTATCCAACGGGCCTTTTTTATCGATGATGCGGATACAGGCTTCGTGGGTGCGAATGGTCACTTTTTCGATATCAGCCGCCGTTTTACCCGCGGCCTGCAGTTGTTCATACAGCGTCATTGCCGCTTCTACCGCGGTCTGCGAGTGGAACTCGGCCGGGAAGGAGATTTTAAACAGCACGTTTTCCATCACGTAAGAGCCGTACGGACGCTGGAAGCGGAACGATTCCCCTTTGAAGGAGACGTCATAAAAGCCCCAGGTTTTCGCCGTCAGCGCAGACGGATATCCCATCTCGCCCGTTTTTGCCATCAACGCCAGACGTACTGCGCGGGAGGTCGCATCGCCTGCCGCCCAGGATTTACGCGTGCCGGTATTTGGCGCATGACGATAGGTACGCAGCGACTGGCCGTCGACCCACGCCAGCGAAACGGCGTTGAGGATTTCATCCCGGCTCAGCCCAAGCATCTCCGCGACCACCGCCGTGGAGGCGACTTTTACCAACAGAACGTGATCCAAACCAACGCGGTTAAAGGAGTTTTCCAGCGCGATACAGCCCTGAATTTCATGGGCTTTGATCATCCCGGTCAGCACTTTTTTCATGGTCAACGGCGCTTTCCCCGCCGCCACCGCGTTGCGTGACAGCCAGTCAGCCGTCGCCAAAATACCGCCGAGGTTATCGGAAGGATGGCCCCATTCCGCGGCCAGCCAGGTGTCGTTGAAGTCCAGCCAGCGGATCATCGCGCCGATGTTAAACGCCGCCTGCACCGGGTCAAGCTGGAACTGGGTGCCCGGTACGCGAACGCCGTTCGGCACTACGGTCCCCGGCACCACCGGTCCTAACAGTTTTTTACAGGCCGGATATTCCAGCGCTTCCAGACCACAGCCAAGGGTGTCGAGCAGGCAATAATGCGCGGTGTCGTACGCCACCTTTGAGGTGATCTCGTAATTCATAACGTAATCAACGATATCAACGATTTCACGGTCAAAGTCTGGGCGAACGTTCGAAATATGTGCGGACATAGGGTACAACTCCTGTTTTTATATTTAGAGGTTTTAATTAGCAACGCTTTTCGATCGGCACAAATACGCGATCTTCCGGGCCGGTGTAGTTGGCGGAAGGACGGATAATTTTGTTGTCCTGGCGCTGTTCGATGATGTGCGCCGCCCAGCCGGTAACGCGGGCGATAACAAACAGCGGAGTGAACATTTCGGTCGGGACGCCCATCATGTTGTAGGAGACCGCCGAGAACCAGTCGAGGTTGGGGAACATCTTTTTCGTTTCCCACATCACCTCTTCCAGACGGTCGGCGATGTTGTACATTTTCAGCGAACCGCCTTCCTGAGAAAGCTGCTTCGCCACGCGTTTAATCACCTGATGACGCGGGTCGGCAATGGTGTAAACCGGGTGACCAAAGCCAATCACCACTTCTTTGTTTTCCACGCGTTTGCGGATATCCGCTTCGGCTTCATCCGGCGTTTCATAACGCTGCTGGATCTCCAGCGACACTTCATTCGCCCCGCCGTGTTTCGGCCCACGCAGCGCGCCAATCGCGCCGATAATCGCGGAATACATATCGGAGCCGGTTCCCGCAATCACACGACTGGTGAAAGTGGATGCGTTAAATTCGTGCTCGGCATACAGCACCAGCGAAATATGCATCGCCTTTTCCCAGCTTTGCGACGGTTTTTCGCCATGCAGCAGATGCAGGAAGTGACCGCCAATGGAATCATCGTCCGTTTCCGGCTGAATGCGCTCGCCGTTATGGCTGTAGTGATACCAGTACAAGAGGATCGAGCTGAGGGACGCCAGCAGCTTGTCTGCAATATCGCGCGCGCCGGAAACGGTGTGCCCCTCTTTTTCCGGCAATGTACACCCCAGCGCGGAGACGCCGGTGCGCATCACATCCATCGGGTGGGATGCGGCAGGCAGCGCTTCCAGCACGGTACGCACATTTGCGGGTAAGCCGCGCAGCGCTTTGAGTTTGCTTTTATAGGCGGTGAGTTCGTCGCGGGTAGGTAATTTCCCGTGGATCAGCAGGTGCGCAACTTCTTCAAATTCGCACTGTTGCGCCAGGTCGAGAATATCGTAGCCGCGATAATGCAGGTCGTTACCGCTTTTACCCACGGTGCATAACGCGGTATTTCCGGCGGCGATGCCTGACAGCGCAACCGATTTTTTAGGTTTAATGACATGCGTGTTGTTTTGCAGGATTGTTGTGTCGCTCATGTTGTCCTCGTCATTTTTATAATATGTAGGGTACAAATTTATTGCCGGATGGCGGCTTCGCCTTATCCGGCCTACGACGGTTACTTTTTTGTGTACAGCGCGTCGAGTTTCTCTTCGAACTGGTAGTAGTTGATGCTTTCGTACAGTTCGTTGCGCGTCTGCATAATGTCGATCACGCTCTTTTGCGTGCCTTCCTGGCGCAGCACGTTGTAGACCCGTTCAGCCGCACGGTTCATGGCGCGGAAGGCAGACAGCGGATACAGGGCCATGGCGACGTTCGCGCTACGCAGTTCATCGGTAGTGAACAGCGGCGTGGCGCCAAATTCGGTAATGTTAGCGAGGATCGGAACCTGCACCGCATCGGCAAACTGGCGGTACATCGCCAGCTCGGTAATGGCTTCCGGGAACAGCATGTCGGCCCCCGCTTCAACGTATGCCTGGGCACGATCGATGGCCGCTTCTAACCCCTCCACCGCCAACGCATCGGTGCGCGCCATAATCACAAAGTTGGGATCGGTACGCGCATCCACGGCGGCGCGGATCCTGTCGACCATCTCTTCTTTTGAGACGATCGCCTTGTTCGGACGATGCCCGCAACGCTTGGCACCGATCTGATCTTCAATATGCAGCGCGGCGGCACCGGCTTTAATCATCGACTTCACGGTACGCGCCACGTTGAACGCCGACGATCCAAAACCAATATCCGCATCCACCAGCAATGGCAGCGGGCAAACATCAGTGATACGACGAATATCGGTCAGTACATCATCAAGGGTAGAAATACCGAGATCCGGCAGACCCAACGACCCCGCCGCAACGCCGCCGCCAGAGAGATAAATCGCCTGATACCCGGCACGCTGAGCCAGCAGAGCGTGATTGGCGTTGATGGTGCCGACGATTTGTAATGGGTTTTCTTTGCTGAGCGCGGCGCGAAACGCCAGCCCTGGAGAGTGTAGAGACATATCCGTCCTCTTGTTATCAACTTGTTACCATTCGTTGATTTACCTAAAGCAAGGGGTATGCCAAAGACCGAAACTTTTGTGCAAATTCAATTTTTACTTTTTAAAACAGATAATTACATTTAGAACCTGTGTTTTTATTGCACAAAAGCGTGTCAGCTATCGTTTCATGAAACTGACTTGAATGTTTCATTGCAACATTTATGAAACACAACTAAACCCTTATACTCGGTTCCTTACTTTTTGGGTTGCTTATGGCTGATACGCATCTTCCGCCGCGAGTGAACGATGACAAACCGGTTATCTGGACGGTTTCGGTCACGCGCCTGTTCGAACTGTTTCGCGACATCAGTCTGGAGTTCGACCACCTGGCGACCATTACCCCTATTCAGCTGGGTTTCGAAAAAGCGGTGGCCTATATCCGTAAGAAGCTGGCCACCGAGCGTTGCGATGCCATCATTGCGGCAGGCTCCAACGGCGCGTATCTGAAAAGCCGTTTATCGATTCCAGTGATCCTGATTAAACCCAGCGGGTTTGACGTACTACAGGCGCTGGCAAAAGCGGGAAAACTGACCTCGTCGATTGGCGTCATTACCTATCAGGAAACCATCCCCGCGCTAATCGCCTTTCAAAAGACCTTCAATTTGCAGCTTGAACAGCGCAGCTATATCACCGAAGAAGATGCCCGTGGACAAATCAATGAGCTGAAGGCCAACGGTACCCAGGCGGTGGTCGGCGCGGGGTTGATTACCGATTTGGCGGAAGAAGCGGGCATGACCGGCATTTTTATCTATTCGGCGGCCACCGTGCGTCAGGCTTTTGTCGACGCGCTGGATATGACCCGTCTGACGCTACGCAGAAACGGGCAATACGCCTCTGGCGATATGCTGCGCACCCGCTATGCGCTGGGAGATATGCGCGGTCACTCTGCGCAAATGGAACAGGTGCGGCACACCATTATGCTCTACGCCCGTTCGCGTGCGCCGGTGCTGATTCAGGGTGAAACCGGCACAGGTAAAGAGCTGGCGGCGCAGGCTATTCATCGTGAGTATTTTACGCGTCAGGAGAATCGGCGCGGAAAACCTTCGCCACCGTTTGTTGCCGTCAACTGCGGAGCAATCACCGAATCATTGCTGGAAGCGGAGCTGTTCGGCTATGAAGATGGCGCGTTTACCGGCTCCCGCCGGGGAGGACGCGCGGGCCTGTTCGAAATTGCCCACGGCGGGACGCTGTTTCTTGATGAGATAGGCGAAATGCCGCTACCGTTACAAACCCGGTTATTGCGCGTGCTGGAAGAAAAAGAGGTCACCCGGGTCGGGGGACATCAGCCGATTCCTGTCGATGTACGGGTGATTAGCGCCACGCACTGCAACCTGGAACAAGAGATGAAACAGGGTGAGTTTCGTACCGATCTGTTTTATCGTCTGAGTATTTTACGCCTCAAGCTGCCGCCGCTGCGCGAACGGCTCCCCGATATTCTGCCGCTGGCGGAAGGCTTTTTAAAACAGTCGCTGGCGGAACTGGACGCGCCGTTTTCTGACGCGGTGCGTAAGGGATTAGCCCTGAGCCAGCATACGTTGCTGAACTATGGCTGGCCGGGAAATATCCGCGAGTTGCGCAATATGATGGAGCGTCTGGCGCTGTTTTTAAGCGTCGAACCACAGCCGGAGCTGAACGAACAATTTCTACAGCAGCTGTTACCTGAACTGGCCGCGGTTGCTGCCCCGCCGCAGGTCACTTCATCACTGACGCCGCAGCAGGTGCTGGCGCAATTCAATGGCGATAAAACCGCGGCGGCGCAATATCTCGGTATCAGCAGAACTACATAAAAAAAACCCCGCCAGTGCAATGACTGGCGGGTATGTTATCTTTCAGTACTGCGCATTATTTTTTCTTGTAAATATTGGCTGTACCGTGGATTTTATTGTCCGTTTGGCCGGAGGTTAATACCACCACATCGGCACCTTTCTCTTCGGCTTTCTTCAGCAGTTCTTCTTTAGCGTCTGCAACAGAAACTTCGTTACTCGTTGAAATATCACCGATTTTTGTGTACTGCGACTCAACCTTTTCAAACTCAAGTTTTGTCATAAATTCCGCGGCATACGCGTTGGACACAACAAAAGCTAACGCACCAATAAGTACTTTAATTCCAGTTTTCATATAAAAGCTCCAGGTTTTGTTATATATGCCATCATCGCCCCCTGAACATTCGCCATGCGAGTCAAGGATGATTAATAAGTAGTTCAGGCCGCTAAAAAGATCCAGAGCAGGCGGAAATATAAAGATATTTTGCGCATCGTGTATAACAGAAGATCCCACGCCGCAGCATTATCCGGCGCAGCTGGGTTGCAGAAACCAGGCGTAGACGCTATTTGCAAATTTGAGCTCATTTCACAATACAGTGTGAGTAAATACGCAGAATGACGAGCGCGCTAAAATTATAGTGTTAGCAGTCTAAGCATGCCCCTGGCCCGCTCTCACTAATGGAATCGTTGTCTATGGAACCTTTACACGCCGTCGTACTCACCATCAGCCTGTTTGTTTTAACCTTTTTTAATCCTGGCGCGAACCTGTTCGTGGTGGTGCAAACCAGTCTGGCGTCAGGACGACGCGCAGGGGTGATGACCGGTCTGGGTGTGGCCTTAGGCGATGCGTTCTACTCCGGCCTCGGGCTCTTTGGCATGGCGACGCTCATTACCCAATGTGAAGAGATATTTTCACTGATTAAAATTGTCGGCGGCGCCTATTTGCTGTGGTTTGCCTGGAACAGTGTTCGCCATCAGGCTACACCGCAAATGCCAACGTTACAGCAGCCGATTTCCGCCCCCTGGTATGTATTTTTCCGCCGCGGGTTATTAACAGATTTGTCTAATCCGCAAACCGTTCTGTTTTTTATTAGTATCTTCTCCGTCACCCTCAGCGCAGAAACGCCTACATGGGCGAGGCTAATGGCCTGGGCAGGTATTGTCTTGTCTTCCGTTATCTGGCGGATTTTTCTCAGTCAGGCGTTTTCTTTGCCCGCTGTGCGCCGTGCGTATGGTCGAATCCAGAGGGTTGCCAGCCGGGTGATAGGCGCCATTATCGGCGTCTTCGCGCTCAGGCTGATTTATGAAGGTGTCAGCCATCGTTAAGCGAGTTTAACTTGACCATTGTGACGTAATTGTCCGTAATACCGCCTGAATTTTTAAATCGCATTTTGAGTGGCAGTGAGATGGAACAGGTTGCTCCGGTAAACGACACATTACTCCTTACAGAATGGCAGGCGTTGTTACGTCAAACATCCCCTGAAGTTCATACGATCCTGACATCATTAAGCGACGAAGAGATCCGCCATTTAGTGAGCGTTTTTTATGACTATATGCTCTCCCATGCGGAGAGCGCATTGTTCCTCAATACAGAACAGGTCAGCACCCGCCTCAGCGGCAGTATGTTTGACTGGCTACGCAGCGTACTTGGTAGCGCGAACGAAGATCTCTCACAACTGCTGGCAAAACAGCGCAAAATTGGCGTGGTGCATGCCCGCATCGGGCTGCCTATCGATCTGGTTAATCGCGGCGCACGCAAGCTGAAAGATGAATTGTATCGGGTCCTGAAAAAGAAAGCGGAATACTCGCCCGCCCTGCTGAGCGATGCCATCTGTTTCAGCAGTCTGGCAATGGATACCGCCCTGGAGGCCATGACCGTCTCCTATTCCCCCAGCTATCAAAACTCACTGCATACCCAGGAACAGTATCGCCTGCAGACCATTTACGATGACGTTAACGTCGAACGCGAGCGGCAAATACGCTCATTTACCGACAGGGAAAATCAGTTTATCTATAACATCGCCACCGGAATGCCTTTCGGTGAGCTGGTCCTTTTGGCGAATTCTGATTTTGGTATGTGGTTCGCACACAAGGGAAAATACATTCTGGGCAACAGCAATCTGCTGAAAGAAATGGAGTCGCTGATTGCGGAAATCGACAACCGCCTGACAACCACGCTGTCGCATCAGCATCAGGCGACAGAACCTGAACGGATGAGCTTGTTGCAGGATATACGCCAGCTCTCGGCAAAAATCCATTTCCTGCTCGCCTCAATGTTCGACGCGCTGGTGAAGCAGGAAAATGGTAAAGACTCATTGACTCAATTGCTTAACCGACGCTTTATCCCGACCATTATGCGCCGTGAGATCTCGCTGGCGTTACATACCCGGAAGCCCTTTACCCTGGCGATGCTGGATATCGACTACTTTAAGCAAATTAACGACAACTATGGGCATAACACCGGTGATATGACGCTCAAAAACGTCGCGGCGGTTATTTATGATCATATTCGCAGCAGCGATTACGTTTTCCGCTACGGCGGTGAAGAATTTATGATTCTGCTTGTCGAGTCAGATCAGTCTCAGGCCAGTATTATCCTCGAAACGCTACGCATGAAAATTGCCGAGATGCGTATGGCGGCCTCAGCAACAGAAGTGTTTTCTGTCACCGTCAGTATTGGCATCGCCGAATATGACTACCATCCTGACTACAAGCAGTTGGTTGATAAAGCCGATCGGGCACTGTACCTGGCGAAAAGTAATGGCCGTGACCGCGTAGAAATATTTCAGGAATAACCTTTTTTCCCACGGAGAAATAAATACCCCGTTAAGGGTATTTATCTGACCTGCGATAAGTATCGGGCTGTTATTTTTATTCAGGCATATACGTGCCATAAAAATAACAGCCGCTTAATAAGATGCAAATCAAATACACCAAATCTGAATAGCGCTAGCATATCCCGGTGATGACGCCTTCTGAATGCAGGAGGGGAAATATGAGGGATAGTGTAAAACCATGAACGGGAAAAAGAGAACACGCTGGCAGCGCCGCCCAGGCACGACCGGAGGCAAACTACCGTGGAATGACTGGCGTAACGCCAGCACCTGGCGAAAAGCCACCCAGTTTCTCCTGCTGGCCAGCAATATCTATATTGGCGTGACGTTTTATTATTGGGTCCGCTATTTTGAAACTGCCGGTACCAGCGTTTATATTCCAAGACCCGGCGGTATTGAGGGGTGGCTGCCGATCGCGGGTTTGATGAATATCCGCTACACGCTGGAGACCGGTTTTCTCCCGCCCATCCATGCCGCCTCCATGCTGCTGTTAGTTGCGTTTATCCTGATTAGCTTGTTGTTAAAAAAAGCCTTCTGTTCGTGGCTATGCCCGGTTGGCACGCTTTCCGAACTGCTTGGTACTCTGGGAAAAAAAGTATTGGGTCGCAATTTCACGCTGCCGCGCTGGCTGGACATCCCACTGCTCAGTCTGAAGTATCTGCTGTTGGGTTTCTTCCTGTATATCGCTCTGTCGATGCCCGCCCAGGGAATCCAGTACTTTCTGATGTCGGCCTACGGCATGATCATTGACGTGAAGATGCTCGATTTTTTTCGTCATATCGGCTCCGCCACGCTTATTTTCGTGGTAGTTATCAGCGTTCTGAGCCTGTTTATTCGCAATGCCTGGTGCCGTTATCTGTGCCCTTATGGCGCACTGCTTGGCCTGTTTTCACTGCTCTCGCCGTTTAAAATCCGGCGTAATCCGGACAGTTGCATTGACTGCGGGAAATGTGCGAAAAACTGCCCGTCTACTATCCCGGTTGATCGACTGATTCAGGTGCGTACCGTGGAATGTACTGGCTGTATGACCTGCGTTGAATCCTGCCCGGTGGCCTCTACGCTGAGCTTTTCACTGCACACCCCTGCGGGGGAACAAGGAAACGGCAAATCGTTATGGCGGCAAACGGCATTGTCAGGCGTTGTCATGACTATCCTGGTGCTGGGTATCCTTTTTGCCACCATTGGCTATGCGGTTTATGCCAATGTCTGGGATACGCCGGTGCCCGATCACATGTATTTCCAGCTGATTCCGAAGGCTAAAATGATCGGCCATTAATTTTTAATAACCCTGCCAATTCTGGCAGGGTTTCCCGCCTGTTCCGCCATTTTAAGACTATTGAACTTGTGCCTTCGCGCCCCGGTTTATACAACCTTAACTATCACCTGTGATCATTCATTTTTTATTATGTTATGGGCGACTGCATCCAATAATAAACGGGACAGCATTATGACTAAAATAAAACTGGCACTGCTATTACCTCTGTTTCTGGCGGGTTGTACGATGAGCGACGGGGAATTAAGAAACGCTTACGCTCAGCATTATCAGCAACCCGCCGCCTATGTCGAGACTTATAAACAGAAGATAGCCAGCATGGATATTAATACCCTGGCCCAATATGCCGCCGCAGAAGATAAGAAAAAAATGCGTGGGCAACCGAGACTGAAAATCGACGAATTCATTACCATTGAGAACGTGCAGGCGAAAGGAAATCGGGTGGTCTACGATTACTCGCTGTCAGAGAAATGGCTGGCGCTGTCTGCGGACAAACAGCGCGAGAAGCAGATCAATATGAATAAAGATCTGATCTACCGTACCTGCTCGCTGGAAACGGTACGTCTGGCGCAGGCGAAAGGGCTGGAAGAAGAGCATAACTATTACAGCCAGTACCCAGACAAAGTCGCCTTCACTCTGAGAACCAGCGCGCAGATTTGTATGCAAAACGGTTTTACGCAATAGCCGCAATCCACTATGCCTGATGCGCTTATCAGGCATACAATTTGCACTCTGTTGTAGGCCGGATAAGGCGTCAAGGCCGCATCCGGCTAAAGCATCAGAATTTCCAGGATACGCTGCCGACAATGCTGCGCTCAGCGCCGAAGTAGCAGTATGAGAGCGAATTACAGGCCGCAACGTAGCGTTTATCGGTCAGGTTGTTGACGTTCAACTGGGCACTCAGTCCTTTAATACCGATATTCGTTAAATCGTAGCCAATTGCCATATCCACCAACGTATAGGATGGCAGGGTATGCGTATTCAGACGATCGCTGGTGATCCCATTGACATATCGCACGCCCGAGCCGAGCGTCAGACCATCCAGCAGGCCGCTTTTCACATCGTAGCTCAGCCAGGTGCTGGCCTGATTCCGTGGTGCATACACGGCACGCTTGCCCTGCTCCTCCGGACTGCTTTTCTTGTAGCGGATGTCGGTGTAGGTATATGCCGCCTGCAGACGAAAGCTGTCCGTAAGTTGACTAATCGCCTCCAGCTCCACCCCTTCAGATTCAATTTCCCCAATCGAGCGGTACGGATCGGTCGGCTCTTCTTTGGTGGCGATATTGGTTTGATTAATGCGGAACACCGACACGCTGAACTGACTGTTAAGTCCTTCCGGCTCATATTTCAGCCCCGCTTCCCACTGCTTGCCTTTCATCGGATCCAGCAGATTGCCGTTCTCATCGGCAAAGCTGGTTGGCGTAAAGGCGGTGGAATAACTCACGTACGGCGCAAAGCCATTATCGAACAAGTAGAGCAATGCGGCGCGAGTACTAAAGTTGTTTTTATCCAGATCGCTGCGGATATCGTTGATCTTATCAATATTAGACACGCTGACTTGATCGTAGCGACCGCCGAGCGTAATACGCCAACGATCCCATGACATCTGATCCTGCAAATAGTAGCCCGTCTGGCGCAGCTTGTGCTTCTCACGCGCGTACATGTCGATATAATCCGGCTTCGCGCCATACACCGGGTTAAAAGCGTCGATTGGCGGGAATGCGCCGTAGTAGCCGGTGGTATTGTTGCTGCGATCCTGATAATCAATGCCCACCAGCAGACGATGGTTGACCTGCCAGGTATCAAAGCTGCCGTCGAGCTGGTTATCCAGCGTAATCGCCGACATTTTTTCATCAGAGCCGGAATAGCCGCGATTAAGCTCGGTTTCGTTCAACCAGCCCGCCGCATACACCTGGTTCAGTTCAACGTCGGTATGCAGATAGCGCAGCTTTTGCCGCACCGACCAGCCGCTATCAAACATGTGCTCAATATTGTAGCCCACCATGTTTTCACGGCGATCGTATTTGTCGTAATCATCCTCACCTTCGTAAAAGGTGTTGGAGATCTTTTGCCCGTAATGCGGAACCACGGTGCCGTCATAAGGCAGACCGGAGTGGCTACCGCCTTCCGGGTCGCGATGCAGATAGGCCATCAGATCCAGACGCGTCTGGTCGGTGATCCGCCAGGTCAGACTGGGCATCAGCGCGTAACGCTCTTCTTTCAATGGGCCAAACTGTGAGTCCGCGTAACGCGTCATCCCGCTCAGACGCGCCGCCACACGATCGTTATCATCCAGTGCCCCGGTGACGTCAAACGCCGCCCCGCGCTGGTTATTGTTGCCGGCAAACAGCTTCACTTCTCCACCCGCGTCAAATGACGGCTTGCGCGACGTCAACGCGACGATCCCCCCCGGAGAAGAACGCCCGTACAGCACGGAAGCCGGGCCGCGCACCACTTCGATATCTTCAAGGAACCACGGATCGACCACCAGCGAGCTATGTGAGTTGGTGTCGCCCATCATCTTCAGACCATCGAGATAGACGTTGTCCAGGCTGCCATCGGAGAAGCCGCGCAGCACAATGTAGTCAAAGCGGTTGGAGGCGCCAATCTGGTTGCTGTATACCCCCGGCGTATAGCTAACGGCCTGACGCACGCTGGTTGCACCCTGCTCTTCAAACTGTTCGCGGGTAATGATGGATACCGATTGCGGGGTTTCAATATCCGGCGTGGCAAGCTTAGTAGCCCCGCTCTGCATTTGCGAGGTGACAACGACCGTATCGTTTTTTGTTGTTTCCTGCGCCAGCAGAGGAAAAGCCACGCTGCCGGTCACCCATCCTACCAGCAGCGCTAACCGAGTCTTCGCGAACATGAGTATCTCCAAAGGCATTTCTAATTGTAAGTGAGAATTATTACCTTTTTGCTGACGGAGATAGCTATGCCGGATGCCAGATTACCTATGCGCAGTGCCAAATTGTCTGCCAGCAACGTGCGCAAAACGCAAAAATGGATTAGCAAAGCTTGAGCATATCGCCTGGCGAAAAACCGTAACGACGACGAAAGGCGGTAGAGAAGTTGGTGGCGTGCTGGTATCCCGACATCCAGGCTGCCTGCTGTACGCTGTATCCTTCCAGTAAATAACCGCGAGCGCGTTCCAGGCGGCAATCGCGCAAGTAATCAAAGACCGAACAGCCATAGGCTGCGCGAAACTTGCTACGCAGACTACTGGGACTCATTGCCGCGCGTTGCGCCAGTTCATTGAGCGTGTGGTCATTCTCAGGATTCTGTTCCAACAGGCGACGAACGACTTCCAGCCGCTGCTGTTCACCGCTGGCGGCGAGGCGTTTGCCGCTCTCGACCTGGCACACGCTGAGGCCATGGCCGAACAGTTGCAATATCAGCCCTTCCAGCATCAACTGGCGAGATACATTGCTGAGCGTGATCTGCTGCGCATACTCCAGGCCACTGAGTAAAAATCCCGGCACCTGCCAGATAAGCGTCGGCGTCTGGCATCTTTCCCACTCACGCATCAACGATTCGAGCAGCCCCGTGCGCCACGCGCCGTCGGGATACAGACCGAGAGATAAGGTTCGCAGTTTGCAGTCGGCATGATGGCGGGCGCGCATCGTCTGGTGCTCGCTCAGGCGTGAGCTAAACGCCATTCCGGAACGCACCACGTGTTCCTGACCGTTAAGCGAGAGGACCACGCAGCCTTCCAGTACCACCAACATATACAGGGGACTGCTGTGGCGGGAGGTGGTTTCGTAGGGTTGCAATACCTGTACATCAGAGTGCGTCACGCACATCCCGCAGGGGAGCGTCATCTCCTCAATTTCACCTTGCAGCACAGGGCTAGCAGACGGCAAGTCCGGCTTTTGTGCCAGTTGGGGAAAGCGATAGTCAATCCCGTAACGTTCACCAAAATCCATAAACTCGCTGACGGAAAAAGTACGGGCTACGCGTCTGGACGCATTCAGAGTGGTGTTGTTCATGCTGTCTTCTGCACAGAAAATGGGATTAACAGTTTATGGCCAGGAGCAACATTACCATTCCCTGCGCAACACAACAATAATAATGAGAATTATTATCAATATGATTAAGGCGCTTTTCCTGACAGCCAGCCATCTCATCAGACTGAATTTACAGCTGATGAGATGGCATGTTCTACTGCTTGTCCTGCGTACCCTCCTGCGGCTTTTCATCAACCTGAAACACAGCCACGGCCTGGGAAAGCATTGCCGACTGCTCTTCCACACTGCCTGTCGTGGCGGCGATTTCCTCAACCAGAGACGCGTTTTGTTGAGTGACTTGCTCCATTTGCGTGACAGCAACGCGGATCTGCTCGATGCCGCTACTCTGTTCCCCCGATGCGCCGGATATATCTTCCATGAGTATATTGATATTGCGTATTGCCTTAGCAATGTCCGCCATCATAGCCCCACTGCTTTCAGCTATCTCCACCCCTTCCTTGACGCTGATTGCCGCTTTGGCAACCAGTTCGCTAATTTCTTTCGCTGAGGAGGCGCTACGTTGGGCAAGGGTTCTGACTTCACTCGCTACAACGGCAAATCCACGCCCGGATTCGCCAGCGCGCGCCGCTTCTACCGCGGCGTTTAAAGCGAGAATGTTGGTCTGGAAAGCAATACTATCAATCACATGAGAGATTTCATTCACGCTTTGCGCGTTGCGGCTGATCAGGTGAATTTTCTCAACCATGTCGCTCATTAAGCGCTCGCCACGCAATGCCATTTCCGTGCTTTCACTCGTCATGGCAGAAGCCTGATGTGATTTATCGGTGTTATTTTTGGTTGTTACGGAAATCTGTTCCATACTGGCCGCCGTTTCAACCACTGCCGCAGCCTGTTGCTCCGTTCGGGTTGATAAGTCTGAATTACCCGAAGCAATTTCCTGCATTCCGATATTAATAGACTCAACGCCATCGCGAATTGTACTGACAGTCTCCCGCAGGCCGTTTTGCATGTGTTGTAAATTTAAACACAGTAAGCCAATTTCATTGTTACCCGGCACCTTAACGGGATGACTCAGATCGCCTTTACCAATCCGTGAAAAATGCTCAGACACGATATTTAATGGCCGAATGATTGTTCGGTTTATCCAGATATTACAGAGAATAAAGATAAGAACTGTAACGGCCAGCAGTAAGGATATTTTAAGTATTGAGGCATTAAACTGAACGTGTGTCTGCTCTACGATATTTTTACCGACCAACATGGTTGATTTGTAGTAGTTCTCAATCTCCTTATCAAACTTTTTTCGCAAAGCCAGCAACTCAGTGTTGGCATTTGCTTGTGTACCGACAAGACTACCGTTAGAAATAGCCTCATTTAATTTATCAACATACTTTTGTTCAGCATTCATTTGTTGCTCAAAAGCAGTTCTGACGATTTTACCAATCTGGGGATCATCCGCTGTCAGTCCAGGTATATCCCAAAAAATAGCGAACTGCTTTCTGGCATAAGCGATCTCATCCTGCACCTGTCGCAATGTTTGTTGGGTAGCAGCCATATCTTGCAGTTGAATATTATCAAGAACGCTTCTTACTTTATAAACAGCCCCAACGACGTTATGCAGCGAATCCTGTTCCTTTACTATATTATGCAGTAGAAGGGTACTTTTTTGATTTCCTTTGAGATCGACTAACTCAAACCCATTAGAAAGGAACTGCATAAAGGTAAATACCAAAAGCAATAATAACAGACTGGTTTTAACCTTCATATTCTTTAACATTTGAACATCTCCATAACAATTAGACAATCATCTCTGACTAAATTGTTATCGACACACCACGTAATACCTTAACCTAAAAATGGTTAATTATGAGAAAGTTTCCCGGCTCAACATAGCATAATAAATTACGTACACCGTCGTATACATGGCGGCAAATCGCCGTTTTATTACCGGGAACAATCACACTATAAAAAAACCAACATTAATATTATTTATGGATGAAAAAAAACAGTTATATTAAACATCATGCGCCACTGAGAATGGGCACGATAGCCGTATCTGACCGGCATAAAACGAACAAAGCAGCAGCCAAACGTCAGAGAATATAGACGGTAACTTTTTCCTGAAGATCTGCCGGCACCCTTACCCATGACATTGAATCAACAGCAATTGTCGCCATTTCATTTTCTAACCGAAGTAGCGGCGTGCTGTCATCTGGCGCAGAAGAACTTTCGCCAATCTCGAGAATGCCCCGAAAAGTTATAGATAAATTGTCAGCGGCATCAGACAACCTAATCCATTCGGTCGCGATCTCTAACTTTTGCTTTAACAATTCTCTGTTCATAACTTGTGCTAATCATTACTTATCAGTAAGAAACTGGAAGTGATGAAATTCATTTGAAATATCCTTCACAAACTCTACCGGCAGGTGGTGTTTGATGAAGGTTAATTTTGCGAACTCAACATCACCATACACCCGGATACAGAAAGGCTTGACTATCTCGCCCTGAGCACCAAAGCACTCCTGGAGTCGGGTATCATCCATAAAAATAAAGTTACCCTTTCTCACTTTAATCTTATCATGCAGGTTACGCCACTTCTCTGGTGTGAGTAGAAAGTTCTGCCATCCATTATTTCTCAATATTTCAATCGTGTGGGTGAATTTAAAATAATCATTTTGCATTGTCACATCACCACTTGAGGTGGCGTACAAGTATTCAATTTTAAATTTTAGTTGTGCATTAATGTTTTTTTCTTGCCTTCATCAATTAACCATTGAAGCTCATTGGCAACACTTCGTGAGAAGAGTTTTCTTTTTTTTGCGATAGCCAACCAATGCATAATAAAAATATGCTCTGACATTTTAGAGTGGATCTTGTGATCCTGTATTGCGATACCAATTGCCACTAATGCGCTCCAGGTAAACGCTTCCAGCTCATCCTGATAATGATGCCTCGATTTACTCACTTTTCCTAAATTTTTTACCACTTAAAACCCACCCAGAAAAAATCATTATTGTATTTAATTTGTTACTGCTCAATTTAAAAACCTACTACAACTAAAATCAGCATAATATGATCCAGATTAATTTATCTCAATGTAAAAAAAGAGCCATGGAACACATTATTTTTATTAACCATTTATAGTTAACAAGATTGACCACAAATAATAAGAATAGCTCGATAAAGATGAAAACTAATAATTATCCCCCGTAATCAATACACCAACGTATCAAACCAGAAAACCTCCAGATTCAATGAACCAGAGGTTTGTCTGTGCCTGCAATTGTTAGTAGAAAATACCGATGATTAGCGTATGGGTAACAAAGCCGACAATCAACGGTACGGCGGTGCGTTTAACCACATCGAATGGGGTTATTTTTGCCCCGCTGGAAACGGCGATCACCACGCCAGATACCGGTGAAATGGCCCGTCCCATATGCGATGCCTGCTGCATCGGCAGAATCATGGCAACAGCGTTCGCCCCCATACTGGCAGCGATTTGCGGGATAAGCTCAACGAATGCCAGAAATGGCGCGTTACCCGATCCCATAATGATAGCCGCCGCAAGCGTCACCAGCGCAAACACCACCGCCATGGCGAATGGCGGTAATCCCACATGTTCGGCCATCAGGATTAATTGATCAATCGCACCAATGACTTTAATACCATGAGCAAAAACACCCGCCGCTACCAGCAGTCCTACTACACCGGTAAAGGCAGTACCCATTCCTTTCAGAAAATGGCTAAACCCTTCGCACACCGCCTTTAAATCTCGCACCCGTAGCCATTCAATCAACATACAGATAGCCATTGAAATAAGCACAATGGTAATGATATTCAGGTTAATACCACTGACGAACATTTCGGAGGATCCCACTGCCATCAGTATCGGAAGCATGGGAAGCAGCGCATAAAAAGCAGGCGCTTTCCCTGAGTCAGTCACTTCAGTGCTACCGATTTCCCGTGGTAAGGTCCCCGCTTTACGGTCGCAATAGCGCTGCCAGAAAAAATGGCAGACTCCCACGACCAAAACGGTAGCCAGAGCTGCCGGTCCCTGGTGGTAGACAACGTATTCCACCACATCCATATTGACCGCTTTCGATCCCCTGATAGCATCGATTGCCGTTGGGGTGTACGCCACACCAAGCGAGGTGGCAATTACCCCGGCAGCAGAGGCAGCGGAAAGCCCTAATCCCAGCATAATGGGGAACATTGTTCCCATCAGCAGTACGGCGAGTCCAGTGGCGGAAGGAATAGCTAACTGCAGGAGACTGGCGAGCAGGTATGAGAAAAAAAGCAGAATATAGGGCGAACGCAGCGCACGCAGGGGTTTTGTGTCGACACGCACCACCGCCTCATTTGCACCGATATGATCCATGTAGTGCGCAAATCCCATCAGCGCCATGATCATCAGGCCAAGATCGGCAGCTCGCGTGCTGAAAAGATCGCGCATAACCTCGAACGGATCGAGAAAGGAAATCCCCGTGCCAGCAACGCCTTTCGGTAGTACGGAACCCCACCCGGTGAGTGCGGTGCAAATCATCAGCACCAAACCCGCAATAAATAGCACGGGCTCGGCACGATAACCTTTCAGGATCAGACGCGCGACTACCACGATAACCAGCAGGGCAATTAACACCTGAATCATGACTGAGCTCTCCGCTGCGTGAACTCAGCAAAGGTTTCCTCAATGACCGCAACCACGACATCGCTGGCGGCCCGCAGTGAACGCACCGGCAGATATTCATAGATTGAGTGAAAATTATGAGCACCGGTAAAAATATTCGGGCATGGCAATCCTTTCTGCGATAAAACCGCACCATCATATCCGCCGCGCATGGCGACAGGAGCCGGGGTAATCCCACATTTCTGATAGGCGCGTAATGCAATATCAATCGGATAGTGAGCATCACCCTGCAAACTATTGAACACGTTCGCATAGCGATCGGCTAAATGACAGACCACGCTATTTTCGCCCCATAGAGCGCAGGTACTGACGGCAAGCTGACGGATAAATGCCATACGTGCCTTATAGCCTTCTTCACTAAAGTCGCGGATATCCAGCTTAAGCACCGTGCGGGCGCTGTTACCCTGCAACTGCTTAACCCAGTAATAACCTTCGCGCCCTTCCGTATATTCAGGCGCTTCTCCGCCAGGCAGCATCGCAATAAACTTATGCGCCATCAGCAGCGAGTTCTTCAGCTTACCTTTGGCTGACATGGGGTGCGCAGACTGGCCGGTAAAGATGATTTCCGCATCGCCCGCATTCCAGTTCTCATAAACAAACTCCCCGATACCGCAACAATCCAGGGTGTAACCAAAATCAGCACCGAAGCTCGCAACATCAAACGCTTTTGCGCCACGTAATCCTTGCTCTTCATCAGGCACAAAACCCACCTTCACCGGCCCATGTTTGATTTCCGGATGTGCCACCAGATACTGTAATGCGTTCATAATTGCGGCGATGGCTGCTTTATCATCAGCCCCTAACAGACTGGTTCCGTCAGTGACGAGCAGATCATCACCGATATAATTTTTCAGTTCCGGGAATTCGCTTTCGCGCAGAAAAATATTCAGCTCTTTGTTCAGACACAAATCCCCACCGCTATAGTGAAGACGTTGTGCATTTGTGTCCGCAGTCTGTTCCGCGCTGGTATCCAGATGTCCAAAGAATGAAACGACAGGAACCGTGTCATCAGTATTCCCGGGAAGTGTTGCCGTTACGATAGCGGTATCCCTGACCTCAATGTTTTCCATTCCTAATGCTTCAAGTTCTGCTGCAAGCAGTTTTGCCAGTACCATTTGACCAGCAGAAGAAGGCATTATCCCATTGGCGCCGTTTTCTCTTGAAGTCGTGGTATTAATTTTGGTGTAGTTGATAAAACGTTCAACAATATCCATTCCAGGAGGTCCTTTAATATTTTATTGACGAAATACTGTGAGAGGAGGCTCGCGTACAGCGCGAGTGATATAAAACAGGGAACTGGATAAAACCAGCGTTCATCCCGGAACGCTGGTTTTATGAACATTACGACGTTGATTTATATAAATGAATATAAATTATGCCTGTGATAAAACGCCTTACTGATGGGTAAAATCATACTCCCTGTCCGTGTTTACTGCTATTTCCCATGGTGTTTAGCTAACAGAAATCATAAACGGTACTCGTAAGCCTAAGAGATAATAGAAATCATTTAGACTCCACTCATCCATACCGGCCTAAGATATACCATCGCTATATTTTTTTAATGAACGAATACTGTAACTGCAACATGCAACCGTTTGCACTTCTCTAGAAATAGCCACTTAGCGCACTAAAATCCGTGAGCAAACTCACAATTATATCAATAGCAAAAATTTCTATCATACTGAAAAATCGTGAATTATAAGAAATACTATATAGTCCCTTGGTAAATAGATTCATTATGATACTATTCGACATTACCTTATTATCGATGGATAATACTTCCCTAACCATTAATTTTAAACATTACCCACTATAATATTTGTATATATTGGTGATTAATAAAATCCTGCACCGGCAAAAAAAACCTCTGCCCTGAGAAGAGATTCAGGGCAGAGGTAATACGGGTGTTAAGGACAGATTTATAGTTTTAGTGATAACGGAAGAGCTTCTTGCGGAACCGAGTATACACAACTCGCAACATTAAGAAAATTCTTAAAATTGATTAATCGCAAACTCGGTAGAAAATTATTAAAATAATAAAAAATACCTTATCAAAAAGGCAAATAAAACCTCGCGAATATTAACCCATACTAATCAATTACATGGTACTGAATGCGCTCAATATGCTGAGTTACCATAGATATCACTCTATGCACAGACAGAATATCAAATTAATTTAATACTTTAATAAATGTCTCACATAACGAAAATTTGCAGTTAATAAAGTCACTAAACGCAATAACTCGTTATAGATCACATTTTATGTACAAGGAGTTTTCTCTGGAGATTCTGGCTGGTATGATTCATCAGGTAAATACCTTTCAACTCAACCCGAGGCTTTGATGCTGGAGAATGTAATCATCAGATAATCAGCTTACCGACCTTTTCAGGCCGGACTGGTTATCAATGCGCCGAAATCGAATGCGGACACCGCAGTGTGTTTGCACGTTTTGCACATGATGATTAAACAGGTTTTCCAGTATGAATTTATCCCGTCAGGAACAACGTACCTTACACGTTCTCGCCAAAGGTGGCCGTATCGTTCACGTCCGCGACGCCTCAGGCCGTGTCACCTCCGTCGAATGCTACAGCCGCGAAGGACTACTGCTCTGCGACTGCACCCTCGCCGTGTTCAAAAAACTCAGAACCAAAAAGCTGATCAAATCTGTCAATGGTCAGCCCTATCGCATCAATACTACCGGGCTGAACAACGTTCGCGCCCAACTGGATAATCGCTAAGGAGAGAGAGATGGATATCCCCAAAATTTTTACTATCAGCGAAAGCGCTCATCGCATCCATAACCCGTTCACCGCGCAGAAATATGCCACGTTAGGCCAGGTGCTGCGCATGGAACCGGGCACCCGCATTCTGGATCTCGGTAGCGGCTCAGGAGAGATGTTGTGCACCTGGGCGCGCGATCATGGTATTTTCGGCATCGGTATCGATATGAGCCAGCTGTTTAGCGAACAAGCAACGCTGCGTGCAGCAGAACTGGGCGTCAGTCAGCAGGTGAGTTTTGTCCACGCCGATGCAACGGGCTATGTCGCTGAAGAAAAATGCGATATTGCCGCCTGCGTGGGCGCAACCTGGATTGCAGGCGGCGTCACCGGAACGGTCAGACAACTGGAGCAGAGTCTTAAGCCTGGTGGAATCATACTCATCGGTGAACCGTACTGGCGCCAGATGCCCGCAACGGAGGAAATCGCCCAGTCCTGCGGCGCGACCGCTGTCGCCGATTTTCTTTCCCTGGCGGAACTCATTTCTTCTTTTGACCCGCTCGGCTATGACGTGGTTGAAATGGTTCTGGCTGACCAGGAAGGTTGGGACAGGTACGAGGCGGCAAAATGGTTGACGATGCGCCGCTGGCTGGAAGCTAATCAAAACGATGAGTTTGCACCGGAAGTCAGGGAACAACTGAGAAGTTCACCCGGACGCCACGTCACCTTCACCCGAGAATACATTGGTTGGGGCGTGTTCGCACTCATGAAGAGGTAAGCTGTGCGGTCGGTATAACCGGAAGGTTATACCGACTTTCTCATCACTTTGCCGCTGACTGCATTAATACTTCAACAAATTTAGCCAGCCACTGCGGATGCGCGGGCCAGGCTGGCGCAGTCACCAGATTACCGTCGACGTGGGCTTGATCAATGCCGATATCCGCATAATGTCCGCCGCTCAAACGCACTTCAGGCGCGCAGGCCGGATAGGCGCTACAGGTACGATTTTCTAATATTCCTGCTGCCGCCAATAATTGAGGACCATGACAGACGGCGGCGATAGGTTTACCCGCCGAGTTAAAATCCTGTACCAGTTGAATGACATCCGGGTTCAGCCGGAGATATTCCGGAGCACGCCCGCCGGGGATCACCAACGCGTCATAATCGACGGCCCGCGCTTCGGCAAAATTCGCATTCAACGTAAAACGGTGTCCCGGTTTTTCGCTATAGGTTTGCGCCCCATCAAAATCATGAATCGCGGTTTGAACGTAGTCACCCTGGCTCTTATCCGGACAGACTGCATCAACACGATGGCCCAGCATTTGCAACGCCTGGAAAGGAACCATCGTTTCATAATCTTCGACATAATCGCCAACCAACATCAGTATCTTCTTCATTCACGTCCCCCACTCACAGTGATTAATGATGAGAAATAGCGGCCATCTTTACTATAGCCCACGCGTATCCCGACATTAATAAATACAGCAGAACATTCGGTCAGATCACAATCTACTGCAAGTCCGTCAGATGACGACCTTAGCATAAATGGCATGACATAATTCAGCTAGTAAATATATAGCAAAGTAATTTTAACATTAACCTCAATAATATTAAGTGGGTTATTTATGTTATTTCGCTTATGTCAGGTAAAGTATGCGAAAGCTATTTCTGTGATGAAAAAATGTACGTTCGTCAGGCTTCATAGGGGGCGGCAAAGACGTACGCCACTCGCCTTCCCTGTCTGTAAAACAGTATCAATCATTAAAATATCATCCATACCACCAGTCCGCGTTTACACTGATAATTTCTGGCTTTCAAGGCAACACATAAAATTTTCCAGATAAAATATATTTTTGCTACCTGGTTAGCAGAATTTTCTATAAATTTCGTATCCATTTTTCTGCAGTATCCCGCCGCCACAGACATTATAAAGAAATAATTATAATTAGAAGACAGTGGGTGATTCTCGTTTTAATATGCTTATAGCTTATTGATAAATGGAAAGGTTGAACATGTCTGATGCATTGACAGGACCGTTAACGCGCCTTATCGGCATAAGTAAAGAATTTGAATCTACCGCACCTCAAATTCCCAATGATTTATGCTCACAATTACATCAACTCAAGAATTTTTCCGCCTATGTGCCGCTAATTGGAATCTTTAGCGCGGGAAAATCATCTCTCCTCAATCTCTGGCTGGGGCAGAATATATTACCCGTTGACCAGGCACCGACCACTGCATTAGCAACTGAACTGCGGTATGGCGAACAGCAGTCTTTGATTATTACTTTGGCTGATGGCACTGTCAGAGAAGTACACTATGCACCGCAAAATGCGCAGGAGGTAAATAATGACGCAACTCAGGAGGATCAGTTTGCCTGCTTAACCTTTCCTTCCTATCGTCTTCGTGATTTGCAAGGGCTTATTCCGGTAGATATGCCGGGAGTCGATTCCGGAATAAAACGTCACGTTGATGCCTTTTATCGCTATGCAGAGCGTGGCGCCGCATTCGTTGTGGTCGTTTCTGCAGAAAGCGGAACGCTGCACGCCAGCCTTGCGGCTGTTCTCCATGAAATTGCTCTCCAGCCTGTTCCTGTAATCCTTATCTTGACCAAGTGCGATAAGTCAACGCCAGAATCGTTGGAAAACGTAGAAGAAGAAATAGCAGGCAGACTTAGCGACATGGGATGTCCGCCGCAGATCGTCATGCGAGCAAGTCGTAACGATCAAGATACAGCCGAACGTCTGCAGAACGCTTTACTCCAGTTAAATGTTCAGGATCTTAAAATAACCCATTTCGCTGGACAGATTCTGTCGTCAGCATCTCGTCTAAAAGATCATATCGTTATGCTGCGCAAAAGCAGCACGCTGGATCCCAGCGCCCTGGACGCACAAATTTATCAGTACGAGCGAGCTTATCAGGAGTTGAACGACTCTCTGGCTCGCCAGAAACGCCGTCTTTCCGGGACTCTTCGTCAGGAAACGATGGATAAAGTCAGCGGAGATGTACATAACGCATTGGTGAGAAATCTTGACGTATTATATGACTGCCTTGCCCAAGGAGAGGATATTTTCCAGACCCGTACGGCAGCGATTATAAGCGATGTCTATCGCACTTCCCTGAACCAAGCTCTGCGAGTCAATCTCTCAGACATCATCATGAATATGCAAAATGAGACCGGTGGTGACAACATTGATATTGGCAGTATTCTGCAAAATGGTTCGCAGACGGCAGTACTGGTTCTGGAAACCCTGGCAACCGTCAGTAAGGGAAGTCGCTGGTATAAACTTATCTCCACAGCCCTTGCAGTAACCACTTCCGTTATCAACCCTATTGTCGAGTTATTGATCATTTTCTTACCGGATATTATTAAGTTTTTTTCCGATCCGGAAGAACGTAAGCGAGAACTTGTTAAGCAAAACTTATTGGAGAAAGTCTTCCCTGAAATCCGGCACCGGGCACGTGAAGCGCTCGCCGATATATTGCCAGAAATTGAGCTGGAACTGATCGCCAGTCTTGAGGAAGAGTGGCGTACCCGGATAGAAGAGAGCCGCAGGGCGCTTGAGTGTTGCCGTGAAGAAAAGCGCCAGCACGAAGCTGAGTGGCTTGCCCGGCAAGATAGCTGGTCCGCTCAAATTGATGGCGTACGAAATATCATGCGGGAAATAGAACAACTGCAAAACTCACCAACTGTACATTCATAATATCTTCAGGGAAGATGAATCATGAACCAACTCACCCCACGCGAAAATATTCACGCGTTTATGCAAACGCTGGAAAACGTCTACACCCAGTTGTCACTTCACAAAGGCTTTCTGCGTGAAGAGGGGCTTTTTCAGCTAAACCAAATACTCGCGAACATGCGCCGCAGCCTCGCTGCTGAAGACGAAGCCAGTAAACTATTGCGTATCGGTATTGTGGGTTCGGTAAAAGCAGGGAAATCTACATTTCTTAATGCTCTTCTGTTCAATGGACAGAATATTTTACCGAAAGCAGCGACACCGATGACGGCTTCACTTACCCGTCTACGCTATGCCCAGGAACAATGCGCAAAGCTGGTTTTCTACTCCCCAGAGGACTGGCAAGATATTGAAAGCGACGCCGAAACTGCTGAGAGTATGATTGCCAAAAAGTTGGCAGAAGCGCGTGCTCATCACGCCAATAATCTGCGAAACAGCTCCATTCACTTCAACGAAGAAAGAGTTCGCAAAAGTATTATCCACGAGCTTCCCCCCGAATTAGCCGCTTGTCGCGAACTCAAAAAAACCGCTGAAAAAGAAGGGCTGGATGTTTACAGCGAACTGGAAAAGGGAGAGCAGATTATCCCTTTTGACAACCTGAGCGAAATCCAGGCAAAACTCAGTGAATACATCGGATCTCATGGGCGTTTAACCCCACTCGTTCGCCATGTTGAGTTAAACCTTAATCATGACGTACTCCGCGATATCGAAATTATCGATACCCCAGGCTTGAACGATCCTGTGGTATCCCGTAGTCGGGAAACGATTAATTTCCTCTGCCAATGTGATTGCGTCATGATTCTCTCTTATGCGGGAGAATTTCTATCCAAGCAGGATATGGATCTTATTAAACATAAGTTAGTCAATGATGGCATTCTTCATCACACCATTATCGCCAGTAAAATGGATTTGGCGATTCAGGATCATCGCGGCCAGAAAACCTTTTTTAAGGATGCCTTTATGGCGACACGACAAAACGTCGTCAGCACCATGAAAGGTCGGTTTGACTCTCAGGAACCGGTCCTGGTTTCGGCTTTGCTGGAAGGTATCGCATGGAAAATGGAACAACAGTTACCTTTAAGCGAGGAAGAGCAACTCACCCGAGATAACCTGGCAAGCTTTACTAACGCCCCACATGAAGCGAAGGATTTTCGCTCCGTCGCGGGATTAAAAAGAGTTCGCCAGGAACTGGAGCAGTGTCGGGAGAAAAAAGATCAGATCAAATACTCACATCAGATTGATTTGATCCGTGGTAAAAAAAGCGAACTTCGCAACTGTCTTAAAAATCTCGAAACCTCTGCCCTGAGCGATAAAGAGACGCTTTCGTCAGTTGATCTGGAAACCCTACAGTCAGGGATGAATGCGCTAAATCAGAGTGTTAAGAAAATTGACGCTGATATTCATGTCCATTTCAGTACAGCCGAGTTGCAGATGCACCGGGAGTTTGAACGTCTTAAATTACGTATTATTGGACTTATTGATAATTATCGTGAACTGAATGTCAGTAGTAGGAGCCATGATGAAGATCGCTCCACAACCAGCGGTATGTTCTTCTGGAAGAAAACCCATACCCGAATTGTGTCTGTAACTGAGTATCAGGCAGAAATTTCAGATATTATCAATACGTTACGGCGATATACTAACAACGTCGGAGCGGAAATCATTACCGCCTATGAACATTTTACGCCGCTGGATACCTTAAAGGCGCAGTTGAAAAAACATGTACTTGAAGCCTTCCACGAGGCAGATGTCACCTTCAGTAAAGAAACTATTCTTGGGCCATTACAAATAAGCCTTGATAAGCTGCGTATCACTCCTCCCCATTACGAGCCACAAGCCGAGATCGACAGTATTGTGAATAAATTCGGTGCCAGCGTTAAGAATGAAGATATTGCCGAGCTAAAAGTGGCCCTGGAAAAGGCATTAGACAGCATAAGCAAGAAAATCAGACATACGCTTGATGAACAACAGGCTAGTTTTATCAGAACTCTTCATCAGCAAAATGACATGTTTGTTGGCGATATCAGCAAGTCTATCCAAAGTAATCTCGATAAGCTCTCAGCCCAATACAATGATAAGCAAAGTAATATTGCTCACTATGACGAAACGATAACACGACTACGAGAATTACGTGCCGAATTATCACATCTGGAGGTGTGAGGTGGATTTTGATGATTTATTCACAGATGAAATACCTCCAGACATTGCAGGCGATAGCATACTGGAGAAAGATAGCGCATTGGCGCTACTACTACGCCTGTATGCTAACAACACGCAAAATCAGAAGCATTTCGCGCATTTACGACGCAGCCTACAAGAGTATCTGCCAGAAATTATCAGCCGAGATGCGCTGACTGATGAACGTGAACGTAACCTGGTCAATGCATTTCGTACCTTAAGCGTGAAATTCGTCGAACAAGCGCAACTTCCGCAGCTTAAAAACAAGTGTCTGGTCGGCGTGGGAGGACGTTTTAGCGCAGGCAAATCGCAATTTATCAACACGCTGACCGGTCGACGCCACCTTCCAACAGGCCAGCGCCCAACGACGGCGGTAGCAACCTATTTGGTTAGACAGGAATGCCCATCCATCACGGCTTATACAGCGAATGAAACGCGAGTTCCCCTCGAAGCGGAAGAGTTGGAAAGCATTGCCCATGTTTTTTTTGATAGCTACGGGCTGGGTTTCTCCGATATTCTCAAAAAAATAGTCATTGGGCAGCCAGATTTCCCGTGGCCGAATATCGCGCTGCTTGATACCCCAGGATATAACAATGATGATGAAGAAAACCGGGGAGATCGGTTGTTTGATGAAAAAATTGCCAGGGAGCACCTGAGCAATTGTGACTATGTTATTTGGCTGGCGACAGCCGATAATGGTTCATTAGGTCAGAGTGACATTACTTTTCTTCATTCCCTGCATTTAAGCCATCCTTGCCTGGTAGTATTAAACAAAGCAGATGGGAAAACCACAGACGATCTACACAGCATCATCAGTACATTTAAAGACCAACTGGATAATGCCGGAATTGCGTATTGCGGCGTGACGGCCTTTTCATCAACGCTTAACACTGAGTATTTAGGCGCAACCCTGCTGCATGATTTTATTATCCAAGCCAGTAATGACCAACAGGCACGTCAGGATATGAGGCAAGAATTACTGAGTCTGCAGGCCGAATGGCAGCGGATGAATCGACATAAACGCGATGCACTAAACCAGATCAACGCACCAATCAAGCGCGGTATTGTGAAAAGTGAATCGCCACAATATATCCGATCGTTGGTCGAAGCCTACAGCCTGAACCACTCGCAGATCGCCGATCTCGCTCGTCAGAATAAAGCCTTTAACCTTCAGATTGAAAAATTATTAAAATATGAATAAAGCGATGCCACATTTTCTTGATGAGCTTGTCAGCTTGCTACAGGATGATCCGCAACATGATACCTGGTCCACCCCATGGAAGCTGTTAAAAACCGCCTGCGATACACTTATCGAACAGCATTTATTACCCAGTAACTACCCGGAAAAAGCCGCACTTCAGTTAGCGCAACAACAAGCCCTTGATCGTCTCCAGGTCTTGCTGCGCTTTCCCCAGCTAATTAATCATCATGTAATCTGTTACATCGGCTTCAGAGGACATGAACGCGACACATTGCTGCCTGCTTTTACTCAATCCCGACGTTTCCACCGGGCGAATGATACAATTCCGACATTGATGAGCCGCACATACGCGCATGCCTGTCACGGCGGTATCACGCTTTATCAAAAGCGTTGCCCAATGAACGAATCAGCCATCCTTGATGCCTTCGAAAAAACACGACAGCATAAAGGGGAATTACATCATTTTATTTCCGCATTTGCACTCGCAGTACCCGGCGCAGGACCCGCAGTTACGCTGGTCGACATTCCGTACCGGGCTTCGCCAGACTCGCTCTATTTCAATGGATTTTTGGACGTTGCTGACACTATTGTCTTACCGGCCAGATCGCAATATCTGATAAAACGTACGCTGAATATACTTGAACAAACCGGAAGTACGGCGCAAATTCATCTGGTATCGATTGGTGATGGGCAATCCGCTGAACTAAAAAGCATGTTTCCAAAATTAGCCATTCAGGAAACGCTACCGCCTGAACGAACCTCTCTACGTCCTACGGTTAACAGCGGCATTTATCGCGAGCTTGAAGCTATTTTCGACGAACCACTGCTTTGGCTGGAAGGCGAGATAAAACGCAGTAAACAAATTATCGTTAACGCGAATGCTGATCTGGTGCAAAACGACACCGACCCGCAGGTCAGTGATGTTATCGAAACGATGATGCTACAAATGAAAACACAATGTGATGCGCTTGAAGAAGCGGCTCAACGCTATCGCCAGAATCTGGATCAACTGTTAAGCCAGTGCAGAGAAGTTGAAACGCTTGTAGAACAACAACAAGCCCCAGCCCTGCCCGGAAAAGATGCTCATTCCACTCTGCGAGATCGAAAGTGGAAATATGCACAGCAGCGTTTTATTTCTTTGTGTTACGCGAAGCAAATAAGCAAGGCCACGCGTCTTGCCAGCGATATGCGTCTCGCTGGTTATCCTTATGTGAACATCCTTGAGCTCTTTATTAATGAACTCAACAACATGCCATTGAATAGCGCACATCTGGCAGAGCTGAGTGTGCTGAGTGGCTGCAAAAACGAATTTATTTATCGTGCCTGTCTGCATTTTCGCTCCGCGCTGAAGGTAAGCGATGCTGAAGCAGGTCAGCGCTATGCCGCAAATATTACATGCCGGACAGGTGAAGAATTTTATACGCTTGGCTGCTGGAAACTCACAACCCGCGCCAGCGAAGGCGAAAAAAACCTTCGTCGCGCTTATATGCTGGGCGAGCCCCTTGCCGGCGACCTTTTATTACGCTGCATAGATAAAAAATCCCCCGCCGAAGCTGAAACTACCCTGCGTTATCTGGCTAATGCCCTACATCCCGGCGCTAATTATCGCTTCGGATGCCAATTTATAAAAGATAATCGCCATGATAACGCTCATCTTCATTTACGTATTGCTGCAGCCTTAGGGCATCTGGATGCGCTTAAAATGATCGCCAGGATGGAGTACAACAAATATGCGCCGTCACAGGAAATGACCCCTGCGAGAAAAAATGCGCTCAGTATTTATCATTATCTCTGGCACACTACACGCGGGACTCAAGATAATAATGAGGTATTTCTGGATGACGATGATCGCTATATTTACGGCAGTTTGCTGCACTTACAAAAATCATTTACCGAAGCATATGCGATCCTTGAAAAATGCCATCAGGCCAGAGCCTGGACTTTATTAGGCAGGATGAACCACTATGGCGACGGTAAGCCGGTAAATCTCGATTTGGCGAGAGCCTATTATCAAAAAAGCGTCAGTGCTGGTGATAAAAGTGCAACAAAAATGCTAATGCGCCTGGAAGAGACCGCAAAAGCGAAAGCCCGCAGAGAAAATACCTACAACACGACTTACCAGCGTACGGAACATACTTCTTATTCCAGCTCCTCCAGTGACAGCAGCTGTTTTCTTACCACCGCAACCTGTCGCGTAATGGGTTATGAGGACGATTGCGAAGTTTTGCAATCCTTCCGCCATTTTCGTGACCACGTACTGCTTACGCAGTCTGAGGGCGAAAAATTGGTTGGTGAGTATTATCAAATTGCCCCCAGGCTCCTTGAAAAAATTGACGCAAGAGCCAATCCTCAAGCGATCTACCAATCAATGTGGGATGACTATATCAAACCGGGCTATGACCTCTTGCAGGCTGGGCGTCACCAGGAAGCAAAAGAACTTTATATAAAACTCGTTACAACATTAATGAAAACCTACCTTTAGTTAAGGTTAAGACTATGTAAACCCTGTGTTTAGAGCCTCGTTAACAGCTGTCAACGTTCAGAACGGGGGCGCATTCTGATGATGCGCCCCCGTTGGTACTACTTAAAACGACATTACCATTACTCCCAGGCCCGCTCAGTTTTCGCCGCGTCAAACTGCGGCGGCGGCTTACGAAAACGTCCGGTCAGCCAGGCGAGATGACCTGCCCCCACGATTAGATACAACA
>NZ_SZWZ01000074.1:0-10176 GCF_005281025.1 Citrobacter sp. wls714 | reverse complement strand
TAAGCACAGCGACCTCCAAACTTCATGCGTAGCTCTGCGCGTTGTTTTTTCGTCAGTGCCATCTCACTCCCCCTTCACGCCAATGCCAGCAGTAAATCGCGACGGTGACCAATCGCAATATGTGTTCGACTCCGTGTGTCCAAAAATTGCTTTACAACGATGGATATGGTGGCAATTACCACATGTTATGCCAGCCGGTAATCGC
This sequence comes from Citrobacter sp. wls714, assembly GCF_005281025.1. Lineage (NCBI taxonomy): Bacteria > Pseudomonadati > Pseudomonadota > Gammaproteobacteria > Enterobacterales > Enterobacteriaceae > Citrobacter > Citrobacter sp. wls714. The sequence continues at coordinate 9,971 of NZ_SZWZ01000074.1, read as the reverse complement.
ATCTTGTCGGGATCGGCTGGGTCATAATTCAACGCCAGTTTTTCGGTTGTCATGCTGGCATCCTCCCCACGATATCTATAACCCGACGCATAACCGCACTTCCCCGAAAATCTGCTGGTAACTCAATCAGAGGCTTACTCGAACCGTATGAGAATCGTTGGAGATCGAAATCAATTACAGCCTTTGGGTCCCTGAACAAACCTAGACGACCGTAACGAATGAGTTCGCCGCGTTCGGCTGCTACGCGGAAATACTTCTCAGCAGTCTGACGATGCAGCGACAACATCTGTGATGCCTCGCTAACGGTTAAGCGTCCACGGATTTTCACCTCTTCGATGATCACCCGGATAAGTGCCGCCTGCTCTTCTGGTGTATTTGGTCTTGGCATGCTTACCCCCTGAATCCGGGTGGGATTGTTTTGTCTGGCTCAGAAATGCGGTTCACATCCCTGCCCGTTTTGCGAGCGTTGAGAGCGAACTTCGGTTTAAACAGTCCCTGGTACCCGTTGGCGATACTGGTGTTGATCACATCAACGGGGTCATGCCCAGCGTCCAGGCAAGCCTTGAGCAACTTGAATGCTTTGGTGACCGTCATTTCGGTCTTGATGGCTTTGCCAGACTGTTGGCGGTAGGCCACCCACTCACTCCAGGACACAGAATCAAGCCACTCAGGAACGGGAATCGTCAGCGGGTCAAACTTACCCTTCCCCTTTGGGGGATTAGAGGGGGTTAGATCTGTATTTATATTTGTATTTGGAAGAATGTCTTTGGTGTTCCCTGTTTTCAGGGATACCTCTCCCTGTTTTTGGGGATGGTTATCCCCGTTTTCAGGGATGATTGAAGGGGTAAAATTGCTATCCCTGAATTCAGGGATGGTAATAACCCATGTGACAACTTCAGCAGCAGGAAACACCGCTGGACACTTCATGCAATTTGGCTTGGTATACGCCCATTTATCCAGGCTGGTATTAATCCCTATGTATCTGGTTTGCCCAATGCGGCGCAGGATGATGATGTTCCGATAGGCAAGGCTCAACACGGCTTCAGAGACGTGTTTCACCTTCAGCGTCGTTTTATCTGCAATGAGGCTATTGGCGATGCGGTCAGAACTCTTAGACCAGCCATAGGTCAGACGAACGATAGCATTCAGCACCCGGAACTCGCGCCCGGATAGTTCGACGATACACAGGGCATCCTGAATCTGGTTGGCCAGGCGCAAATAGCCTTTCTCCAGTTCAGCCATGCTGCTCTCCTGTTTCCCCTGCTGTGTGGGGAATTTGAATATTTCAGCGGTATTTGACATACTGTTCTCCGCAATTACGCTCAGTTTTTGCACCTGAAAGCCGTTGGTGTTCGAGCACCGCGGCTTTCGCCATATTTGAACCCGTCATACAACCCCCAGCATCATCTGCACCATCTCCATCAATGGACCGGTTAAGCCGGGGTCAACGCGGTACATCTCCACGATCCCCTCGCTCAACTCTTTCAGCTTCTGATGACGTGGAGCATTCATCGCGACGGCAATCTTCGCTTCGCTGGTTTCTTTCTCCAGCCGAGCCAGACGGGCCATAACGTTGTCTTCTGGTAGCAGGCGATTGCGGAACTCGAGCGGCAGAACAGCAAGAATTGCCGGCGTCAACTGACGAACGTTCTCGCGGTACCGCTCGCTATTGAAATGGTTATCGAGAAAGCGGAAAAGCTTCTGACGCTGTCGGCTGAGATCGCTAGGGAAAGTAATCTCGTCACCACCCTTCGCCCGGTACTCTTCGACGATCAGAGCAGAAACGACATCCTGACCATCTACACCCGCCCACGCACGAACGGCATCGCGGATCTGGTCATGTTTATCTACCGAGACAGGTTGATTGCGATTTATCATCGCAGCCGGTTGATATCCGCTATTTTGATGAAGTGACAGTGACTGCATGGTTATGCCCCCGCTTCCTGAGCTGGTAACCCATCCGTAGGGTTGAGGTACAAATCAGGGCGTAACTCATGTGGAGTTACACCTGTAGCATTGAAAATAGGAATGACACGGTTAGCCGGTACGAATCCATTGTCACGGTGACGCCAGTGACTGACCGTCATTGGGGATACATTGAGCTTTTCTGCTAAACGGGTTGCACCCCCTACGATGCATATTGCTTTATCAAGTGCTTTCATATTTGGCTCCAAGTAATAACGAACCAAATTAAACATTATGTTTATATTCAAGTCAACATTATGAATGTTGAGGCGATAAACTTTTAGTTTAGAATCTTGATATATGAGAAAAAACACACACCAAACAGATAACCCGCAGGTTCGGCGGTTAAATGAAATCATCGAGAAGAAGCGCATATCCAAAGCGGATATAGCGAGAATCTGTGGTGTGAGCGCGCAATCAGTCAACAACTGGTTTGTCAGAGGAGCGATAGGAAAAAGCTCAGCAATAAAACTTGCCGATGCGCTAGGCGTAAGTCTTGAGTGGGTTCTAGGTCAGGACGTGGATGCTAAGGACGGTTTGAGACACGACGAACGGAGACTGTTGGAACTCTATAATCAACTCCCAAACGAAGAAGAACAACAGAACATGTTGCGGATCGTATCTCTGCGGTTGAAAGAACTCGACGAACTGTACGCCAAGTACATGGGGCGGCGGATTAAGGGTGATGCGGAGTAACACTTCTCAGACACACAGGAAGCATGAATAGAAATGGATAGTGAAAAAGAGATATCTGGAAAGATAGCCTTTATGTTTCCGGCTAAGTTCAACCTGGAAGGCGCGAGAGCACCCACATTGAATTTCACCGTTCGCGATGATGGTGTTATAGCTATGAGTGTCGGCATATCTTTTCTAGAACTGAAAAATACCCTGCCTTATTTTGTGAGCCTCAAGCTTGCCGACCCAAACTTACAAGATGTACCCATATCCTCATCTATGGATGCCATCCCTGAAAACTACATTGACCCAGTAAAGAGATCTTCCTTTCTCACAGCAAGCTTTTATTTTAACCCAACGTTAAATGGTACCTATCGTTTCACCTGTGAACTTCTCAATCCCTATGATAGTGAAAATCCCCTTGATAGCATGAGTGTTTTCTTCAATGTTTTGGGGGTGGCGTAATCCTATGGCAGCTAAAGACTACGTAAGACTCGTAAGCGCTACGTCTCCAGAAGACTTGGTGGATGGACATGAGGAGGATAATAAGTCATCATTTCATGATGGTAATGGTGGAGGTGGTAACATGCTTGAAGCCAGAGTAGCTAAACTGGAAGCTGATATTAGCTATATTCGACGTGATGTTGATGAGCTTAGAATAGATGCGAAATCAATTAGCCAAAACATGACTATTGCTCTTGAGAGACTGGAAAGTATTAAAGCCTCTCTCGATAAAAAACCTTCAACCGATACAGTAGATAAAAAAATATCTGACGCAAAACTAGCCGTCTTACTTGGAGTTCCGACCCTCATCGCAATAATGACCGGCCTCTACAAACTAGCTCAGCATTATCTTTAACCCGGCCACAGCGCCGGGTTTCTTTTGCCTACCCTTTTCGCACTTCCTCAGCTGCAAACTTGAACACCTGTCGCCAAAAATCGTTCTGCTCAATATCCCCCAGCGACTCCAGCATTGAAATGATCGCCTCAGTAGTTGGCGCGTCTCCATGTGATATCAGATTCAGCGTCGCTCTACCTACCGCCTGACATACATCGTTGTAACCCACGTAGAACTTTTCCATAGCCCCCTTTATTGATGTTTTTATAACCAAAAAATAGACCTCAAAGCATACTACTCGCGCCAACGCGTGCAACCAACTAAACTTTTTGTTTATACAAAAACACTCATTATGTTGACACCCAAATAAACATTGTGTTTAATTACTCCATCAACACAACCATCGAGGCAGGACGCCCACGAAGTAGCCGTCCGGGGCATACGAAGACCGGAATGAGGTGGTGAGATTAACGCGCAGTAGGTTTGAAACGTTCCGCTAGCCGGCGACAAGGCAAGAAACAGAAGTGAGCTTCGCGGTGGCGAATTGCAGAGTGAAAAAGCTCAACCGTGAAGATCAGCGCCGCGGCGCCACCAGCGAAGTTCACTCAGAAAAACTGGAGAACATCATGGTTCATCAGCACTACGGTACACAGACAGTAAACCGCGGCGCAGTTCAGCCGGGGATGCTCGTCAAACACAAAGACTCAACCTGGACGGCATCAGCTAACGCTCGCGGACGTTTGTATCTGCACCGCGGCGTGGAGATGACTTACACCAAGGATTTGCTGGTTGAAGTTTATCTGAACGGCCTGGGGCATGGACTCAGTCACTAGCGGAGGATGTCATGTTAGACAAGAAATGCGGTTATTGCGGCAAGCCGGTTAAAACGGAAGAGGTAATCAAAAGCACCCTTCTCTATCGCAACGGCTCACTGCTGGCGCGCAAAGAGAAAGAGTATTGTTCCAAGCGCTGCGCTTCTTACGACCAGATGGCGCACGAAGGCTAACGTAAAACCCGCGCAAGGCGGGATCTACGTCCGGTGCCACCGACCAAAGTTACACCGGAAACAACATCAAAACCAAAGTTAACCCAATGGGCGCTATCAATGGTCCGGGGATTCTAACACCCAAAAAAGAGGATCTCACATGGAATTCTTTAATGTGGTTAAAGCCACTCAGAAATCCGGAAAGCAAGATGCAGTGGTCTGGTTCACTGCAAAAACTGAGGCTCGCGCCAACCTTATGCTGGACGTCGCGCTGGAAGATGCTGGCATCGAAACTGGCCGTGGTAAGGACTACGCCAAGCCTATCCGCACTGACTTCCCAGTTGTAGATGACCTTCCGGAAGAAGGTGAAGTTGATTTCACCTGGTGTGATCGTTACGAACTGCAGGACGACGGGCGCACCTGGCTGCCAAAGGCCGCTGGCGACGTTGTCACCACTATCCCTGCCGATGTAAAAAATACCGATGAAGTAGCGACTTCTGACGAGAATGTATCGTTAGAAAACCGCACTCCAGCAGTCCGTTTTTCCTTCCATCTGATGAGCGATAAATACCAGACTCACGTCACTAAAGAGCAGCAGCTGGCTGCCAGCGAAATGTCACTGGACGAAAGCAATACCTATCTCCAGAACCTGCTGCAGGTTAAAAATGATGTTCCTGAAATTGGCAAACTCAGTCTGAATGCTGAGTGGAAAATGATTCAGGCGATTAAAGACATATTCGAACAGGATGAAGAACACGAACCTGAAGTGATCGCTGCTTTCATGTCTGACTGGGTGAATGCAGAAGCAGGTGATCGCAATCAACTGGTTGAAGACTGGCGCAGTGGAAAGTTTCCTCTGCTCAAAACTGAAACCACCAGCGTTGGAGATGAGGTCGGTACCGAAGAGCAATCTCAGCTGACACAGCAACCGAACCTGATCGTTGTTGCCACCCTGCCATTCCGCCAGCGCGTACTGGCTCAGTTAATCGGTGATGGTGAATATCTCTATCACGTCGATGCCGGGCAGAAAAATGAGATTGTCCGCCTTGAGATGGACACTGATGACTCTTACGTCCAGAACCTGCTGCTGGCTGCTGAGAATGTGGAAGCATTCAAAAAAGCCATTGAGCACGATATTCATAAAGTCGTGAATGCCGTTAAGAAAGTCTTCCCTGTCGACGGTAAAAAACCGGAGCTGGCGACAGTTATCCAGTTCCTGACGGTGTGGTTCAAAACTGATTACATTGACCGCGGCATCCTGGCACGCGAATGGGCCGCCGGTAACCGTATGAACAACGTACAGCGTACTGATTCCGGCACCAATGCCGATGGTGGATATGTCACTGACCGTGGACCTGATGCGCACCACACGCTTGACACTCTCGATTTAGAGATTGCCTGTGCCCTTCTGCCTATGGACTTCAACCACTTCGAAATTCCGGGCAGCATTCTTCGTCGCGCTAAAGAAATCGTGACCAAAAAAGAAGAACCGTGGAAATCATGGAGCAGCATTCTTCGTAATCAGCCAGGCGTTCTTGGCGTTAACCGCACGGCTATTTTTAACCTGGTACGTATCGCGCCGGAAAATATTCATTTAACTCCTGTCGCTCACCTGGAATTTATTAACCAGACCATGACAGCCGCGTTCAATTCCGCGGTCGAGTTATTGCCATTACATGAGGCTGAACCCGCAGCACAGGAAATTTCCCAACCTGAAAGCAAGGAGTCTCCGCGCAAATCCTTCTGCACTCACGAAGAGAACCTGCAACGCGTGCGTGAAGAAGGAGCACGCCGCCGCGCAGAGGAAGCCACAGCACAACCGCAGAAAGTCGAACAAGAACTGGTTAAAAATGTCGGTAACGGAATATTCGACGTTACGGCTTTGCTGCAGAACTCAGCAACTCATGGCACGAAAAAGGCTACGGAGACCACCAGCAATGTGCAGGTTCAAGAAACTGTCAGTGATGAAAAACAGGCTGGTGATGCGCTGCATACAGGCGAAAGCGATCTGGGGACTGGTGAAGAGTCAAATACCGGACAGCAAGCCGATGTAAACCAGAATACGGATTCTGTTAGCCAAAACAGCGATTCTGTAAACCAAACCGAACCAGTTGCGGCACAAACCGAGCCAGAAGCGCAATCTGACGAACCGGCTGTTGTGTACCCTGCTTACTTCGAGCCAGGCCGCTATGAGGATTTGCCGAACGAGGTTTATCACGCAGCCAACGGTATCAGTTCAACGCAAGTGAAAGACGCACGTGTTTCGCTGATGTACTTCAATGCGCGCCACGTAGAGAAAACCATTATCAAAGAACGCTCTCCAGTTCTGGACATGGGTAACCTGGTGCATGTGCTGGCGCTGCAGCCCGAAATGCTCGGTGATGAATTCAGCGTTGAACCCTTAATTCCGGAAGACGCATTTACCACCACGGCAACGATCCGCGCCTTTATTGATGAGCATAACGCCAGCCTGCCAGCGATGCTGTCAGCCGACGACATCAAAGCGCTGCTGGAAGAATACAACGCCACTCTGCCTGCACAGGTGCCGCTGGGTGGTTCAGTCGAGGAAACTGGCCAGAGCTATATGTCGCTGCCAGAAGAGTACCAGCGTCTCGAAGCGGACAAGAAGCAGACCGCCTCAGCGATGAAAGCCTGCATCAAGGAATACAACGCCACTCTGCCTGCTCAGGTGAAAACCAGCGGTAGCCGCGATGCGTTACTCGAGCAACTGGCAATCATCAATCCTGACCTGGTTGCACAGGAAGCGCAGAAACCGGCACCACTGAAAGTGTCCGGTACCAAAGCAGATCTGATTCAGGCCGTGAAGTCTGTTAATCCGAACGCCGTCTTCGCCGACGAACTGCTGGATGCGTGGCGCGAGAATCCGCAAGGGAAAGTGCTGGTCACCCGCCAGCAACTGAGCACTGCACTGAGCATTCAGAAAGCCCTGCTCGAGCACCCGACCGCCGGCAAGCTACTGACACACCCGAGCCGCGCCGTTGAAGTGAGCTACTTTGGCTTTGACGACGAAACCGGACTCGAAGTTCGTGTGCGCCCGGATCTGGAGATCGACCTGGACGGCGTTCGCATCGGTGCCGACCTGAAAACCATCAGCATGTGGAACATTAAGCAGGAAGGTCTGCGCGCCAAACTGCACCGGGAAATTATCGATCGTGATTACCACCTGAGTGCAGCGATGTACTGCGAAACCGCAGCCCTGGACCAGTTCTTCTGGATTTTCGTCAACAAAGACGAGAACTACCACTGGATCGCCATCATTGAGGCATCAGCCGAACTGCTGGAACTGGGCATGCTCGAGTACCGCAAGGCGATGCGTGCTATCGCTACCGGCTTTGACACTGGCGAATGGCCAGCGCCGATCACCGCTGATTACACCGACGAACTGAACGACTTCGACCTGCGCCGCCTTGAAGCGCTGCGTACTCAGGCATAAGGGGAAAAGAACATGTCTACTGCAATTACTACCAACGAAAACAAGACGCAAATGATCGATAACATCTCAATTTTGACTAATGGGGAACTTTTCGACCGCCTCCGCACCTTGTCGACAGTGATGGCAAATAGTGGCGCTTTTGTACCTGACCACTTCCGCGGAAAACCAGATGCCTGCATGGCTGTGGTCATGCAGGCCGCACGATGGGGTATGGACCCCTTTGCCGTAGCTCAGAAGACCCACATCGTCGGTAATAGCGGAGTGTTGGGTTACGAAGCTCAACTGGTTAATGCGGTTGTTACCAACATGTCGCCTACAAAAGATCGCCTTCATTACGATTGGTTTGGCCCATGGGAAAACATCATTGGTCGATTTGTAGAGAGAACCAGTTCTAAAGGCAATAAGTACATCGCGCCCGGTTGGGATTTAAAGGATGAGGCCGGTGTAGGAATTCGTGTGTGGGCAACGATGAAAGGCGAGGATGAGCCACGCGAACTGGTACTCATGCTTTCTCAGGCTCAGGTTCGTAATTCGACACTATGGGCAAGTGATCCGCGTCAGCAGCTCGCTTATCTCGCGGTAAAGCGCTGGGCTCGCTTGTACTGCCCTGATGTGATTCTCGGTGTTTACAGTGCCGATGAAGTCGAAGAACGAGAAGAAAAAGTTATTAACCCTGGCTCAGCCCAACGAATGAGCGTTGCTGAAATCGCAGGTGACACCGTCACAACTACGCAAAGCGCACACGAATCGTCGGTAAATATCGACGCTCTTGCCGATGATTTCCGCGAGCGCATCGAGGCAGCACAGGATGTTGATAGCGCCAAAGCACTGCGCGCTGATATCGAAAGCGCGAAGGCCACGCTCGGATCTGCCCTGTTCACCGAGCTGAAGAATAAGGCAGTGAAGCGCTACTACCTGGTTGATTCACGTAACAAGGTTGAAGCCGCGATCAACTCCCTGCCGTCTCCGGATGAACCGGATGCAGCTGAACGGTTTGGGGAAGTTGAGCGAGTTCTTGCAACGGCGAAACGTCATCTGGGCGACGAACTGCACGATCAGTTCAGCATCACCCTGGCCGATATGAAACCGGAATACGTGGGCTAGCAGATTTGGGAGGGTTCGCTCTCCCATTGAGGAGATGTAATGCGATTGATTAACCGAGGAAATCAACAATCCCCGTTAGCGCGTCAGGCATGCGACATCGCACTAGCCACTCATCACGAACGCTACGGCGACTATGGGCGCAGCAAGATGAAGGAGACATACACTGTGAGAGTTGAAGGCGTGAAGGTCTGGGTTGAGGTGGTTAACCGTAAGGCGAGCTACGTGGCCACGGCTATGACATGCATGCGCCGCTTACGCGCGCTGCCTGGCCAAGTTTCTTGATATTACTTTTAGAAATGGCTCAGTTTGGGCCATTGGAGAAAAACGATGGATGATATTTTGCTGACGTCAGACCTGACCAGTCGATACAAAATCTCACGTAAAACCCTTTGGTCATGGCAAAGCACAGACACGATGCCGCGGGGTTTTGCTAAGCCGTTCCCCGCCCCGGACTTTCCCGGTAACCCTAACCGCTGGAAGTCGGAGTCAGTCAAAGAGTGGGAAGGTGTGAAACAGAAAATTAACTGAACGGCTCACCGATGATGCTTTCAAGATGGCTCTGCCAAACGTGGAGCCAGTGTTTTTGATCATCGATGTAGTCATGCAGATTATAGTGCGCCATCACTCCAACCATTTGGTGACCAAGTAACTTTTCAATCACGTGTGGCGGACAGCCAAGTTCTGAAAGATTTGTTGCGATTGTTCTTCTCATATCATGGAGAGACCAGGGCTCCATGCCGGATTCTGACCAAATATACCTGGCGTAGTTCGAAGCAACTGGCGGATGAACCGGGACGTCTTTAATCTCCCCATCCAGTAAGCGCTGTGAAGTGACTAAATGCTTTGTGTTGATCTTCTCAAGATGATTTTTTACCAGCCCCACCGCAGCATCAGAAAGAGCCCTTCTCATGTGCACTCGCGTTGAATCGCCACGGGTTTAACAGACACCT
>NZ_SZWZ01000073.1:0-19684 GCF_005281025.1 Citrobacter sp. wls714 | reverse complement strand
TGTACTAATCAACGGGGAGCAGGTCAGAGATACACCAACCCTAACCCGGCCCATACCAGTCCCAGCGTCAGCGATGTCACCTCCAGATTGACCCACAGTACGGCAACCGTGGCGGCGCCAACCATTGGCAATACCAGATAGTGTAATTTCTCCTGCCAGGTATGTTTACGCCCTTCACGACGCCAGAAGTGGTTAAATACAGACAAATTGACGAACGTAAAGGCCACCAGCGCACCAAAGTTAATCAACGCCGTGGCGGTCACCAGGTCAAAAAACAGGGCCGACAGCGCCACAATGCCGACCATAATGACGTTTAGCGCAGGGGTGCGCCATTTCGGATGGACATAACCGAAGTACTTCTCCGGGAAGACGTTATCGCGGCCCATCACGTACAGCAAACGGGATACACTGGCATGTGACGCCAGGCCTGACGCCAGCGTATTCACAAAAGTCGTACACAGGAAAATGGACTGGAACAGTTTGCCGCCGACATACAGCGCAATCTCCGGCAGCGCCGCATCCGGGTCTTTAAAGCGGCTAATATCCGGGAAAAACAGCTGCATAAAGAACGAAGCGGCAATGAAGATCAACCCACCGTACAGGGCGGTGAGGAAAATAGCTTTCGGGATGGTACGCGCCGCATCCGGCGTTTCTTCAGAAAGTGTCGTCACCGCATCAAAGCCGAGGAACGAGAAGCAGACGATGGTCGCCCCGGTGATAATCGGGATCAAATGCGCATTCTGGCTAATAAATGGTTGCAGCGACCAGACGGTGCCGACCCCCTCGCCTTTATGCAGCCCTTGTACCACGAGGAAGATAAACACGGCGATTATCGCCACCTGCACCAGTACAAACAGCGCATTGAAGTTCGCCACCAGATTAACGCTTTTCAAATTGGCCGCGGTGAGGATCGCCACGAACATCACCACCCAAATCCATGGCGCAACCTCCGGGAACAGCGCGGAGAGGTAAATTTTCGCCAGCAGGACGTTAATCATCGGCAGGAAAAGGTAGTCAAGCAGTGACGACCAGCCAACCATAAACCCCACATGCGGATTGATGGCTTTTTGCGCGTAGGTGTAGGCCGAACCAGCCTGCGGAAACTGGCGTACCAGCTTACCGTAACTGATGGCGGTGAACAGCACGCCCGCCAGGGCCAGCAGATAGGAGGCCGGAACATGGCCATTGCTGACGCCCGAAACAATCCCAAAGGTGTCAAACACCGTCATCGGCGTGAGATAGGCCAACCCCATCACCACCACCTGCCACAGCTTCAGGGATTTTCGCAGCTGTGTTTTGCCCGGCTGGGCTGCAACGTCCACAGGAGAATTAGTCGACATAGCGATCCTCCCCGCAACGAGTCCAGGTCTGCGTTCGAAATGTTGGTAGCGCAAACCTGAGTCGTGTCGGGGTGGATCTCCAAAAGTAAGGCGTCAATGTCGTACGGCAAAGGTGTGGTCCGTACTTACTGCGGGAGCCATGGATGCTCACGCGGGACTGGTTTTTAAACACTGGCATCATCACATTTCCTCGTCACAAACTCTGTCGGTTATCTGAAGACCCGTTGTCGCCCGCGCTCCATTACGCGACATCCGGGAAATGGCAGGTATTCCTGCAAGTTTTACGGGCTGGCTCCGCTCAGCCCGCATGATGCGACTTCTTTTTAAACGACCTGTACGACGGTCAGGCGTTTTTCAACATCCACTCAATTTCGGTGTCGGTGATAAGACGTTCAAACTGGATTAATTCATCGTTTTTACAGGCGTGATACACGTGGCTAAAACGCTCACCCAATAATTCACGCAGACTGTCGTTTTGCATAAACTCCCACAGCGCATCGCTCTGACGGATCGGGAACGGCAAACCCTCCTGCTCCAGTCCGTTGCCTTCCACCTCTTCCTGTAACGGCAGCTCGTTATCCAGACCATGGAGGATCCCGGCCAGAATGGTCGACATCACCAGATAAGGGTTGGCATCAGCCCCCGCCACACGATATTCAACCCGATGATTATCACGATCGCCGCAGGGAATGCGCAGTGCCACCGTACGGTTGTTATGCCCCCAGGAAGCCTGAGTCGGGACGTACATCCCAGGTTGGAAGCGACGATAAGAGTTCACATTTGGCGCCAGCAGCGCCATCGACGCAGGCATCAGATCAATCATCCCGGCAAGCGCCCGCTTAAGCAACGCGGAGTCATCGCCATTCACATCGGCCAGCACGTTCTCGCCTTTGTTATTCATAATGCTGATGTGGATATGCATCCCGCTACCGGCATGCTCCTCATAAGGCTTTGCCATAAACGTGGCGTGCATCTTATGTTTTTCCGCCACCAACCGCACCAGCCGCTTCAGCGCCAGCGCATCGTCACAGGCGTCGAGTACGTTATCGGTATGGATAAGATTGATTTCAAACTGACCAGGCGATGCTTCGGCCACCGCACCGTCGGCCGGGATCAACTGCAGACGGGCCAGTTCGTCGATATCGTTCAGCACATCAGCAAAATGGTTCAGATTATCAACAGAGTAAACCTGACTTTGGGTATTACGATCGTCCGTTCCCGGCGCGCATGGCGGCTGCAGATAACCTTCCGGATCGCGCTTGCGATCGAGTAAATAGAACTCCAGCTCTACCGCTACGACGGGGAACAAACCGCGCTGGCGAAGTTTCTGCCAGAGTCGGTTGAGAACGTTCCGCGGCTCAACGTCAAAGGGAGCGCCATCTTCATCCAGCATTGTCAGCATCATCTGCCCAATAAATTCCGGATCGGCGGCCGAAGGGGTTAACGTTCCGAGCACCGGCACACAGGTCCTGTCAGGCTCGCCAAGTTCTTGTCCTAACCCCGCCTCTTCCACCACATTGCCCAGAATGTCCATCGCGAACACCGATGCCGGAAAATAACAGCCCTTCTCTAACTTAGACAATCCCGACACGGGAATGCGTTTACCGCGAAAACAGCCGTTCAGGTCGGTTAACAGCACATCGACAAACTGCGTGTTGGGATAGCGTTCCAGATATTGCTTCACTTCGCGCGCAAACGCGCTACTTCGCCTCTCTTCAGAATGCTGCACAAAATTCTCAACTTCTACGATATTGGTTTCCATGATTCACCGCCGTTGGCCTGGTAAGCTTTCTGTGATTTGACTGTTAAATATAATGTCCACCCTTCGACTCTGGATGCAAACAATTTGTTTGTCAAATGTTAAATTAAGTTTGCTAGAAGGTTATTACGCTGCTAGATTGAGAAAATAATGAACGGAATGGCACAACAAGGAACCGTTTGGCAATAATTTATTCCAAAACGTGAGGTCGATCATGGGCAATATATTTGACAAGCCAGTTATTGGTGTAGTGATGTGTAGGAACAGGCTTAAGGGTCACGAGACCCAGACTCTGCAAGAAAAGTACCTGAATGCGGTTTTGAATGCCGGTGGATTACCGATAGCGTTACCTCATGCGCTCGCGGAGCCAGAATTACTGAACGCGCTGTTACCAAAACTGGATGGTATCTTCCTGCCTGGAAGCCCAAGCAATGTGCAGCCGCACCTCTATGGTGAAAATGGCGATGAGTCTGACGCCGATCCGGGGCGTGATCTTCTGAGCATGGCGCTAATTACCGCCGGGCTCGAAAGGCGCATTCCCATTTTCGCCATCTGCCGGGGCTTACAGGAATTAGTTGTCGCCACTGGCGGGACTCTGTATCGTCGCCTGTGCGATCACTCGCAGTTCCTGGAGCATCGTGAAGATGCGGAACTCCCGGTGGAGCAGCAGTACGCCCCATCTCATGAAGTCCAGGTTCAACAGGGAGGATTGCTGTCGCAATTAATACCAGGTTGCAGCACGTTTTGGGTTAACTCCTTACATGGTCAGGGCGCAAAAACGCTCGGCCCGCAGCTGCGTGTGGAAGCACGATCGCAGGATGGATTAGTGGAAGCTGCCAGCGTTCACGACCATCCTTTCGCGCTCGGCGTGCAGTGGCACCCGGAATGGAACAGTAGCGAATACGCCCTGTCGCGTTTGTTACTTGAAGGTTTTATCACCGCTTGTCAGAACCACCTCGCTGAAAAACAGCGACTCTGACCACTACTGTTAAGGAAATGCAATTATGAGCGATGACGGCCTGGCGCCGGGTAAACGTTTGTCAGAGATCCGCCAGCAATTGGGTCTTTCGCAGCGTCGTGCCGCCGAACTGTCTGGGTTGACGCATAGCGCCATCAGCACCATAGAGCAGGATAAAGTCAGTCCTGCCATCAGTACGCTGCAAAAGCTATTGAAAGTATATGGGCTGTCGCTCTCCGAGTTCTTCGCGGAACCGGAAAAGCCTGACGAACCGCAGGTGGTTATCAATCAGGATGATTTGATTGAGATCGGGAGTCAGGGAGTATCCATGAAGTTAGTTCACAACGGAAATCCGAATCGTACGCTGGCAATGATGTTTGAAACCTATCAGCCAGGCACGACAACCGGGGAGAGAATTAAACACCAGGGTGAAGAGATTGGCACAATACTGGAAGGTGAAGTGGTTTTGACCATCAACGGTCAAACGTATCATCTTGTTGCAGGGCAGAGTTATGCCATTAACACCGGCATTCCACACAGCTTCAGCAACACTTCGGCAGGGATCTGCCGCATTATCAGTGCCCACACTCCCACCACATTCTAATAAGTAGCGGCCTGAGTTTCTCAGGCCTTCTTAAATAACGCGCATTAACAGGGTAAATCCCTGGGGCATCGTGCAGCCTGATTTTGCCTGAAAAAGATCAGCAGCGAACTTTATCTTATTGATATAAAAGGAGTAGCTATGAACTTTCAGAACCTTAAATATTGGCGTGAGAAAGCCAGTCATTATTCGCCGGAAACCCGTCTATTTATTAACGGCGAATATTGCGCCGCCGCCGATAACGAAACCTTTATTACTCAGGATCCGGCCGGACAGCGCCCACTCGCCAAAGTCGCCCGCGGCAAAAAAGCGGATGTGGATCGTGCGGTCACCGCCGCCCGCGCCGTCTTTGAACGCGGTGACTGGTCGCAGGCATCACCCGCTGAGCGCAAGGCGGTTCTGCACAAGCTTGCAGATTTAATGGAGCAGCATCACGAGGAGCTGGCGCTACTGGAAACGCTCGACACCGGTAAACCGATTCGCCATAGCCTGCGTGATGATATTCCAGGTGCGGCGCGCGCCATCCGGTGGTACGCCGAAGCTATTGATAAAGTCTATGGCGAAGTTGCCACCACCTCGGTAAACGATCTGGCGCTGATTGTGCGCGAACCAGTGGGCGTGATCGCGGCTATCGTTCCGTGGAACTTTCCCTTGCTACTGGCCTGTTGGAAACTTGGCCCCGCGCTGGCCGCCGGTAACAGCGTGATCCTCAAACCCTCGGAGAAATCCCCGCTGACCGCCATTCGCCTTGCGGCGCTGGCTAAAAAAGCGGGTTTGCCCGATGGCGTTCTCAGCGTGGTTAGCGGGTATGGCCACGAAGCAGGCCAGGCGTTGTCGCAGCATCCGGATGTCGATGTGATCACTTTTACTGGCTCAACCCGCACCGGCAAGCAACTGCTAAAAGATGCTGGCGACAGCAACATGAAACGCGTTTGGCTGGAAGCTGGCGGTAAAAGCGCCAACATCGTGTTTGCCGACTGCCCGGATCTAGCGAAAGCCGCCGCCACTGCCGCGGCAGGCATTTTCTACAACCAGGGTCAGGTCTGTATCGCCGGTACGCGTCTGCTGCTGGAAGAGAGTATTGCCGACGAATTTATCTCGCTGTTGAAAGAGCAGGCGAAAAACTGGCAGCCGGGCAACCCGCTGGATCCTGACACCACGATGGGCACGCTTATCGACAATGCGCATGCCGACACCGTGGACACCTTTATTCGCGACGGTGAAACGCAAGGCACGCTGGCGCTAGATGGCCGCAGCCATGTCCATCCGGCGGCTATCGGCCCGACGATTTTTGTCGATACCGCGCCGCAAGCCCACGTCAGCCGCGATGAGATCTTCGGCCCGGTACTGGTCATCACCCGTTTTAGCAGCGAAGCCGAAGCCCTGGCGCTGGCCAACGACAGCGACTACGGCCTGGGTGCCGCGGTCTGGACCCGCGATTTGTCGCGCGCCCATCGCATGAGTCGTCGCCTGAAGGCCGGTTCGGTCTTCGTGAATAACTACAACGACGGTGATATGACCGTGCCGTTCGGCGGTTATAAGCAAAGCGGCAACGGGCGCGATAAGTCCCTGCATGCCCTGGAAAAATTTAGCGAACTGAAAACCATTTGGATCTCCCTGGAGCCTTAATCATGACTGAACATACCAGCAGTTATTACGCCGCAAGCGCCAATCAGTACGAACCGTTTCCCACCCTTAGCGAATCGGTTAGCTGTGATGTCTGTGTCGTGGGCGGTGGCTATACCGGACTCTCCTCCGCCCTGCATTTAGCGGAAATGGGTTATGACGTGGTGCTATTGGAATCCGCGCGTATTGGTTTTGGGGCCAGCGGACGCAACGGCGGCCAGTTGGTTAACTCTTACAGTCGCGATATTGATGTTATCGAACGCAGTTACGGCCCGGATGCCGCCAAAATGCTCGGCAGCATGATGTTTGAAGGCGGCGATATCATTCGCGAACGCATTAAACGCTATCAGATTGACTGCGATTATCGTCCTGGCGGGCTGTTTGTGGCGCTGAACCATAAGCAGATGGAAACGCTGGAAGAGCAGAAGTCGAACTGGGAACGCTACGGCAACACGCAGCTTGAACTGTTAGACAGCAGCGAAATTCGCCGCGAAGTCAGTAGCGATCGTTATGTCGGCGCGCTGCTCGACCATAGCGGTGGTCATATTCATCCGCTCAATCTGGCTATCGGCGAAGCTAACGCTATTCGTCTGAACGGCGGACGCATCTTCGAACAATCGCCGGTCACCCGCATTCAGCACACCAGCCCGGCGGTGGTCAGCACGGAAAAAGGTCAGGTTACCGCCCGCTTTGTGATCGTGGCGGGCAACGCTTACCTCGGCGACAAACTGGAACCTGCGCTGGCAAAAAGCAGCATGCCGTGCGGCACGCAGGTGTTAACCACCGAACCATTGTCAGCTGAAATGGCGCGTTCGCTGATCCCAAAAAACTACTGTGTGGAAGATTGTAACTACCTGCTGGATTACTACCGTCTGACCGGCGATAACCGCCTGCTGTACGGCGGCGGCGTGGTCTACGGCGCACGCGATCCGAACGATATTGAACGCCTGGTGATGCCGAATCTGCTGAAGACCTTCCCGCAATTGCGGGGGGTAAAAATTGATTACCGCTGGACCGGTAATTTCCTGTTGACGTTATCACGCATGCCGCAGTTCGGCCGTCTTGATACCAATATTTACTATATGCAGGGCTACAGCGGTCACGGCGTGACCTGTACCCATCTGGCTGGACGCCTGATTTCCGAACTGCTGCGCGGGGATGCCGAGCGCTTTGACGCATTCGCCAACCTGCCACACTACCCGTTCCCGGGAGGCCGCAGCCTGCGCATTCCGTTTACCGCCATGGGGGCGGCATATTACAGCTTACGCGATCGCCTTGGGGTTTAAGTTCTTCCGCGATAAACCCGACGCACAGGGCGGTCTCCCCTGTGCGTTTTTTTATTCCCGGTCGGTGAAAAACAGATAACAGTCACGAATATATCGCTATAGGACATAACCACACTCTTCGCATTGTTTCTCTCCTCTAATCGGATACGCTTTTTTAGATATCGCTGGCGGCGTGCGCCAGAACTCAACGGGGGAAGAAACGCGTGTTATGAATACGAATAATGAGGAGACCTTTTATCAGGCGATGCGCCGGAAGGGAGTGAGCCGACGCAGTTTTCTTAAATATTGTAGCCTCGCGGCTACATCGCTGGGGTTGGGAGCCGGAATGACGCCCAGAATTGCCTGGGCGCTGGAGAACAAACCCCGGATCCCGGTAGTCTGGATCCACGGGCTGGAATGCACCTGCTGCACCGAATCATTTATCCGCTCCTCTCACCCACTTGCCAAAGACGTCATCCTCTCTCTGATTTCCCTCGATTACGACGACACGCTGATGGCCGCCGCCGGAACGCAGGCCGAAGAGGTATTTGAAGACATTCTGCACCAGTACCACGGCCGCTACATTCTGGCCGTCGAAGGTAATCCTCCGCTAGGTGAACAAGGGATGTTCTGCATTAGCGGCGGAAGACCCTTTGTGGAAAAACTCAAACGCGCCGCCGCCGGAGCCAGCGCGATTATCGCCTGGGGCACCTGTGCCTCCTGGGGCTGCGTGCAGGCTGCCCGGCCTAACCCCACCCAGGCAACCCCGATCGATAAAGTCATCACCGACAAGCCGATCGTGAAAGTCCCCGGCTGCCCGCCGATTCCGGACGTCATGAGCGCCATCATCACCTACATGGTGACGTTTGACAGGCTGCCTGAACTCGACCGTCTGGGGCGCCCGCTAATGTTCTACGGCCAGCGTATTCACGACAAATGCTACCGCCGCGCCCACTTTGACGCCGGGGAGTTCGTGGAAAGCTGGGACGATGACGCCGCCCGCAAAGGCTATTGCCTGTACAAAATGGGCTGTAAAGGGCCAACCACCTACAACGCCTGCTCCACCACCCGCTGGAATGGCGGCGTTTCCTTCCCCATCCAGTCCGGCCACGGTTGTCTGGGATGTTCGGAAAACGGCTTCTGGGATCGCGGTTCGTTCTATAGCCGCGTGGTCGATATTCCACAGATCGGGACACATTCAACCGCCGATACCGTCGGCCTCACCGCGCTTGGCGTCGTGGCTGCCGGCGTCGGCGTCCACGCAGTCGCCAGCGCCGTCAACCAACACAACCGCCACAAACAGCAATTAGCCGACGCCAGACAGCAGTCGTCAGACAATGAGGATAAACAGGCATGAGCCATTCGTATCAAACCCAGGGATATACCTTAAACAATGCCGGTCGCCGTCTGGTTGTGGATCCCATTACGCGCATTGAAGGTCATATGCGTTGTGAAGTGAACATTGATGAGCAGAACATCATCACCAACGCGGTTTCTTGCGGCACCATGTTCCGCGGACTGGAGATCATTCTTCAGGGTCGCGACCCGCGCGACGCATGGGCATTTGTCGAACGAATTTGCGGGGTGTGCACCGGCGTACATGCCCTTGCCTCTGTCTACGCCATTGAAGATGCCATTGGCATTAAGGTGCCCGACAACGCCAACATCATTCGCAACATTATGCTGGCCACGCTGTGGTGCCACGACCATCTGGTGCACTTTTATCAGTTAGCCGGAATGGACTGGATTGACGTGTTGAATGCTCTGAAAGCAGATCCGCGCGCCACATCGCAACTGGCGCAGAGCCTTTCTGCCTGGCCGATGTCCTCACCAGGCTACTTCTTTGACGTCCAAAATCGGCTGAAGAAATTTGTCGAAGGCGGTCAGTTGGGGATTTTCCGCAACGGTTATTGGGGCCATCCGCAGTACAAGCTATCGCCAGAGGCTAATCTGATGGGCTTTGCCCACTATTTGGAAGCGCTCGACTTTCAACGCGAGATTATCAAAATCCATACGGTGTTTGGCGGTAAAAACCCCCATCCTAACTGGATTGTCGGGGGTATGCCGTGCGCTATCAATATCGATCAGAGTGGCGCAGTAGGCGCGGTCGATATGGAACGCCTGAACCTGGTGCAGTCGATCATCACCCGCACCGCTGACTTTATTAACAACGTCATGGTGCCTGACGCGCTGGCTATCGGCCAGTTCAATAAACCCTGGAGCCAGATTGGTACCGGGCTTTCTGATAAATGCGTTTTGAGCTACGGCGCGTTCCCGGACATCGCCAATGACTTCAGCGACAAAAGCCTGTTGATGCCAGGCGGCGCGGTGATTAACAGTGATTTTAACAACGTATTGCCTGTGGACCTCGCCGATCAGCAGCAAATTCAGGAGTTTGTCGATCACGCCTGGTACCGTTACCCGGATGATCAGTTGGGCCGCCCCCCCTTCGAAGGCATTACCGAACCCTGGTATAACCCCGGCGATGTGAAAGGCAGCGATATTAATATCCAGCAACTTAACGAGCAGGAACGTTACTCGTGGATCAAAGCCCCGCGCTGGCAGGGACACGCCATGGAGGTTGGGCCGTTGGCGCGCACGCTGATTGCCTATCACAAAGGGGATGCCGCGACGATTGAATCCGTGGATCGCATGATGTCGGCCCTCAAGCTGCCGCTGTCGGGCATGCAGTCGACGCTGGGCCGTATTCTGTGCCGGGCGCACGAAGCGCAGTGGGCCGTGAGCAAGCTGCAATACTTCTTCGACAAGCTGATGACCAACCTGAAAAACGGCAACCTGGCGACGGCGAATACCGAAAAATGGGAGCCAGCAAGCTGGCCGCAGCACTGCCGCGGGATCGGTTTTACCGAGGCGCCGCGCGGAGCATTAGGCCACTGGGCATCGATTCGCGACCAGAAAATCGATCTGTATCAGTGCGTAGTGCCAACCACCTGGAACGCCAGCCCGCGCGATCCAAAAGGACAAATTGGCGCTTACGAGGCGGCGCTGATGGGTACCCAAATGGCGATACCGGATCAACCACTGGAGATCCTGCGCACCTTGCACAGCTTCGACCCCTGCCTGGCCTGTTCAACCCACGTGCTTGGCGACGACGGCAGCGAACTGATCGCAGTCCAGATTCGCTAAGCGTTGAGGAAAAGGAACGATGACTGGAAAGATATCCCCACGCGTCGGGGAGGCGCGTGATACCGCCGTCAGCCACTATGTGTTTGAAGCGCCTGTTCGCTTGTGGCACTGGCTGACTGTAGGCTGCATGTTGGTTTTGATGGTGACCGGATACTTTATTGGCCGACCGCTGCCATCGGTCAGCGGCGAGGCCACCTATCTGTTCTATATGGGCGACATCCGGCTGGCGCATTTCGCCGCCGCCATGGTGTTCACGGTGATCCTGCTGATGCGCATTTACTGGGCCTTTGTCGGTAACCGTTATTCACGCGAGTTGTTTATTGTGCCGGTCTGGCGTCGCAGGTGGTGGCAGGGGGCGTTTTCGGTGGTGCGCTGGTATCTGTTTCTGGAAAAGAAACCAGGAGAGGATATCGGACATAACCCCGTTGCGCAGGCAGCGATGTTTGGCTATTTCCTGCTCTCCGTTTTTATGATCCTGACCGGTTTTGCCTTATACAGCGAGCATAGCCAGTACGCCATTTTCACTCCCTTCCGCTATGTGACGGAGTTTTTCTACTGGACCGGCGGCAACTCTCTCGATATTCACAGCTGGCATCGGCTAGGAATGTGGTTCATCGCCGCCTTCATCATAGGTCATGTGTACATGGCTATCCGCGAGGACATCATGTCCGACGATACCGTCATCTCGACCATGGTCAACGGCTATCGTAGCCACAAATTTGCCAAACGTCAGCGCGGCAAGGAGGCGTCATGAGCGAACCTCACGTCATCGTGATGGGCCTAGGCAACCTGCTGTGGGCAGACGAAGGGTTTGGCATTCGCCTCGCGGAGCGCCTGTACGCCCACTATCACTGGCCAGAATGGGTAGAGATTGTCGATGGCGGCACCCAGGGGCTGAATCTGCTGGGCTACGTTGAACAGGCCAGCCATTTGCTGCTGCTGGACGCCATCGACTACGGACTCGCGCCGGGAACCCTGCAAACCTACGCCGGTGACAAAGTCCCCAGTTACCTCAGCGCCAAAAAAATGAGTCTGCACCAGAACAGCTTCTCCGAGGTGCTGGCGCTGGCAGATATTCGCGGCCATCTCCCCGCACACATCGCTCTGGTGGGACTACAGCCGGTACAGCTGGACGACTATGGCGGCAGCCTGACCGACATCGCGCGCGCTCAGCTCCCGGCGGCGGAACAAGCCGCACTTACGCAGCTGGCCGCGTGGGGTATTGCGCCACAGAAAAACGAGGATACGCGTTGCCTAAACTATGAATGCCTGTCGATGGAAAACTATGAAGGCGTGCGTATTCGCCAGTATCGCGTGACGCTGGAGGAATAAACAATATGTTAAATGACACCCCATTTTCTGCGTTATGGCAACGTATGCTGGCGCGTGGCTGGCAACCGCTGAGCGCGTCTGAACTGGATGACTGGGTAACCCGCGTGCGTGATGGCGTGGTCCTGCTCAGCAGCGATCCCCGCCGCACGCCGGAAGTCAGCGATAACCCGGT
This sequence comes from Citrobacter sp. wls714, assembly GCF_005281025.1. NCBI lineage: Bacteria > Pseudomonadati > Pseudomonadota > Gammaproteobacteria > Enterobacterales > Enterobacteriaceae > Citrobacter > Citrobacter sp. wls714. Next base: position 7,484 of record NZ_SZWZ01000073.1, on the reverse strand, counting down.
CATGATTGCCGAGTTACTACGCGAGTTTCCCCAGTTTGCCTGGCAAATAGCCATGGCCGACCTCGAACACAGCGAGGCGATCGGCGATCGTTTTAGCGTGTTCCGCTTCCCGGCCACCCTGGTGTTTATCCACGGCGAGCTGCGCGGCATTCTCAGCGGCATCCACCCCTGGACCGACCTGCTCAACCTGATGCGTCCCTTAGTTGAAGAACAGATACCGCCGGAGTCTGCATGATGAGCGATTCCTTTTTTCATCTGCTGGGTCCGGGTACGCAGCCGGGCGATGATAGCTTCAGCATGAATCCCTTGCCCCTCACCTGCCAGGTCAACTGCGACCCCAGCATGGCGATGCTGGAAAACTGCCCGCACAGCCCGACGGTGATGGCATTGTTAGCCGATGTACGCCACCAGCTAGCCCGGAAAATTCCCGCCAGGCAGGAGGTGTTGAGATGGGATTTATCCACGCTCAACGCCGACGATCTCACGTTTTTAAATACGCTGCTCGGTGAAGGCGAAGTTTCAGCGCGCATCCAGCATGCTGACGGCAGGGAAAGCGAAATTCAGGAATCGATTTTCTGCGGCATCTGGCGAGTGCGCTGTCAGAATGACAAGGGCCAATGGGTGGAACATCTGGAAGCAGGTAGCGCGCCGCAGGCGCTATGGCAGGCGGCAACACTCAATACGCTGCCGGACGATAGCCTGCTGCCTCCGCCCATCGACGGATTGATGAATGGCCTGACGCTGGCCCAGGAACTGCTGGCGCACGTGCGCGATCCGGCCACGCTTCCCCATAGCATTAACCTCACCCAACTGCCTGTTAGCGACGCGGATCGCCGATTCCTCGCCAATCTGTGCGGCGAAGGGCACATTCAGATCCGCACCATCGGCTACGGCGAGAGCCAAATCGACGCCACGGCGCTGCGCCATGTCTGGCATGTGCGCTGTCTGGATACCCTGAAAGGGCTTTTGCTAGAGAGTTATGAGATCTGCCCATTACCGGAACTGGTACTGGCTGCGCCGGAAGATCTGCTCGACTCGCTCGAGCGCCTGGATGAAGTCTGCGCCTGGCTGGCATCCGGCCCGCCTGCCTGACTCCCTCTTTAAGACCCGCGTACTTTTCTGCTGCGGGTCTAACGTTTTCTTCTTTATCTATTCACTCTCTAATGCCTGATGGAGTTCGCATGTGGGACGTCATTGACTTATCGCGCTGGCAGTTTGCGCTGACCGCGCTGTACCATTTTCTGTTTGTTCCCCTGACGCTGGGGCTGATATTTTTGCTGGCCATCATGGAAACCCTGTTCGTGGTGACCGGCAAAACCATCTACCGCGACATGACGCGTTTCTGGGGAAAATTATTCGGTATTAACTTTGCGCTCGGCGTTGCTACCGGCCTGACCATGGAGTTTCAGTTCGGCACTAACTGGTCGCTCTATTCCAACTACGTGGGCGATATTTTCGGCGCCCCGCTGGCGATGGAAGCCTTGATGGCTTTCTTTCTTGAATCCACCTTCGTCGGGTTGTTCTTCTTCGGCTGGCAGCGTTTAAGCAAGTACCAGCACTTACTGGTGACCTGGCTGGTCGCGTTTGGATCCAATATCTCGGCGCTGTGGATCCTCAATGCTAACGGCTGGATGCAATACCCGACCGGTGCTCACTTTAATATCGATACCCTGCGTATGGAGATGAGCAGTTTTAGCGAACTGGTCTTTAACCCTGTCAGCCAGGTGAAATTTGTCCATACCGTGATGTCCGGTTATGTCACGGGCGCCATGTTTGTGATGTCCATCAGCGCCTGGTATCTGCTGCGTGGTCGCAATCGCGAGTTTGCCCTGCGCTCCTTCGCGGTGGGTTCCGTTTTCGGCACGCTGGCTATCCTCGGCACCCTGCAACTGGGTGACAGTTCAGCCTATGAGGTCGCCCAGCTCCAGCCGGTAAAACTGGCGGCAATGGAGGGCGAATGGCAAACCGAACCGGCGCCTGCGCCCTTTCATGTGATAGCCTGGCCGCAGCAGGAACAAGAGCGGAACGCCTTTTCCGTGAAGATACCGGCCCTGCTGGGCATCCTGGCAACCCACTCGTTAGATACCCCGGTTCCGGGACTAAAAAATCTGATGGCGGACGTGCTCCCCCGCCTGCAACGAGGCCGGGAAGCGTGGTTATTGTTGCAGGAAATCGCCAACGGTAACCGCACGCCTCAGGTGTTGAAGGCTTTCCACGCCGTAGAACATGATCTGGGTTACGGCATCCTGTTGGCAAACTACGCGCCTGATATGAACCACGTTACGCCCGCGCAATATCAGGCCGCACAACGCGGCGCTATCCCGCAGGTGGCCCCCGTGTTCTGGAGTTTTCGCGTCATGATTGCATGCGGTTCTCTGCTGCTGCTGGTGATGGTGATTGCGCTGATACAGACCTTACGCTGGCGTATCGACCAGCATCGCTGGGTATTGCGTATGACGCTGTGGAGCCTGCCGCTACCGTGGATTGCCATCGAAGCGGGCTGGTTTATGACGGAGTTTGGCCGTCAGCCATGGGCGATTCAAGATATTTTGCCGACATGGTACGCCCACTCCGCGCTGAGCGTGGGCCAACTGGCCTTCTCAATGGGGCTAATCCTCACGCTTTACACCCTGTTTTTAATTGCCGAAGTCTACCTGATGCAAAAATACGCGCGTCTTGGTCCCGATGCGATGCAACGTCAACACCCAGCACAACAACAGGGATAAAGGAGATAATCATGTTGGATTATGCAACGCTGCGGCTCATTTGGTGGCTGCTGATTGGCATCATTCTGGTGGCCTTTATGGTCACTGACGGATTTGATATGGGGGTCGGCTGCCTGTTGCCGTTAATCGCGCGCAACGATGATGAACGTCGGGTGTTAATCAATAGCGTCGGGGCGCACTGGGAAGGTAATCAGGTGTGGCTCAGCATTATTCGCCGCCTGGCCGCGGGTCTATGCCGCCGCATTTTCGGGGTTTTATGTGGCGATGATTCTGGTGCTATGCGCCCTTTTCTTTCGCCCGTTAGCTTTTGACTATCGCGGTAAAATAGCCAACGCGCACTGGCGCAGAATATGGGACACCGGGTTGGTTATCGGCAGTTTGGTTCCGCCTGTTATTTTCGGCATTGCGTTCGGCAACCTGTTTTTGGGTGTGCCTTTTATCTTCACACCACAGCTTCACGTGCAATACCTGGGCACCTTCTGGCAGTTACTCTCTCCCTTTGCCCTGTTGTGTGGCGCGTTAAGCCTGATGCTGGTTATTCTGCAAGGGAGCGTGTGGCTCCAGTTAACAACCGAGGGCATCGTTCGCCAACGCGCGCTGTCCGCTACCCGCCGCAGCGCAATGCTGGTGGTACTCTGCTTCCTGTTAGCCGGTTACTGGTTGTGGACAGGAATTGATGGCTTTGTGCTGCTTAGCCAGGATCCTAATGGTCCTTCCAACCCGCTATTAAAAGCGGTAACAACCTCACCAGGCGCGTGGATGACGCACTTTTATCAGTCACCACTGCTGTTGATTATTCCGCTAGCTGGCATGATTTTCCCAATGCTCGCGATCTATGCCAGCGGGCAACGTCGGGCCGTATGGGGATTTTTGTGCGCTTCCCTGACCCAGGCTTGCGTGATCTTCACCGCCGGAATCACCCTGTTTCCGTTTGTGATGCCTTCAAACGTGCAACCCCTGTCCAGCCTGACGGTGTGGGACAGCACTTCCAGCCAGATGACGCTCAGTATCATGCTGGTTATTGTGCTGATTTTTCTACCGATAGTTTTGCTTTATACCACGTGGAGTTATTACAAGATGCTGGGGCGAACCAACCTAGAAACGATCCGCCGCCACGGCCACGAACTTTACCCGGGAGGACTATAAGATGTGGTATCTGTTTTGGCTGGTCGGCATTCTGCTGATGTGCGCGTTCTCCACGCTGGCGCTGGTCTGGCTTGAGTCGCGGCAGAAATAATACTGCGCGTGCGCTACGCTTTCTCTGGCTCCCCGGTTTATTCGGGGAGCTTTTTTATCCCCTTTCCATCAGCTCGCCAAGACGCTGAATCTGCCGTCCCTGGTTGTCAAAATTATGCTCATCGAGCCACATATCGTAGGCCGGTCGGAGTGTCGGGTACTCACCGTCAATGATTGAGTACCATGCAGTATCTCGATTCCGCCCCCGCGTGACGACAGCCTGACGAAATATGCCTTCAAAACTGAAGCCAAAGCGCTCCGCCGCCCCACGGGAAGGCGCATTAAGCGCATCGCATTTCCATTCAAAACGGCGATAGCCCAGATCCGCAAAAACGTACTTTAAAAGCAATGAGATGACTTCCGTTGAGATTCGTGTGCGTTTCATGCGTACGGAGTAAGAAATATGCCCCACCTCAATCACACCATTTGAGGGATCGATACGCATAAGAGCAAACGTACCAACAGGTTGCATAGTGACTAAATCAATCACGGCAAAATGCATCGGATCTGTCTGTTCTTCCATGTTTTTTACATAGTTCAGGAAGGAGTCAAAAGTTTCAAAAGGCCCTGCCGCCAGATATGTCCAGTCACGAAAATCACTCGCTTCGCAGTACGCTTCATACAACTCTTTGGCATGGCGTTCGGCATTAATACGTTCAAGCTTACAATAGCGACCTGTAATTTGCTGAGCCTGTGGAAAGGGTGCGCCTTTCCAGTCCGACAAAGACATACCTACGGGTTGATGGAATTGATTAAAGATGCCCGACATATCCGTACCTCTGACAAAACAGGACTAAACCCGCGCAGAGTATGATCAAACTAACCAGACCAAAAGAACCACAATGCGTGTTTTTTACGGATCCACAGCATTTCATTGTACAAAAAAGGCATAATATCTTAGACGGAACCAAACAAGCGTATTGCAGCATTAATGATAAGAGCTGAATAAAATATTCTTTAAATAACCTGAGCCAGACGGCGTATCCCATCAACAATTGCCTCAGCAGGATGATTTGCAAAACCAATCAAAATCCCCTGTCGGGTGATATCTCCCTGGTAATAACGGCCCAGTGATAATATTCCCATCCCAAGTACCCTGGCTTTTTCCTCGACTTCATTTCCGGTCAATCCGTTTTGTAGCCAGCACACAATATGAACGCCAGAGTCAGAAGGCTGAACAATCATTTTATCAGCAAGGTATTCTTGAATAGCATTGACCAGCGCAGCTCTTCTTTCATAACACGCTTTGCGAACTCGGCGTACATGACTGGCATAGTGCCCATCCTCAATAAAATTCGCCATCACGGCCTGCTCAAGATAACTGGTACCGAGATCTGTAAAATATTTCGTCACCATAATCTGTTCTTGTAAACCGGGCGGGACAACTAAAAAACCTAAACGAAATTCTGGATACATCATTTTCGAAAATGTACCAGCATAAATAACACGATGATTGTGATCTAATCCCTGCAATGCCTGTAAAGAACGGTCGGCATAGCGGAACTCGCTATTATAGTCATCTTCAAATATCCATGCCTGATTCGACTTCGCCCATTCCAGCAGCTCAAAACGCCGGCATAAACTCAACGTTCCACTTAATGGATATTGATCCGACGGGACAACATAGGCCAGCTTAGCGTCAGGGAAATGCTCAATACCATAGTGGACGTTCATTCCTTCGCTGTCTACCGGTACCGGCCTTACCATCGCGCCAACAGACAAGAAGGCTCCGCGGGCACCTTTGTAACCCGGCTCGTCCAGCCAAACGTCACTTCCTGGCGACAGCAACGCTCGTGCGGTAATGTTCAATGCCTGTTGAATACCATTTACGATGATTATCTGATCTTCGTTACAGTTCACTCCACGCGTTGTTTTAATGTAGCGACAAACCGCTTTTCTCAAAGGAAAGTATCCACCAGGGTGAGTGTGGGCCCCCAATTGGTGCCGGGATTGTCTCCAGACCCGTTGCAGTAATTTGCCCCATAGTGCGTGCGGGAAGAGATCCGTACAGCCAACGCCAACCGCAAATAGACGATTCATGCCGCGCCCTTCATACTCATTCGACCATAAATCGCGCACAGGATTATTTTGGCTGTTTAGCTGTTCATCAGGCGTGACGACTTTCTCCGGCGCCATTATTGGATAGCAATTGCTGATACTTCGATCCGGAATATGATGCGCAACATAGGTTCCAGACCCTTTCCGGGTCAGAATATACCCTTCATCTAATAACCGGTCATAACCGGCAATCACTGAATTTCGTGAAATTGACATCATCTCGGACAACGCCCGGGTTGACGGCATTTTTGTTCCTGGCGGCAATCGCCCTTCGAGGATGTGATCGCGGAGGATGTGGTAGACCTGCTCCTTAACCGCACCTTTTCCTAATACAAATCCTTGAAATAAAGGCGCATTGTTTTTTTTCATTGTATTAACCTTTATACTAAAAGTGGATCCTATCAATATATCGAAAGTGTCTCTTTACGAGAATTTATAAAATTCTTAGTATCATCATACTAACACACTATTCGTATAAAATATCAGGATATATATGATTAACATGAATGACGTTGCTATTGAAAGTGCAGAACAAAAAGATTACGCCAGCTGGCTTCCTTTATGGAAAAACTACCAGACATTTTATCGCACTAAAATTTCAGATGAAGTAACAAAATTAACGTGGGAGCGTTTTCTGACGCCTGGCGAACCTGTTTATTGTGCAGTTGCCAAATATGATGGAAAAATAGTGGGACTGGTGCATTATCTCTTTCACCGTTCGACCTGGGCAGAATCAAATTATTGCTATCTCGAAGATCTATTTGTTAGCGAAGATGTACGCGGTCAACATATCGGTAAACAGCTTATCGAGTATGTACAACAACAAGCCCAAAAAAACCACGCGTCAAGATTATACTGGCACACGCATGAAACCAATCTGCGTGGACAACGACTGTATGACTGGGTGGCCAAAAAGAGCGGGATGATTGAATATCGTATGTGAGCGAAATAACACTTCGAACAGACGTTAATCATTCAGTTTTAAAAAAAATCAAAGATTAGCCTCTGAGTAGATATACTCAGAGGATGTACTGATAACTCATTACCCCGATCTTAATTCGATGAAGAAAGAACGTTTCGCAACCCTTCGATGTGGGATGGCAGGTATCCATGCGGTATCTGCCGATACGTCCTTCCGGTTTGGGCGTCATACTCATGATCAGTTCGGTATTGGCTTAATCGATCGCGGAGCTCAGGTTTCGATGAGCGGGCGCGGTAGGGTTGAAGCTGTAGTGGGAAATGTGATCACCGTTAATCCTGGTGAAGTCCATGATGGCTCACCTTTGGGAACAGAAAGCAGGTCGTGGCGCATGCTCTATTTCGACCCCACCGTTTTGTCCGGCGCCATGCAAATTCTGACAGAAAGTCGCTCTGGCTGCGTTGAGCTATCCAGCCCAGTATTTCGCAATCGTGAGCCTGCAGTCCATTTCTCGACATGAATCGCCACAGATAATCTAGACACTT
>NZ_SZWZ01000072.1:0-21635 GCF_005281025.1 Citrobacter sp. wls714 | reverse complement strand
GACCGGTCCGGCCTCACCGCCGTCAGTTTTCTCGAGAAAAACGCCACACTGACAATCTGGCAGGGTAACACCCCACAGCGCTATCTCCATGGCATCATCACCGGGATGGAAACCGGGGAAAACAATGACTGGCAGATGAACTACAGCCTGACTATTTCGCCTCCGCTCTGGCGCTGTGGTCTGCGACAGAACTTCCGCATCTTTCAGCAGCAGGATATACAGGCCATTTCCACCACCCTGCTGACTGAAAACGGCGTCACCGACTGGGTGCCTTCTTTTTATGAATCCCATCCCCCGCGGGAGTTCTGCGTTCAGTACGGCGAAACCGACCTCGGCTTTCTCACCCGGCTGTGGGCTGAAGAGGGCATTTTCTTCTTTGACTGGTTCCACCCGACCGGACCCGACCAGAAACTGGTGCTCTGCGATGACGTCGCCGGGGTCTCCACCCTCGGCTCCCTGCCCTTTAACCCGAATACCCGCGAAGGATACCATCGACGGGAAGCCGGTAACGGAGCAGATCTATGTCCACAGTAAGCTGATGATAGTAGATGATCGCTACGTCCTGGTAGGCAGTGCCAATATTAATGAACGCAGCCTCCAGGGGGATCATGACTCAGAGCTGGCGGTACTGATTTCAGATACAGCGAGCGGTACTATTGATATTGACGGTAACGGCAATCAGGTTCCCTGCCGTAATTTTGCCCGTAATCTGAGAATAAATGCGTGGAAAAAATTACTGGGAGCATCGGCGACTGAAGATATACTGAACAGTCCTGCTGCAGAGAAAACCTGGCAGGCTATCAGGGAACAGGCGCAAGTCAATACAAAGTCTTATGAAGAGGTATTTAATTTTATTCCACGAAATATCCCTATTGAAGAGGAAAAAACAGGCACCGGTAGTAGTGGTAATAAACCTAAACTCGATACAACGACAGGCGACGACAATATTCCTGCTCCCAACTTCTCTTATGCTTCCCTGTGGCCGGTATGGGATGGAGATAATAGCAATAAGCATGTCAGAGCAGCAGCATTAAAGATGCCATTCTCTACTGATTTCTGGCTAACATATAATAAAGCAAAATTTAATAATCTGAATAAATTGAAAGAAATAAAAGGTTATATTACGTTATTGCCTCTTCACTGGACAGAAAACGAAAACAATCTGATACCTTATCACTCAGATCTATTTTCTCTTAAACAATCAGAAAATCAGGCAGACACCCTGATGGCAGATATCGGAAATGAAGAACAGGGTAATGAGGTATCCGCATGAGGTTTAAAACAGTATTAATACTTGCTTGCTTTACAGGAGCAGTCCATGCAGGGCCACAGCAATGGAAAGAAGAATGTGTGGGATATTATAAGATGCAGGTACCCGTGAATCTTGAGGTGGCTCTATATCCTCTTGATGGCTTACTTAATACAAAAAGGAAACCACCATATGATGGTCGTGACATGGGATATTTTTGGCCAATAATAACATTTGGTGACTATTATGGGGTTGGAGAACAAACTGATACCTCCGTTCAATCTCAGTTCTCTATTTTTCACTATGCCAATTATAAAATTAGCGTTTCAACGAAGAGTAAAGAAGCAGTCGATATAAGTAAGTACAAAGAGAAAATAGAAGAAATACTTCGTGTTAACTATGAGGCAAGGAGAATTCGACTTAAAGAAGAAAATCCTGAGATGGCGATACCTGAAAATAAAATCGGTGTCAAATCCACATATAAAATAAAACAATATTCAGATGCTTTTTCAATTTATCAATCAAAATATTTTGAGTTGCACTTCAACAGGGCTAACAGGTTATATGTTTTCCGGCCTGATACAGTTCCATTACTGGCAAATAAAACATTAACTGCTGACGAAGCTGCGCCGATAGTGGAGCCAACCGTAAAGTCGCTGATGAAACGCTTTCGCCCCCGCGAGTTATATGAAGTGCCGCCAGAGCAGGGATTTTGTCTACCCTATGGGTTTATTGCCAGTGATTCGGGGCAAGAGTCGCACGATATGGGAGTTACGTATCGGCTTATTGATCATCCGGATGTGACGATTTTTTTCCAGGACATGGGGATAAATGAAAAGGTTCAGTCAGACGAAGGCAGTGTGAAAGAGGCCGTCACAGCCATGTGGAATACTCACTATTTAATGGGGGCAGATAAAAAAGAACTGCTACCTCCAAAATGGCAGAAGATTGAAATGGATGGTCGCGAAGGCATGGGAACCTTTGTTAAGGCAACCTACAATAACGTTCCCACATATGATTATAACGGACATGTTACAGAGCGCCATAATTATATCAATTATGGCTACCTGGCATATGTCAGAGGTGCTAAAGAAACCAGGAATAAGAAACCAGATTTATTACTCTATATATCGCAAAGCAGTAGTCAGGTTAAGGATAAACCACCAATGAGTAAAGATGAATTTTTTGAGATTGCCAAACATATTACTCGTTCAGTGACGCACCGTTGACATAATATATTATGTATGCAGCTAAGCTTCTATCCAATCCAAAAAACTACCAATCTGGGTAAGTTTATCGAAAGCAAATCTTGATTTAAAAATCTTACAAGAGAATATATGACCAAAACACTTTGGATGTTTGCGAAAGGTAGCAATGTAACAAAGCTACAGATATTGCTAAATAAAAATGGGGCTATCCCAAAACTCATAGAAGACGGTAAATTTGGTAAAAATACATACAATGCAGTGAAATTATTTCAGCGACACAATGGACTGAAAGATGATGGTGTTGTCGGGCCACAAACCTGGCGAAAACTGGGGGTTCAGGATCCTTTCACCAGTAGTTCATCCAACTCTTCTACTAATTCAAATGGTACGACTACTAAACCATCAACCGGTACAATTGCTGAGACAAGCGAGGGATTCTGTTTTCCTTTCACGGAACTACCTGCCCTGTCATGGACGAACGGTGGCCGTCAATTTGGCGCCAGGCGTAAAGGAGGTCGCAAACATGCAGGTTGTGATTTGATATTCCCTGCTGGAACTCCTATATATGCTGTTGCTGATGGCGTATTACTTCAGAAGTCATATCCTTTTTACTTAGGTACCTATGCTGTAGAAATCAGGCACGGAGACATCATTCTCCGTTATGGTGAAATTGCTCCTGGTTCGTACACAGGAGGACCGACTGTCAAAAAAGGTCAGATTATTGCTAAAGTAGGGTTACTGAGTACGGGTTCTTCCATGTTGCATTTGGAAGTTTATACCAATGGGGCATCATCAGCCAGTCTTTCAGGTGGCGGTATTTACAAAAGGCGTTCCGACGTGACAGATCCTGCACCATATCTCAATGTATGGAAAAATAATCTACCCAAACTTTGATCTTCAAGGAATTGATGAAATGCTTAAAAATATAGGTTTTATTTTAGCTCTGATATTTTCTGGTATTGTTAGTTGTGTTGCAACAGAACTTGGTAACATTCCGTTAGATAGCCTTAATACTACTAGTTTCAACATTGGTGAAATTGCTGATGGAGAGATTGTTGATTTGAGACACGCCACTTGCACTCTTCGTCTGGCTGATAATAAGAAGGAGGGTTCCTATAACTATATTGAAGGGGCAATTTGCCCTGTTAGTGGAGAAGAGTGTACATACTCTGCTATCATGAAACTGAATGGGAATATAACAATATTGAAACAGATATCATCAGGTGAAAATAACTCAGTTTATAAAAATAATGATTTATCTCTTTCCATAACACAGACTCCGATGACAGAGCCAAACGATGATGAAGGAAGCGACATTAAAGCTACTATCATCCTCAAAACAAAACACGGTCAAAAGATTTTTAATATGACGGGATACTGTGGGGTTTAAAAAATGAGTATTCCCTTGCGAGAACATAATTTTCAGAATGAATATTATTTTTGTAATACATAATTTCATTCAGGAAGTAGATTGATGAAAAAACCACAGGCCAGGTATCACCGAAAAAGGTGGACGTCCGAAGAACTGAAATTCGTGAAAACCTACTATAGTATTGTGCCAACAGTAAAAATTGCAGAAATACTCGAACGCTCATTTGACGCAGTCAGATGGGTTGTTCGCAACCAGGAAAAAGGTTGATGGATTCATACCAACTCAGAACAGAGGAAGAAAAAGCAATCATCCGCACTCATTTTACGGCAGGCAGCGGAATTGCACAGATATCCGACTGGAAAAGCGCCAGCAAAAGGTATCGAAAACATTGAAGTACAATACGTAATCAATGCTTACTTACGATGATGTAGCGGAAACATAACAATAGTCACTCCAGTCATCCATCAGAGAAACTCGTTTCGGCCACAAAGTCCCCCGCTGGTAAGCAGCTTCCGCCTTATCTGCTAACTGATGTGCCAGAGCGTGTTCAATCACTTCCCGCTGGTATAATGTTGTCTCCCCTGCCCATTCACGAACGTTGAACGGAAACCATGTTGTGTTAAATCTTTGCGATCCATGCGTTTTAAGACGGCTGTTAATGACATATCTGAGAGCTGCCCACCACGAGGGGCCGGAAAGACGAGATTATTGCGTGGAAGAGCCTTTAACAACGCCACCGCAGCGTCAGATAACGGAACACTATGCTCTTTATTTGCTTTCATCCTTTCTGCCGGGATAATCCACGTTTTGGCCTTCAAATCAATTTCATCCCATTCAGCACCACGAATTTCCCCTGAACGGGCGACAATCAGGATAGAGAACTCCAGAGCGCGGGCTAAAATCCCGTTCTTGTACGAAGTTCTGTCATAAACATCCCCATCTCGCCATATGGCAGTGCAGCATGATGTTATTCTGTACCTTGCCTGGCATTAGCGAATATACACTACTGAACCTTATTCAGACACAAATATGGCAGTCCCCTCACCGCCATATTTTAAGAAGAGCTCGTACGCAAGTACGGGCTTTTTTTTCGCATATTGCACGCCTGCGGAGGGATGAGAAGCCCTGACCGGGGTTCAGCAACTGTATACAGCCAGGATTAAACGCAGCACGGTAAAGAAACGGCCCCTCTCACCACTGGCAAGAGGGGCCGTTCGTTATGACCGGCTGTCGATTATGCGCCTACAGGCACATTATGCGCGGTGTTTTGCAGCACCGGTCCGGTATATTTCTCGATCTGCAACTGTGACATCTGCCCGCAGTTCCCCTGCGCCAGGCTGGAGGAACCGACGTCAAAGGTCAGACAGTTAACGTTACCGTTCTTACACAGCGAACCAGGCTGTGACGGATCGGCCGGGTCAAACCACGCCCCTTCGCTGATTCGCACTACACCTTCACGGACGTTATCAGTGATCACCGCCCCTACCAGGATCTGCCCGCGATCGTTAAAGGCACGAACCAGATCGCCCGCACTAATACCGCGAGCGGCCGCATCCTTCGGATGGATCCAGATAGCCTCACGGTCGGCTACTGCATACTTCTTACGCAGCGGCGTGTTGTCGAGCTGAGAGTGTAGACGGTTAATCGGGTGACCAGTATTCAGCGACAGTGGGTATTTCGCTGCTTCCGGCCCGCGATACCATTCGTGAGGGGGCATCCAGGTCGGGATCGCTTTACAGTCCTCGTAGCCCATTTTGGCAATGGCATCAGAATAGATTTCGATTTTGCCGGACGGCGTACCCAGCGGATTAAGCAGCGGATTCTCGCGGAAATCAGCAAAGCGTACCCACTGTTTATTCTCTTCCGGAATCGGGAAGCGAATGTAGTTGTTGGAGGCCCAGAACATATCAAACGGTGGCAGCGCCACGCGTGCGTTACGCGCCTGGGCTTTCATGTCGTCATACATGCCTTTTAACCATAACATCTCATCTTTACCTTCGGTAAAGGCGTCGTGCACGCCGAGGATCTCGGCAATACCGGCAAAGACGTCAAAGTCATTTTTCGCTTCATGCTGTGGCGGCACACACTGGCGTAGCGGGAAGACGTAGAGCTGCGAGTAGTCGCCGCCCATGTCCAGGTCATTACGTTCATAGGTCGTGGTAACCGGCAGCACGATATCGGCATGTTTGGCCGTTGCCGTCCAGTAAGGTTCGTTGACGACCACGGTCTCCGGGTTCTGCCAGGCTTTGACCAGGTTATTGGTATCCTGATGCTGGTGGAAGGTATTCCCCCCCGCCACGTAGACCATTTTAATATCCGGGTAGGTCACTTTCGTGCCGTTATAATCAATGGTCTTGCCAGGGTTCGCCAGCGCATCGGCAATGCGCGCCACTGGGAACGGTGTAATATCTTTTGCCGCCGGAGAGGTTGGGCTACCCGCCGAGATCCCAGCGAGAATGCCGCCGCGCGCGGTCGGGCTACCGCCAGAGGAGTAGTGATAGCTAAAGCCGAAGCCGCCGCCAGGCAGGCCAATCTGCCCCAGCATCGACGCCAGCGTCACCATCATCCAGTGCGCCTGTTCACCGTGGTGCTGGCGCTGAATGCCCCAACCGCCCATGATCATGGTGCGGTGTTTTGCCATATCGCGCGCCAGCTGTTTGATCACCTCGGCATCAACACCGCTGATGTCCGCCGCCCAATTGGCGTCTTTCACAATACCGTCGTCCTGACCGGTCAGGTAGGCTTCAAACTTATCGAAGCCGACGGTATAGGTTTTCAGGAAGTCAGCGTTATGCAGTTTTTCCACCAACAGCGTATGGGCAATCCCCGCCATCAGCGCACAGTCGGTATAGCTGTGCGGGCCAATCCACTCGGCACCCAGCATACGGGCGCTGTCGCTGTGCACCGGATCGATACAGATCATCCGGGTGCCTTTTTTCTTCAGCGCTTCAAAACCAGTCTGGCTGACGTGATCCGGCAGGTTCCAGCTGTTTTTAAGCGTGATCATAGGGTTACAGCCAATCATCACCACCAGCTCGGTGTTTTCAATGACGTTCGGCCATGCGGTCTGCTGCTCATAAACCTCAACAGAGCCCACTACATGCGGCATTATTACCTGTGCGGCACCGGTCGAGTAGTCGCCGGAGTAGCCGACAAAACCGCCTGCCAGGTTCATCATGCGCTGCAGTAGTGTTCTTGGGTTGTGGAACATCCCCACACTTTTCCAGCCATAAGAGCCCGCATAGATAGAGGACGGTCCGTGCTCTTTCTGCAGACGGCTGATTTCACCGGCCACCAGATGCAGCGCCTTATCCCAGCTTACGCGCACCCACTCATCGCGGCCACGCAGCTCAGGTTTACAGTCTTTCGCGCCGCCTTCCAGCCAGCTTTTACGCACCATCGGGTACTTAATGCGGTTTTCGGCATACACCTGATAGGGTGCCATAGTAATCAGTTCGTTCGGATACGGATCGTCTTTCACCGGACGAACGTCAACCATTTTGCCATCGCGGACGATCGCTTCAAACGCGCCCCAGTGGGCACCGGTCAGAATGCCGCTTTCCGCCTGGCGCAGCGCCACAAACTGCGGCAGCGCCTGGCTTATCGCTTCGGCCAGCGCCGAGCGTGGCCACATTCCCGCCAGCAGAGGTGCCGCCATTAAAGCTCCGGCACCGGCCAGAAAACGGCGACGAGTCAGATTCATACCTGCTTCCTGGCTCTGCTCCGCCATGTCATGGTCATTATTCTTTTTCATCATGGCTCCTTATTTTTTGTCCTGATCGGCTGCTGCGGGCATGTCGCTCGCGTGTTTTTGTACGTACTGGGTCAGAAGACGAACCTGTTCCTGCGTCAGCGACGTACGACCGGACATGCCTTTAACCACCCCAATCCACTGGTTGGCGTTAAAGCGATTCAACTCGGTAAGACCGTGGCAACCGGTACAGTTGTTAGCCATGAGATCGGAAGCGTAGCTCCAGATTTTTTGTTGATCGCCAATCAGACTTTTCGCCGGCAGCCAGACCTGCAGATCGACTTCATGCCAGACCTGTTTCGTCTCTTCATCGGTTACCGTATTGTTCACTTTCAGCGCTTTACGCGCTTCCTCGCCCAGCAGGGCGCTCATGATGCGTTTACCACGCGCGGCGTAGAATGCCTCGGTGACGCCATCCTGCTGCCAGCCTTTGACATCAGCCAGGACCATATCACCGTCACGTTTCACTACCTGCACTTCGGTGGAAGCCATCAGGTTACCATCGTTATGATCGGCGGTTTTCTCACTGAGCCAGAACGGTTGGGTTTGAATGGTGTACAGCGTGGTCGCTGTTGCCGGCGTTTTCGCTGCCGCATTCGCCAGTTCGCTCGCCCCTGCTGCCGCCAGGCCACTCATGTTCGGCAGAATGTGCGCGACGCCTTTATGACAATCGATACAGGTTTGGCCCTCTTTGATCGCCACCGGGTGCTGCTTACGGGCTTCAGGGGTTTGCGCCAGAATATCCATCGCTTTGTAGTCGTGGCAGGAACGACAGGTTGCCGAGTCGTTCTTCTTCAACCCATCCCACACGCTCTGGGCCATCGCGAGCTTATGCGCCTCGTATTTTTCTGGGGTATCGATTTTGCCGGTCATTTCACCCCAGACATCTTTCAGGGCGCCAATTTTGGTCAGCATATAATCGATCGGCTGGTGGGGAACGTGGCAATCGGCACACTCGGCGCGAATACCTTTATTGTTCTGGAAATGCACACTGCCCTGATATTCCGCCAGAGGTTGTTGCATGGTATGACACGACACGCAGAATTCGGTATCGCTGGTTTTATGCATGATAGTTGCCGTACCCGCCAGCAGCACGACACCAATAATGATCCCAACCAGCAGGGCGATAAATATAATTTTTCGCCTACCTGAACGTTCCAGTGAAAGTTTTCTCATCTTATTATTTAACCCTTTTCCTAAAATAAAGACGCAATAGTCCTTGCCACATGACAATCGCTATATAAAAATATTTATAGCGATTACCGTCATCTTCTAATCCAACAATGCTTATGGAAGTTTGATTCTGCGGGCTAATCATCAGAGGTTGATTAGCCGATAATTTCAGCGTGGTATCACATTGCAAATCGAGCAAACCTTCGTGCAAATGTTGATATATTTTGATTATTTCAGTGTAGCGATTTGTTCTTTTTTCGCGCGGTCGATACTACGAATAATGATCTCTCGTTGGCTATCGTCCGGCGGTAACAGTTTCAGCATCAGTTGCCATGCCGCTATCGCTTTATCATATTGTTGATGCTCAAAGGCGTTAAACGCCACAAGGCTGAGCACCCGTACATCGTTATGGTTATTTTTGAGCAACGTATCAAGCAACTGCTGGGCTTCACGGCTATCATTCGGATCCGTAGAGTGCAGCAATGCTTCGGTGTAGCCCAGCTGCGCATCCGCATTTCCCGGCGCCAACTGTCGCGCTTTATCAAACGCCTGTAACGCAGCCCCGGGGTTATTCAGCACCAGTTGTAGCCTGCCGAGCATCGTCCAGCTTAGCTGGTCTGCCGGATATTGTTGCAGACGGGTACGTAGCCCCAGCGCCAGGCGAAACAGCTCTTCTTCCGACAGCGGTTTCCCCTGGGGATCCATCACGCGCTGCATCAGTTGCGGCGTTTGTTGCACGACCTGCTGCCACTCAATTACACGGGGGACGTAACTCGTTCGGACGAATACCCCTACGCATAAAGAGGTTAGTATAATAACCCCGAGAATATACACCCAATAGCTACTATTTTTGTTATCCGTTTTTGGCGACTCAGGCAAATCTTCCAATAAATTCAAGCGTAAATCGTCAACTAACTGCTGTTGCTGAGCCGCATTTACCGGAGAAATGTCTTCATCAAGCTCCTGAAGACGCGCACGAAAAATCATATGATTCATCGTGTTACGATCAACGCGCTGTCTGCCAGACCAGGGAATGAACAGCAATGCCGCCGTCCCCAGCAGTAAAATTATCATGATGAGAAAAGCGACGATCATTTCAGGGTCCTTTTGTTTTCATCGAGAAGCGCTTGCAAACGCGCCTGCTCATGCGGACTGAGTTCCGTTTCCTGCGCGGCCCGCGGGCGACGGCTTAAACGGAAAATGACCAGCGCGCCGCCCAGAACAAAACAGGCAGGGAGCAGCCAGAGGATCAGCGTAGCCAACGTTACCGGCGGTTCATAGGTGACGAAGTTACCGTAGCGCGCCACCATATAATCGGTAATTTGCTGATTGCTTTGCCCCTCCTCCATCAGTTGCCAGACTTTTTTACGCATATCGGCGGCAATCATAGAATTGGAGTCGGCAATACTGTTGTTTTGGCATTTCGGGCAGCGCAGTTGCGCGGTCAGTTGGCGGAACTGCTGCTCCTGAGCCTCATTTTTAAACGGATAAGTGTCAATCGCCGCCAGCGCCTGAAACGATAGCAACGCTGTCAGCAACGTCATTAGCAAAAATCTCACGCGCTGCCCTCCCGACTGTATTTATTCCACAACGGCAGAATTTCCTGCTGCCATACCTGTTCGTTCAGATCGCCCGCATGGCGGTAGCGAATAATGCCTTTGCCATCGATAAGGAAGGTTTCCGGCGCACCGTAGACACCAAGATCCAATCCCAGCATACCGTCACCATCAAACACCCCCTGCGCGTACGGATTACCCAGCTCGTGCAGCCAGTCCAGCGCCTTCTGGCGATCGTCTTTATAGTTAATGCCCACGATGCGAATGCCCTGCGCCGCAAGGGAACGCAGGTATTGGTGCTCCGCGCGGCAGGTTGGACACCAGGTCGCCCAGACGTTAAGCAGCACCGGCTTCCCGTTGATAATACTGGACGCGTCCAGCATCACGTCGGGTTTCTCCAGCGATGTCAGGCGGAACTCCGGTAACGGTTTTCCAACCAGCGCCGACTCCAGCGCCGTTGGGTCATCGCCGTCGCTATTGCGCAGCAGTTGCCACATCAGCGCCGCCACCAGAACCAGAAAGATAACCAGCGGCAGATAAAGGACTTTGCGGTTCATTATGCGTTCTCCGGCAGCGATTTACGTAAGCGGTAGCGCGGGTCCAGAATGCATAATACGCCGCCAAGCGCCATTAACATTCCGCCAAACCAGATCCAGCGAACAAACGGTTTGTAGTACAGGCGCACCGCCCAACTGCCATCATCCAGTTCTTCACCCAGCGCGGCATACAGATCGCGCACCAGCCCGCCGTCGATGGCGGCCTCGGTCATCTCCATCCGGCTGCTGCTGTAGACGCGTTTTTCTGCCCGCAGGGTGCTGATGTGTCGTCCGTCCTGCGAGACGTCAATCACCGCTTCGCCGCCAAAATAGTTCGGGCCGGTAATGTCCTGAACGTCGCGGAAGACAAAGTGATATTGATGAATATCGGCGCTATCACCCGGCTTCATACGCACATCGCGCTCAATGCTATAGTTCTGGCTAAAGGCGATGCCAATCACCGTCACCACCAGCCCGACATGCCCAGCCACCATCCCCCAGTGGCTGCGCCCCAGGCGAGTTAGCCCGCGCCAGAAGGTATGGCGATCGGTAGCGCGTTCCACGACCTCCATCACTGTCAGAACCAACGCCCACAGCGACATCAGCAGACCAAGCACGGTCATCGCCTTAATACGGTCCTGCATCAGCCACGGCAGCACCACGGCCAGCACAATCGACACCAGCGCCGCAACCAGCAGCCGCTTACGCAGCTTATGCAATTCATCGCGCCGCCAGCGTACCAGCGGCCCAATCCCCAGCAACAGCGAGAAGGGAATCATCAGCACGATAAACAGCGAATTAAAGAATGGTTCACCGATTGAGATACTACCCAGCCCCAATAATTTATGAATCAGCGGCAGTAGTGTGCCCAACAGCACCACCAGCATCGCGGCGATCAGCAGGACGTTATTACCCAGCAGCAGCGACTCGCGCGACCACAGCTCATGACGTACCCGAGAGCGCACCTTCCCGCCTTTAATGGCAAACAGCAGCAGCGAACCGCCGATGGTGATCACCAGCAGCGCCAAAATAAACAGGCCGCGCGTCGGATCAGAGGCGAATGAGTGCACAGAAATGAGTACCCCGGAACGCACCAGGAAGGTGCCAAGCAGGCAGAGCGAGAAGGCGAGGATTGCCAGCAGCACGGTCCAGGATTTGAAGCTACCCCGCTTCTCCGTTACAGACAGTGAGTGAATCAGTGCCGTTCCGGCCAGCCACGGCATCAGCGAGGCATTTTCGACGGGATCCCAGAACCACCAACCGCCCCAGCCCAGCTCGTAGTATGCCCAGGCAGAACCCAACACGATGCCCACAGTCAGGAAGCTCCACGCCGCCAGCGTCCACGGACGCGACCAGCGCGCCCAGGCGCTGTCCAGACGCCCGGTCATGAGCGAAGCGATGGCAAAAGCAAAGGCGACGGAAAAGCCCACGTAACCCATGTACAACATCGGTGGATGAAAAATCAGTCCAATATCCTGCAGCATCGGATTCAGGTCGCGGCCTTCGATCGGAAAGTCCGGCAGCGTGCGTACAAACGGGTTCGAGGTCAGCAGGATGAACACCAGAAAGCAAAAGGAGATCATCCCCATCACCGCCAGCACGCGGGATGATGCTTCCAGGGGAAGGTTGCGGCTCAGCGCCGCCACTGCAAAGGTCCAGCCGCTCATCAGGAGCACCCACAACAGCAGCGACCCTTCGTGCGCCCCCCAGGTAGCCGCCACGCGATACCATACCGGCAGCAGCGTATTCGAGTTGCTGGCGACATACTGAACGGTGAAATCATTCACCACAAAAGCGTAAACCAGTATCAGGAATGACCCGAGGATCGCCGCAAACATGGCGAATGACAGCGGTTTCGCCAGTGCCATCATCCGCGTATCCTGGCGCATCGCACCCCAGGTCGGATACAGCCCGAGCAGGCAGGAAATACCCAGCGCCAGGCACAGCAGAAAATGCCCAATTTCAGGGATCATTGCGCGGCTCCTTGTTGATTTCCGGCAGGGTGATGATTTTCGTCCATCGCCTCTTTAATCTCCGGAGGGGTATAGTTTTCATCGTGTTTCGCCAACACCTCTTTGGCACGGATATGGGTACCGTCTTGCAGCGTTCCCTGTGCCACCACACCCTGCCCTTCTCTGAACAGCGCTGGCAGGATCCCCGTATAGCTCACCTCTACCACGCCGCGCGCATCGTAGAGCTTAAAGGTCACGTCCAGCGTTTTATCGTCACGCTTCACGCTGCCGGGCATCACCATGCCGCCAATGCGCAGGCGCTGTCCCGGCTCCGGCTTCTGGCCATTTTCCCGCTTGCCGTAAATGATTTCCCCCGGCGTATAGAACAGATCGATATTGGCGCTGAGCGCATACATCACCAGTCCGACCGTCAGCGCCAGCCCTCCCAACACGCTACAGGCAAGCCAGAGTCGTACCTTACGCCGCGGATTCACAACGCCTCTCCTTTTTTACGCGCCGCCAGCATCCGACGCTCGCGCGCCATCTGACGCTGAACGTCAGCCAGCAGCACCCTGCGCTGCCAGCAGGCATGCCAGACCATAACCAGCAGCGAGAGCACCGTCACGGCAACTGCCAGCCAGACATAAAAGGCGTAGCCGCCCATCTGCCAGAAATCACTCCAGGAGTGGAAAGCGCTCGTCATGAATTAACCTCGTTTTTGCGCCCGGAAACCAGCTGCGCCACCCATGGGCGGCGACGTTCCTGCAGCAGAATCAAATTACGCATACGCATTAATGTCAGAGTAATAAAAAGGAATAAGAAGCCGAAAATCGTTAAACGCAACGGCATACGCATAGATGGGTCGATGGTTTTCTGCATATTGGTCGACCCCTGATGCAGGGTGTTCCACCATTCAACGGAAAAATGAATAATCGGCAAATTGACCACCCCGACCAGAACGAGGATCCCGGCGGCGCGCCCGGCCAGGCGGCGGTCATCAAAGGCGTGATACAAGCCAATCACGCCGACATATAAGAACAGCAGCACCAGCTCGGAGGTCAGACGCGCATCCCACACCCACCAGGTGCCCCACATTGGTTTGCCCCAGGCAGAACCAGTGACCAGCGCGATGAAGGTATAGACAGCGCCGGGAAGCGCCATCGCCATCACCGCGTTATCCGCCATTTTCATTTGCCAAATCAGGCCCACAAAGGCAGTCACCGCCATCGAGCCATAAATCCCCATCGACCAGATAGCCGCGGGCACATGCAGATACATGATGCGATAGCTTTCGCCCTGCTGATAATCCGCTGGGGCGTAGACAAAGCCCCAGATACAGCCCACCACCAGAAACAGCGCGCTCAGGATAGCCATTGCCGGAATAAACCGCCCGCAGACCTTATACAACCGCTCTGGAATGGCGAGTTGGTGTAACGCTTTCCACATTTTTTCTTTGCCTCATATTCCCGCAGATGACGGGAGTTATTGCACGCTGATTCGTAACGCTGCTGCAGTGGCGAACGGACTTAAGGTGGCGCTTCCTGCCAGGAAGGCCCCGAGGATCGCCAGATAGCCGTCAACCGGCAGCAGCATCTGCGCCGCGCCCACGGCGGCGGTCGCAAAAATTAATAAAGGGATCATCAACGGCAGCACCAGCAGGCTGAGCAATACGCCGCCGCGCCGCAATCCGACGGTCAGCCCGACGCCAATCGCACCAATAAAACTGAGCGTGGGCGTACCCAACAATAGCGTAAGCGCCAGCACTTGCCACTCCGCAACGGAGAGGCCGAACAGCGTGGCGATAAGCGGAGAGATGATTAACAGCGGTAGCCCGGAAACCACCCAGTGTGCGGCGACTTTCGCCAGCACCACCAGCGAAAGCGGGACTGGCATCAGCATCATCTGCTGCAACGAACCGTCCAGCCAGTCATCACGAAACAGCCGATCCATTGCCAGCAGTGAGGAGAGTAGCGCCGCTACCCAGACGATGCCGGGGGCAATTTGCCGCAGCAGCTGTGGCTCAGGGCCAATACTGAGTGGAAACAGCGTGACGATAATCAGGAAGAACCACAGCGGGTTGATAATTTCGGCAAAGTTACGAAAGGCAAGGCGCAGGTCGCGCCAGAAAATCTGCGCGATCATGCCACAGCCGCCTCATATTCATTGAGCGTAATGGTGCGCAACGGGACGCACAGAGGCCGTAAAGGTTGATGGGTTGTCAGAATGACCGCGCCGCCCTGGACGACATGCTGTTCCAGTCGTGAGGTCAGTTTTTGCACACCGGCCACGTCCAGCGCAGTAAAGGGTTCATCTAAAATCCAGAACGTTGTGCGGCTTAGCCACAGTCTGGCCAGCGCCACGCGCCGCTGCTGCCCGGCAGAAAGCTGCGCCACAGCAACATCTTCAAAACCGACCAGTCCGACCTGCTCCAGCGCTTGCCAGCGCGTCTCAAGTGACGCCTGCGGGTGATAAAAACGCAAATTTTCCTCCGCCGTCAGCCCTCCTTTTACGCCAACCTGATGGCCAAGCCACAACAGTTGACGATGCCAGTCGTCACGCATCCGATGCAGCGGTTTACCCTGCCACAAAATCTGCCCTTCACTCGGCGTTGATAATCCCGTTAGTAGCTGTAATAAAGAGGTTTTTCCTGCCCCATTAGGTCCCGATATTTGGACAACTTCGCCGGGCTGAATAGAACATGATAGGCGGCAAAAGAGTTGACGTTCATCCCGCAGGCACGCAATATTTTTTAATTCAAGCATTAGAAGGCGGATCCAGTTCGGGAGCGCAGAATATTCAAGGATCTACAGTATAGCGAAAGTATGCGTTTCAGTTTGCCAAATATGTTAAAAAATATAAAACGCTTATGATCTGGAACATTATCGTAATATTTATCGCATCACGCATGTTTCATTATTATTAATAAAACCCGCCGATAAAGTGATTCCCGCCATTTTTTCGCCAGCCATCAACCACGTCAACTCATCCGCGCCCTACAAGTGTTCAATTAACATACATAAATGCGGCATATGCATTTTTAATATTAAAACTTAGGAAGGACAGTGCTGATATTAATCTTTTCTCTCTTTGCTTATATGCTAGGTTAATACACGTTTAAAATACAGGGATAATAAAATGAGTGTTACTTATGTTGTTGTTTTAACCTATATTAAACCGTTAAATGAAGTCGATAGACTACTTCCCGCCCACGTAGAATGGCTGAAAAAAGGCTATGCGGAAGGTTTATTCCTGGCATCAGGCCGCAAAATCCCACGTTCCGGTGGTGTGATATTGGCAAAATGTGATGATGCTGAAAAACTACAACACTATCTGAGCCTGGATCCCTTCCAGCAGGCTGGCGTCGCGAAAGTTGAGTTGATTCCATTTGAAGCGACCATGACGACTGCCGCCCTAAAAGATATTCTGTAATACCGCTAAAACAAAGCCCGGTTTCCCGGGCCTTGAAGACGGCATACTCATCAATTATAAGCGTTGAGCGTCCGCTGACAGAGGGCCGAGCGAACGCAATCATCTTTATTGAAACGAACGATCCCAACCATTTCATCTTCTTCGAAACGGGCCAGCGCGTCGCTTAGCCCTGAGCGAACGTGCGCAGGTAGATCGCACTGGGTTACATCCCCATTCACAATCACCGTCACATTCTCCCCGAGGCGAGTCAAAAACATCTTCATTTGCGCAGCAGTGACATTCTGAGCCTCGTCAAGAATGACCACGGCATTTTCAAATGTACGTCCACGCATATAGGCGAACGGCGCGATTTCCACCTTACCAATCTCAGGTCGCAGACAATATTGCATAAAGGAGGCTCCCAGACGTTTCACCAGCACGTCATACACCGGGCGGAAATAGGGGGCGAACTTCTCGGAAACATCTCCAGGTAAGAAGCCGAGATCTTCATCAGCTTGCAGAACCGGACGGGTTACAATAATCCTGTCCACGTCTTTATGGATCAGAGCCTCTGCTGCTTTTGCTGCGCTGATCCAGGTTTTACCACACCCGGCTTCACCGGTGGCGAAGATCAGCTGTTTACTCTCGATAGCATTCAGGTAGTGCGCCTGAGCCTCATTTCGCGCCGTGATTGGCGTGGCATCGCGACTATCACGCGCCATTCCGATCGCTTCTACGCCGCCCATCTGCACAAGCGAGGTGACCGATTCATCTTCACGTTGCTTATGGCTACGCGAGTCCCGCCTCAGCACCCGTTTTGCTTCGCGACGAGCTTTGATCACTGCTTTTTGTCTTCCCATGGATAGCACCTTGAGTTGTAGGTATACATCACACGCGCCGTTGGCGGCACGATTATGCGCACGAACATCTGAGGGTTGGCTTCCTTGTAAGCCATTGCTTGCTTTTGGATAAGACGCCACCCACGGCTACGCGCACCGTACAGGGCGTCAGTTACAAGGATAAAAAGTGAAAGGGGGAGATATTTAGCGGTGACGAAGTGGCTACCGGAAGAGAAACGTCCGCGTAAGGTACTGCTGTTACTGTGAAAAACGTGTCCAGTACAGGACTTTTCCATTCGCGATCTCCATAGTGAACAACTATCACCGCCGGGAACTACCGCTGTTACTTATAAGTACATCATAATCTTTCGCTAATGCAACAACATTTTTACTTGCCATTAACTTGATTTTGACTTGTCGCCACAGACAGTCTCTTGCAGAGAGATGACAAAATTATTTCATTCACAGACCGATCATAAAAAATAATTCGTTCATTCATGAAGATGTCAGTAAATGCCCCGCCGCACTGCGGGGCATAGGTATCAAGCTTCGAGCAAGGTCTGTCCGAGATAATGATCTGCGGTTTTAACTCCCGGCAACGCAAAGAAGTAACCGCCACCAATTGGTTTGACATACTCCTCAAGCGCTTCACCGTTCAGGCGTTTTTGCACCGTCAGAAAACCTTTTTCCAGATCGTGCTGATAGCAGACGAACAACAGTCCCATATCAAGTTGACCGGAATTGGTCACGCCGAGCGAATAACTGTAACCGCGACGCATCATCAGGCTGGACTCGGTCTCCTTCGTACGCGGGTTTGCCAGACGGATATGGCTGTCGAGTGCAATCACCTCACCTTCTGGATCGCTGGCATAGTCAGGCACATCGTGCTCATGCTGCATACCCAGCGGCGCACCGGTGTGTTTATCGCGACCAAAAATCGTTTGCTGCTCTTTCAGCGGCGTGCGATCCCAAAACTCCACGCGGAACTGAATGAGCCGCACGGCCTGATAGCTGCCACCTTGCGCCCACGCAGGTTCGCCCTGCCCGTCCGTAACCCACACCACGTTTTGCATCAGCTTCACATCTGTAGCGTCCGGGTTCGCGGTACCGTCCTTAAAGCCAAGCAAGTTGACCGGGGTCTCTTTCCCTTTACTGCGCGCGGCGTGATCGGAAATAAATCCTTCACGTTTCCAGCGAACGCTGAGCAGATCGGGCGTATGTTTGATGATATCGCGCAGCGCATGGATGACTGTATCCTGCGTGTTGGCGCAAATCTGCAACAGCAGATCGCCATGGCACAGCGCTGCATCCAAAGAATCATTCGGGAAGCGCGTCATTTTTTGCAGCTTTTTCGGCATCTGCGGTTTCAGGCCAAAACGCTCATCAAACAGCGAGGAGCCGACCGACATCGTGATCGTCAGATTGTCTGGTGCAATGTATGCGCCAAGGATACCGGAATCCATCGGCGGTAACCGCGGATTCGGCGTATCCGGCGCTGGTCCACCGGTAGTCAGAAACGCAAATCGCCGGGTTAGCAGCCGGAACAGACGTTCAAGATCGGCCTTATCGCTGGCGAGAACATCGAACGCCACCAGCATCATAGATGCCTGTTGCGGCGTCAGGATCCCCGCCTGATGTTGGCCATAAAACGGCTGCACTTCACTGCGAGCATCAGGAGACAACGTTCCCGGCGCGCTTTGCGGTTTTTGCGCATGGGCAACCGGGCATCCACCTGCCAACGCCAGCGCGCCACCCAAGGCGCCCATTCCTTTCAACAAACGTCGGCGTGACGGTTCGCTCACGCCGTTTTCATTTTCTTGCTGCATAGTGCTTAATCCAGACCCAGAACACCGCGTAATTGTGACAAGTCTTCCGCCAGCGTCGTGATTGGCCCTTTCAGCGCATTGCGATCGGCATCGGTCAGCTTATCATAGGTTTCAAAACCGTCTTTGGTACGATACTTGCTCAGGATGGTATCGACTTTTTTGAAGTTCGCATCCACCTTCGCCAGCAGTTCAGCATTGGATTTTTGTAACTGCGGACGCAGGAGGTTGACAATTTTCTGCGCGCCATCGACGTTGGCCTGGAAATCCCACAGATCGGTATGGCTGTAGCGATCTTCTTCCCCACTGATTTTGCTGGCTGCGACTTCTTCGATCAGCCCAGCCGCGCCACCCACCACTTTAGACGGTGGGAAGGCCAGCTCGCTAATACGCGTTTGCAGCTCAAGGACATCGTGGTTTAACTGGTCGGCGTACTTCTCCATACCTTTGGTGGAATTGTCACCAAACAGCGCCTTTTCCAGACGATGGAAGCCGGTAAATTTCGGATCGGCGGCTTTTTGTTCGTAATCATCTTCCCGCGCATCGATGCTGCCATCGAGATCGGAGAACAGTTCAGCAATCGGTTCAATACGCTCGTAGTGCTGACGCGTTGGCGCATACAGGGATTTTGCTTTTTCTACATCACCGGCTTTAATCGCATCGGTGAAGGCTTTAGTACTCGCTACCAGTTGCGCGGTTTCAGCCGTCACGTAGGCTTTGTACTCGGTAATCGCACCGCCCAGGCTCAACAGAGCATCACTGTGCGCGGCATCCGCTGTAGCGCTTCCTTTTACGATCAATTTGCCTTTCGGGTTGGTCAACAGACCGCAGGTCATATCATATTCGCCAGGCTGCAGGTTGGCCGTCATTTTCTGGCTAAAGCCCGGCGCAATGTTTTCGCGCTCTTCAACCACCATAACGCCTTTGAGGATCTCCCACTCCAGCGCTTTCTGGCTGTGGTTCTGGATGATGAACTGCGTTTTCCCGGCGTTAACCGTGATCGTCATCGGCTCACACTGTTTATCGTTAACCGTGACTTTCACCTGCGGAATATCGGCGGCTTGTGCAGAAAAAACGGATGCAAACAGCGCGGCAATCCCTAACTGCAGCGCACTACGGCGAAAATGAAGCGTCATAACCTGGCCCTTTAAATAAGTATGTTGTAACTAAAAAGTATTCTGCATCGCGTTTTTTTTAAGGTGCGGTACGCGATGC
The DNA here is from genome assembly GCF_005281025.1 of Citrobacter sp. wls714. Taxonomy (NCBI): domain Bacteria; kingdom Pseudomonadati; phylum Pseudomonadota; class Gammaproteobacteria; order Enterobacterales; family Enterobacteriaceae; genus Citrobacter; species Citrobacter sp. wls714. Next base: position 1,553 of record NZ_SZWZ01000072.1, on the reverse strand, counting down.
CGTAGTGCCTGAACGCGGCGGTAGTGCAAATATAATTAATGCCGGAATCAGGTAGATAAACCAGACAGCCACTTCACTCACGCTTGGCGCCTCCTGATAGCCGAAGATTCCTTCCATCAACGTGCCAAACAGCGAGTGCGTCGAAAGCACGCTGCTGATGTCAAATGCCACATCCTGAAAATGATTCCATAATCCGGCTTCGTGGAATGCGCGGATAGCCCCAGCAGCGAGTCCGGCGGCCACCAGCAAAATGAACAGACTGGTCCACTTGAAGAATGCCCCGAGATTAAGACGAATACCGCCGAGGTAAATCAGATAACCCAATACCACCGCGGTTGCCAGCCCCAGCATCGCGCCCAGCGGCGGCCAGATGCCGACATCCTGCTGAAACGCCGCCAGCAGAAAGAACACCGACTCCAGCCCCTCGCGGGCGACGGCAAAAAAGACCATCATCACCAGTGCCCAGCCGTGATGGTCGCCGCGCTGTAACGCGTTATCGACAGCCTGTTCAAGCTGGACTTTGACGTTACGTGAAACTTTACGCATCCAGAACACCATCCAGGTGAGGATCACCACAGCAATGACCGCCACGATGCCTTCGAACAGCTCCTGCTCTTTTTGCGGAAATTCCCCGGTGGTTTCGTTGATGAAAATCCCTAACGCCAGGCATAACGCCGCCGCCAGCAAAACACCAATCCACATCACACCAATCCAACGACCACGCTGAGTCCGTTTCAGGTAGCTGGCAATCAGACTGACAATCAGCGCGGCCTCTAACCCTTCGCGCAACATAATTAGAAATGGAACAAACATGCGAAGAACCCTTAAACGTTATTCTCAGTCAATTGATGCAAAGAAAAGTAAATTACAGTGATAGTGATTATCATTACAGGAAAGAAAAACTCAAGCAGAATGTTTTGAGAATGATGACTGAATGTAAAAGGTTAGGCAGGTAATGGTTATAGCGAGCTTGCAGCGTAGGTAATAAAAGCCCCCCACATGCGGCAATGTCATTAAGTTAACGCCTCTGTATCAGAAAGCATCAACCTGTATTCACGAAGGTAATGAACATGCTATTTCAGAGAAAGGATTCCGTTCACCTCATGTACATCGTTTCTCTGAAACACCGATTCCTGTGAACGTGTAAAGGGCGTTCTCCGCCACGCCCTTTACAATCCCGGCTCCCGGCGGGAAAATTGCCGCTCCGCGGTCCCCTCCGTTTATTCCTCCAGACGACCGGGCCGGGCGCGAGGTAGCATCCCTGCAAAGCGCGCCCTGAGCCAGCATCCATGCTGGCTCTCCCGGCCTTACGGAAACACGTCGGCAATTTTCAGCCGGACCAGCCACACCTGACCTCCTGTGTTTTTATTTGAATATGTTGAACAGCAAAAAAGATTTTACTGAAAGTCAGAGCGTTGAAGCGATGACCCCGGTCCGGCTGAAAATCGATGAGGCGTTGACGGCTGACCGGGTCTGTCCGCAGGGATGCGGACAGAGGGGACGGCCTGCAGGGACGCAGGCTCAGCCCCGACCCGACAGGCAGACGGCATAAG
>NZ_SZWZ01000071.1:0-12100 GCF_005281025.1 Citrobacter sp. wls714 | reverse complement strand
GAGAGTAGGGAACTGCCAGGCATCAAATTTAGTGTGCTGATATGGCTCAGTTGGTAGAGCGCACCCTTGGTAAGGGTGAGGTCCCCAGTTCGACTCTGGGTATCAGCACCAGTTTTTCGGTTAAAGTTCGGCGCTTAGAAAAGAATTTGTCTGGCGGCTGTAGCGCGGTGGTCCCACCTGACCCCATGCCGAACTCAGAAGTGAAACGCCGTAGCGCCGATGGTAGTGTGGGGTCTCCCCATGCGAGAGTAGGGAACTGCCAGACATCAAACAAGTGAAAAGGCCATCCGAAAGGATGGCCTTTTTGCGTTATGCTTCTTGCTAACCTGTAAGCCCGGTATGCGCAACGCCACCGGGCAAAACAGAAGATTAATGAATCACCTGCGACAGGAATGCCCGCGTACGTTCTGACCTGGGATTGGCAAAAAACTCATCTGGCGGCGCCTGCTCCACAATCTCGCCAAGATCCATGAAGATCACGCGGTCGGCCACCGTGCGGGCAAATCCCATTTCATGGGTAACGCACAGCATAGTCATACCCGATTGCGCCAGACCGATCATGGTATCAAGCACCTCTTTCACCATTTCTGGATCCAGCGCTGATGTGGGTTCATCAAACAACATAATTTTAGGTTTCATACATAACGAACGTGCAATGGCCACACGCTGCTGTTGCCCGCCAGAGATTTGCCCTGGATATTTATGCGCATGTTCGGCAATGCGAACCCGTTCAAGGTAGTGCATTGCCAACACTTCAGCCTCTTTTTTCGGCATTTTTTGCACCCAGACTGGTGCCAGCGTACAGTTTTGCAGGACCGTCAAATGAGGAAAGAGGTTGAAGTGTTGAAAGACCATGCCAACTTCCTGCCTGACGCGCTCAATATTGCGAATGTCTTCATTGAGTTCAATCCCATCTACCACAATACGTCCTTGCTGATGTTCTTCCAGATGGTTAATACAACGGATAGTTGTCGATTTACCCGAGCCGGAAGGACCGCATAAGACGATACGCTCTCCTTGTTTTACCTGCAGATTGATGTTTTTCAAAACGTGGAACTGTCCGTACCATTTGTTGACGTTTTCCAGCGTAATCATCGCGTCAGTAGACGGCCTTAATAATTGGTTCATAAATTCCTCAGTGCGGTGTACGCCCGGTATTAAAACGTTTTTCCAGATGTTGGCTGTAACGCGACATACTGAAACAAAAGATCCAGTAAATCAGTGCGGCAAAAACATATCCTTCAGTCGACATACCCAGCCATGCAGGATCCACGGTTGCTTGCTGCACGCTGCTGAAGAGATCAAACAGGCCGATGATGATGACCAAACTGGTATCCTTGAACAGGGCAATAATCGTATTAACCAAACCAGGAATAACCAGCTTGAGAGCTTGTGGAAGAATGACCAACCCTTGGGTTTTCCAGTACCCCAGGGCCAGTGATTCAGCCGCTTCATACTGACCTTTTGGCAAGGCCTGTAATCCCCCACGAACTACCTCTGCAACATAGGCTGACTGGAAAAGAATGACACCGACCAGGGCCCGGATAAGCTTGTCGATACTGGTCCCCTCCGACATAAACAGAGGGAGCATGACAGAGGACATAAACAGGACGGTGATCAACGGTACGCCGCGCCAGAACTCAATAAAAATGACGGATAAAATCCGAACGATTGGCATATGAGAACGACGTCCCAATGCCAGTAGAATCCCCCACGGGAGTGCACCCGCAATACCGACGGATGCGATGATAAGCGTCAGCGTTAACCCGCCCCACTGCCGGGTTTCTACCCGCTCAAGTCCGAGAAAACCACCGTACATCAACCACCAGACCACCAAAGGATAAAGAACTGCCCAAACGGCGATATAACGACCACGGTGGGGAATGATTTTCCAGAACATGGGAACGATTGAGACCAGGCCAATCAGCAGGGCCAGATTTATGCGCCAGCGCTGATCGTGTGGGTAAAGTCCATACATGAATTGTCCGAAGCGTTCATGAATGAACACCCAGCAGGCCCCCGCTTTGGTACAGTCAGCTCGGGTAGAGCCTATCCAGTTGGCCTGAAAAAATACCCAGTTCAACAGCGGTGGAAGGAAGGACCAAATTAGCCACACGCATAGCAGCGTGAGCAGGCTATTTGACCAAGTGGAGAACAGGTTTTTGCGAACCCAGAAGAGACAGCGGCTTGCCGGGTTACTGCTCTGGCGCGAGGGGTGAGACAGTAGTACTTTTGTCATCATGGCTCCTTAGCGCTCGATCAGTGCGATACGACGGTTATAAATATTCATCAGGAGAGAAATGCTCAGGCTGATGATCAGGTACACCGACATCGTGATGGCAATAGTTTCAATGGCTTGTCCCGTTTGATTGAGTACCGTGCCAGCAAACAGGGAAACCATATCCGGGTAGCCAATGGCGGCAGCGAGCGATGAATTTTTAACGATATTCAGGTACTGACTGGTTAGTGGAGGAATGATGACGCGCAGCGCCTGCGGGATGATGACCTGGCGGAGCGTCACCGGATTTGGCAAACCCAGAGAGCGTGCTGCCTCATGTTGGCCATAAGGAACAGCCTGAATTCCTGCCCGAATAATTTCTGCAATAAACGCTGAGGTATACACTGAAAGCGCCAGCGTCAGAGCCGCTAGTTCAGGTATAAGCACCATCCCGCCACGGAAGTTAAAACCACGTAGCTCGGGGATATCCCAGTGAAGGGCCGCGCCAAAAAACCATTGTGAAATCATCGGTAAAAACACGAATAATGCCAGAGCTGTGGGCCAGGTACGGCGTAACTGACCGGTTTTGATCTGGTGCATTCTGTTGAAGCGAAGTAGCCCGAAGGTGACAGCGATGGCAATAAGGACCGCAGTACAAAAGGCAAAAAGACCTTCTCCCATTTGCGGTGCCGGAATATACAGCCCCCGGTTGCTCAGAAACATCAAATCCAGCGCGTTTACGGCCTGACGTGGGCCGGGTAGGTTACGTAATACGGCAAAATACCAAAAGAAGATCTGCAATAGCGGCGGGATATTGCGGAACGTTTCGATATAGACCGTGGAGAGCTTTCGCAATAACCAGTTATCTGACAGGCGTGCCAGCCCGAGAAAGAAACCGAGAAATGAAGCGAAGACGATACATAGTGCGGAAACTAACAGCGTATTAAGCAGGCCGACCAGGAACACGCGGCCATAGGTATCGCCTTGCTCGTAATCAATCAGATGCTGGACGATACCAAATCCGGCGCTGCGGTCGAGAAAAGAAAATCCCGAGGTAATACCGCGACTGCTCAGGTTATTAATCGTGTTATGAATGAGATAGACCGCAATGCTAATGACCGCAATGACGGCGAGTATTTGGAATAACCAGGCGCGGACCGCAGGGTTAGAAAAGGATAGCGATCCTTTTACGGTTGAGCGGCGATGAAGCATAAGAAAACCTCGGTAACAATGGCTCTGGGCTGAGCGCCGCAGCTGCGGCGCCCGTTACATCACTTTGCATTAGCGCACCGGTGGCGCATATTGAATGCCACCGTTGTTCCAGAGGTTGTTCTGTCCACGTTTGATCTTCAACGGACTTTCCGATCCAACGTTACGTTCAAAGATCTCCGAGTAGTTACCTACCTGCTTAATAATGTTATAAGCCCATTTGTTATCAAGCTTCAGATCCTTGCCATAATCCCCTTCTTTACCTAGCAGATGCGCCATATCCGGCGTTGCAGGATTAGCCGCTTTTTCATCAACGTTTTTCGAGTTAACCCCCATCTCTTCCGCGTTCAGCATGGCGAACAGCGTCCAGCGAACAATGGAGAACCATTCATCGTCGCCACGACGTACAACCGGACCTAACGGTTCTTTAGAAATAACTTCTGGCAGGACAATCCATTCTGCAGGATTGCTCAGCTTGATGCGCAGGGCATACAGCTGAGACTGGTCGGAGGCCAGCGTATCACAACGTCCTGATTCCAGAGCCTTGGCTGATTCATCCGAGCGGTCAAAGGTGACAGGGGTGTACTTCATATTATTGGCTTTAAAGTAGTCAGCCACGTTCAGTTCGGTATCGGTTCCTGCCTGAATACATACCGTTGCGCCATCCAGTTCTTTCGCGCTCTTCAGGCCGGCTTTATTGTGGGTAAGAAAACCAATGCCATCGTAATAGGTTACGCCAGTGAAAGACATGCCCATACCTGCATCACGAGAGGAGGTCCATGTGGTATTACGCGAGAGCATGTCGACTTCGCCAGACTGTAACGCGGTAAAACGTTCCTTGGCGGTGAGTGGGGTATATTTTACTTTGGTATCATCACCAAATACGGCGGAGGCAACGCCTCGGCATACGTCGACATCAATACCTGAAAACTTACCGCTCGCATCGGCGTAAGAGAAGCCAGGCAACCCGTCACTGATCCCGCATTGCACAAACCCTTTTTTCTTTACGGCATCAAGTGTTGCGCCGGCATGCGCCTGATTTGCTATCGCAAGGAGCACGCCGGCCGCAGCCAGGCTGGCTATTATCATCTTTTTCATAGAGCATCCTGTGTGGAGGAATTATTGTTATGAAAACGTTCTGAAAACGTCTTTTACCGGTCTGTGGCTTTGGCCATACTCTTTTAAGCAAAGGTAGTGCCAGGTTTTTGCGCACGATTATTCGACGCAATATGCAGAGTGTAGACAGGAAAAAATAAATGCAGCGCCCTGAAGTGGTGCAAAATTGAAACGTAAGCCACATTTCAGCGCAAAAATTTTAAAATTAGACAGGACGCGTGATAACGATTTCGGACGTTAATATTGATCGCGTGAGAATAATGAAAAGAAAACGTGGTGTAACCAAGAACAGGAAAAATGCTAATTTCAAATCGTGGATATGTGAGGGATATCTATAACAATTTTATTATTTAGAAAGGGCGATAAACCAACGTTTTGTCTTATATGTGAATTTCATTTTTATTGCTAAAAGCGCGGTAGCTACCGCGCTTTTAAGAAGAGTTATTTGGTCAGGGCAACTATCCCAAGCGTCAATCCGGCAACGGCGGCTGCGCCACCGGCGATGGCACCGGCTGTTTCCCAGTTATCCTGCGTGGTGCCTTTCATACAGGTATTGGTATGGACCAGGCGTCCCTGATCGTCGTATACAGGTACGCAAGGAGAATCGTGTGCACAACCGGCAAGAAACGCGGTAAGCAATGCAACGGATATTAATCTTTTCATGGTGTTACCTCAAAAATAAGCGTTTCGCTAATTGAGCAAAGACAAGCGCTAAGCCATCTGCGAACTCGGTCATTATTTTACCACCTCTTAAAAAAAGACTGACAGAAGGAATAATCTCAATTCATGTGGATTGTAAAAATAATGGATAAAAAGAAAGGTTGCGGGCGGGTTTTAATGACCGACTTAAATGAAATAAATGGCTATCTTATTAATAAACAAAGAGAGAGTGTACCGATGAAAAAGGCGTCCGTAGACGCCTTTATTTTACAAATTAATCAGTGTGCCGACTAAAACGCCGTCTGACGACAACGAAGAAGACGGGAACGAAGAAGATCGCCAACAATGTTGCGGTTAGCATTCCCCCCATTACACCTGTGCCGACCGCATTCTGTGCACCGCTACCCGCTCCGTGGCTGATAACCAGAGGCATAACCCCCAGAATAAATGCCAGGGATGTCATCAGGATAGGGCGAAGACGCATGCGGGATGCCTCCAACGTCGCTTCGATCAGCCCTTTACCCTCTTTATCCATCAGGTCTTTGGCAAACTCGACGATCAAGATGGCGTTTTTAGCCGAGAGACCGATCGTGGTTAGCAACCCAACCTGGAAATACACGTCGTTATTCATCCCACGTAGCGATGCTGCTAACAGTGCGCCAACCACGCCAAGCGGTACAACCAGCATCACCGAGAACGGAATTGACCAACTCTCATACAATGCGGCAAGGCAAAGGAAGACAACGATGAGCGAGATAGCATACAGCGCAGGCGCCTGGTTCCCTGAGAGTCGTTCCTGATAGGACATACCCGTCCAGTCATGGCCGATACCGTTAGGCAGTTTCTCCGCCAGGCTTTCCATCAGCGCCATCGCTTCACCGGTGCTTCGGCCTGGCGCCGCTTCTCCTAACAGTTCCATAGAAGGCATACCGTTGTAACGTTCCAGACGTGGTGAACCGTAGATCCAATGTGCGGAACTGAACGTGGAGAACGGTACCATTTCGCCATTGGCGCTACGAACATACAGATTATTGATGTCTTCCGGCAACATACGGAATTTGGCATCTGCCTGTACGTACACTTTTTTCACGCGGCCACGGTCAATGAAGTCATTGACGTAATAGCCACCCAGCGCAGCGGAGATGGTTTCATTAATATCGGACAGCGAGACACCAAGGGCCTGAGCTTTTTCCTGATCGACATCCAGCTTGAACTGGGCGGTATCCTCGAGTCCGTTTGGACGCACGCGAACCAGCAGGTCAGGGTGTTTAGCAACCATACCCAGCAGTTGGTTACGCGCTTGTGTTAACGCGGTATGCCCCAGCCCGCCCTGGTCAATCAGCTCGAAGTCGAAGCCGGTTGCGGTACCCAGTTCAACAATGGCTGGCATGTTGAAAGGGAACACTAAGCCGTCACGAATCTGGCTAAACGCACGGGTTGCTCTGGCGATAATCGATTCAACGTTATTCTCGTCGCCACTGCGTTCTTCCCAGGGCTTGAGGCTGACAAACGCCATCCCTGAGTTTTGCCCTTGCCCGCTGAAGCTAAAGCCGTTAACCGTAAAGACGCTTTCGACGTTGGCTTTCTCGTTGTTCAGGTAGTAATGCGTAACCTGATCCAGCACTTTCTGGGTTCGCTCTTGCGTTGCACCGGCCGGAAGCTGAATCATTGTCAGGAATACGCCCTGATCTTCTTCTGGCAAGAAGGAGGTTGGAAGGCGCATAAACAACACCGCCATCCCAATCACGATAATCAGGTAGACGACCAGGTAACGCCCGGTTTTACGCACAATACCGCTGACGCTATTGGTGTAATGATTGACGCTGTGATCGAATTTGGCATTAAACCAGCCAAAGAAACCGCTTTTATTCTCGTGATGTTCAGCCGATACCGGCTTCAACAGCGTTGCACAAAGCGCGGGAGTCAGGATCAGCGCTACCAGCACTGAAAGCGCCATTGCAGAAACGATGGTGATAGAGAACTGCCGATAGATAGCCCCGGTTGAGCCGCCGAAGAAGGCCATCGGGATAAATACCGCAGACAGCACCATGGCGATACCGACCAGCGCGCCCTGAATTTGTGACATGGATTTTTCTGTCGCCTCTTTGGGCGGCAGATTATCTTCCATCATCACACGTTCCACGTTTTCCACCACCACTATCGCATCATCAACCAATAGGCCGATGGCGAGTACCATGCCGAACATCGTCAGGGTGTTTATTGAGTAGCCAAACGCGGCAAGTACGGCAAATGTGCCCAACAATACAACAGGTACGGCAATGGTTGGAATGAGCGTAGCCCGGATGTTTTGCAGGAACAAATACATGACCAGGAACACCAGCACGATCGCTTCAAACAGCGTTTTTACCACTTCATGAATGGAGATGGTTACAAACGGGGTGGTGTCGTACGGATAGACCACCTTCATTCCCTGCGGGAAGAACGGTTGCAGTTCAACCAGCTTGGCTTTGATAGCGTTTGCGGTATCCAGCGCGTTTGCCCCGGTTGCCAGTTTGATCCCGAGACCGGATGCTGGTTTCCCGTTAATACGCGCGACTACGTTGTAGTTCTCACCCCCCAACTCGATGCGTGCAACGTCTTTCAGGTGAACGACCGAACCATCGCTATTCACGCGTAAAGTTACTTTGCCGAACTCTTCAGGGTCTTTCAGTCGCGTTTGCGCAATGATAGAGGCATTAAGCTGCTGATTAGGCAATGCAGGCGTACCGCCCAACTGACCGGCAGCAATCTGATCGTTCTGCACCTTCAACTGATTGATCACATCAACCGGCGTGAGCTGGTACTTATTCAACAAGTTTGCATCCAGCCAGATACGCATAGCGTACTGCGCACCAAACAGCTGCACGTCACCCACGCCATTCAGACGGCTGATTGAGTCTTTAACGTTCGAGGCGACGTAGTCGGAAATGTCATCCTGAGTGGTTTGTGGGTTGTCAGAAACAAAACCCGCGACCATCAAAAAGCTGCTACTGGATTTCTCGACGCTGATCCCCTGCTGCTGAACTTCTTGCGGCAGTAGTGGAGTGGCGAGCTGCAGTTTGTTTTGCACCTGAACCTGCGCGATATCGGGGTCGGTACCGGACTGGAAGGTCAGCGTGATGGTCACACTCCCGGCTGAATCGCTGGTGGAGGACATATACATCAGGTTATCGATACCGTTCATATTCTGTTCGATAACCTGCGTGACGGTATCCTGTACCGTTTGCGCATCCGCACCTGGGTAGGTGGCGGAAACCGATACGGCAGGAGGCGCGATGGTCGGGTACTGCGCCACGGGCAGTTGCATAATTGCCAGAGCACCCGCCATCATCAGAATGATGGCCAGTACCCAGGCAAAGATAGGACGCCTGATAAAAAAGTTAGCCATGTCCGGTTACCTTATTGGGCTTTCGTCGCAGGGGGTTCGTTATCGGCGGTTGCTTTAACCTGAACGCCAGGGCGTGCTTTTTGTAAGCCGCTCACGATAACTTTGTCACCGGGTTGCAGACCTTCGCTGATGAGCCATTTGTCGCCAATCGCTTGAGCGGCGACAACTGCCCGCGCTTCAACCTGGCTCTTGTCGTTAACGACCATCACGGTGGCATCGCCGCGAGGTGTACGTGTCACCCCCTGCTGCGGAACGAGAATGGCATTCGGCTGGACGCCTTCATCAATGCGAGCACGCACAAACATGCCTGGCAGCAGCGTGTGCTGTGGGTTAGGGAATACGGCTCTGAGAGTGATTGATCCGGTGCTTTCATCAACCGTCACATCAGAAAATTGCAATGAACCCTTGAGTGGGTATGCCTGACCATTTTCCATCACCAGCTCGACGGTACTGCTGGCGCTGTCTTTATGCAGACTGCCTTGTTCAATAGACTGCTTGAGGCGCATAAAGTCGTTACTGGACTGCGTCACGTCAACATAGATGGGATCGAGCTGTTGCACAGTAGCAAGCTCAGTTGCCTGACCATTCGTGACTAATGCGCCTTCGGTGACGTTAGATTTACCGATACGTCCGCTAATGGGCGATGTCACTTTGGTGTAGGCCAGGTTGATACGTGCGCTTTCGACTGCCGCTTTGGCCGCGATTACGGAGGCATCGGCCTGGCGGGCATCAGCAATTGCCTGATCGTACTCTTGCTGGCTGATGTACTTGGTGCCAACCAGCGGCACATAACGTTTTACCGTTAAATGCGCGATAGCGGCCGCCGCTTCACTCTTTGCCAGTTCGCCTTTGGCGCTGTCATAGTCAGCCTGGTAAGTCGCTGGATCGATCTGATAAAGCGATTGACCGGCTTCAACATCGCTACCCTCGGTGAAATTTCGTTTAAGTACAATTCCACTAACCTGAGGACGGACTTCTGCAATACGAAATGCTGTGGTGCGTCCGGGTAATTCGGTCGTCACGGCTAAAGGGGCCTTTTCGACGACATGGACAGTCACCTGCGGCTCTGCGGGATGTGCTTGTGTTTCTCCCTGATCGTTACAACCGGCGAGTAATGCAGCGGAGATGATGATGAATGAGGGCAGGAGTGAAAACCTGGCATTTTTCGTCATTTCTATTCCTTAAAAAACCGAACGCTCGTTATTAACCGAGTAACAATAGGGGTGATAACGCGCACAAGAAAAAATAATAGTTGGCTATCCTACAAATTATTAGCTTGCGATGTAAGCAATACTTATTTATGGGCGGGGTTCACGGCACATAAAAGCAAAAAAAGATTAATCAGCTACCGTTTCATTGTGATATTTATAGTAACACCATGATGCTGATAAATACATTTTGAAATGATCATCTGAATGGTGAATATATTTGTTTTGGTTATTTGTTTTATCTATTCGTGTGTAATGTCCGCAATTAAATACTTTAGACCTCGTCTAAATAAACGCTAAGTGATACATTTGTTCCAGATCGAAAATATTAGATAAGAAAGTTAATCATTCTCTACTCCAATCCAGATAGTCGGAATCATGGCCAGAAAAACGAAAGCGGATGCCCTCAAAACGCGACAGCACCTGATGGAAACGGCGATTGTACAGTTTGCCGCACGTGGCGTAGGTAATACGACGCTAAACGACATAGCGGATGCCGCCAATGTGACACGGGGTGCACTTTATTGGCATTTCGAAAATAAAACTCAATTGTTTAATGAGTTATGGTTACAACAACCTCCTTTACGCGATCTTATTCAGGACAAGCTTATTGGTCGTTGGGGTGATAACCCTTTACAGCGACTGCGTGAAAAATTTGTGGTGGGATTACAATATATTGCGGAGAACCCTCGTCAGCAGGCATTAATGCAGATTTTATATCATAAATGCGAATTCCATAAAGATATGATATCAGAGCAGGCCATTCGCGATAAAATAGGTCTCAGCCACCAAAGTATTCGCGATTCTCTCCAACGATGCATAGATGAAAATTTGATTGCCACCAGCTTGGATTTAGACGTTATCATCATTATTTTGCATGGTAGCTTTAGCGGAATAATAAAAAACTGGTTAATGAATCCAGAGAGTTATGATCTGTATGGGCAAGCGCCAGCATTAGTTGATAATGTATTAAAAATGTTAAGCCCGGACGGCTGCGTAATGCAATTAATGCAGAGTGAAAACCAGGTTGGGTAGTCTAGCCGCCAGGGCCTGACGGCTGTCGACGGTGCTAGTCGAGATCGGCGCAGTTGACCAGTTTTAGGGGATTCACTGAGTTCATATTCCGACATTTGTCGTGCTCTGTTGTCATCAGTTCTATCCACTGGATGAGCAGCGCATCAAAAAGAAAAACGAAGACTGCAAAAACAACCAGCCACCAATACTTGCGAATCATTGCTAAATCCTGTGTATTCATGCCCAAGCTTGCAGGGAATATACACGAAATCAGTAAGCTGAAAAGCAGACTTACAATGCCTTTACTTTGCCGAAAGAGCGCCACTGTTTGCCGTTAATCGGCTCTTTTTGGACAGGTTTTTTGTCTTACGTTTTTTCACTTTTGCAAGTTCAGTCTCTGAAAAATGAGAACCGATACTCAGTCTTCTGAGCCCCATTTTTACGTACTCAGCATTGATTTCAATACCGACAAATTTGCGACCTAATTCCACTGCGGTAGCGCCGGTTGTAAAGCTGCCGGCAAACGGATCCAGCACTTTGTCATCCGGGTTGGAGGAAGCCAGAATGATGCGTTCCAGGAGGGCTTTGGGTTTTTGAGTGGGGTGATTTTCGTATTCGTCCATCAGATAGCGAACGCGGGGAAAATCCCAGACATTGCCAGGTACTTTTTTCTGATTGTAAGGTTGGGGCGGATTCTTTCTGTAGTCTATTAGCGCACGTTTAGCGCCCGTTTTAGCTTCAACCAGAACATCATTACGATTAAACGTGTAGTTTTTCTGATCTTTGACCATCATCAGGATCGGTTCATACATCGAACCAAAGTAGTTTTTAGCCTGTACCCCTGAGCTATCATATGACCACACGATACGGCTTTTGATGGTAAAAAGCTGGCGACATTTGAGGTCGATGTACGGCATGTTCTCCGTACTGTTCATGATGTACATGCTACCGTGTGGTTTGAGAATGCGATGGCACTCGTCAATGCATTCAAACAGCCACGCCAGAAAGGTCTCTTCGTCCCAGGATTCCACCATCCCGTCAAAGTCTTTGCCGATGTTATAAGGTGGGTCGGCAAAAATGAGATCGATGCTTTCAGCGGGTAGCTTTTTTAGCTCAGTCAGCGCGTCACCCAGGATTATCTTTTTAGATTCATCGCCAAAGTAGACAGGTTCACATCTTGCGTTCATCGCCAAAGCCTCCCGTGTGACGTTAATAAAAAAGGCGCTTCCCCATGCCGAGTAGCGCCTTTTAAAACAAACATTTAACTGATTAGTATCAGTTCATGCC
>NZ_SZWZ01000048.1:0-9744 GCF_005281025.1 Citrobacter sp. wls714 | reverse complement strand
GTGTCTGTTAAACCCGTGGCGATTCAAAAGTCTCTTGCAATTACAGGCTGAAATGGCTGAGCTCAAGGATGAAAACGAAGAACTATCAGAGCAAATAAACCTCCTAAGAGATGAGATGCAGGAAATGTCAAACACACTCGAGCGGTTAAAAGATCCTGAGTTTTACGCATTGCTTGATGCTGGTGATGGGCATGGCTTGTATGAACTTGAAAAATCACGTGGTGAAATCTAAAAGCCGCCTCCGGGCGGTTTTTTGTTGCCATCACCATGGGGCGGCTCATCGTAATGGCAATCTCCCATAAGCGGATAAAGAGGTTCTCAATGTCCGATATCTACCAAATCACTCTAACCACCCAAACAGGCGAAACCTTCACGGGCAAGATGTCACGACGTCAGCCTGAGCTGGTTAACGGCTTTATGCCGCTGGCGACGGAGACTGGCGAGTGGCTTTACTTTGCTCCGGCCGATGTGAAGCGCGTGCAGTTCACGCCATTGGAAGAGAGTTTCGAAGAAAAGGGCGAATGATCGCCCTGTGTATTAACCGCGAGCCTCTCGACCTTCTTCATCCTCAGGGACGCGGTAACGCCAGTATTTTTCAGGTTTAACCCAAACGACATTTTCACCGCTATCAACTCGAAACTTATTAATCACTTTGGTTGATAGTGCTTGGTTACCGTCAGCATTTTCCTTGAGATGCTGCTCGTTGTTATGTTTAACGAGATAGTCGACAACATCTTGTTGGTAAAGACACGTGGATGACTGAAGGTTAAACATCATCCAAGATGAAACGTCCGAGACAGATAGCTTTGGTGTGTTTGGGTTTACGGCTTTGGGGATGGGACCATTAACGAAACTTCTGGGAAAACGCCACTATCAAGTTTCTTCCCTGCGAACCATTGGCATCTGTAAGAAAGTAATTTCTCTCCATATTGAGATGGCAAAATAACATCTTTGATCGTCATATCAGGACCACCGGATTTAAGAGTAACTATATCTCCAGCGGCGTACTTAGCTTTGCTGCTCATAAAAAAATCCTTGAAATGAGATTTCCCATGGCACTCACCGACAAGCAAGAAATGTTCTGTCGCGAGTACCTCATCGATTTAAACGCCACGCAAGCGGCTATTCGGGCGGGGTACAGCGCAAAGACAGCTAACCGCACTGCGTCCGAAAACATGTCAAAACCTGACATCCAGTCAAGGATTACTGAACTAAAAGCGCAACGCAATGATCTGGTTGGCATAAATGCGACATACGTCCTGAATCGTCTCGTTGAGATTGACCAGATGGATGTTCTCGACATACTGACCTCTTCTGGTGAGCTTAAGCCAGTGTCTCAGTGGCCCAAGGTATGGAGGACAACGCTATCCGGTTTGGATGTAGTCGAAATGTCCGCCGAGGGGAACGCATCCGCGCTACTCAAGAAAATTAAGTGGCCGGATAAAGTCAAAAACCTCGAGTTGCTCGGGAAGCACATAGATGTGATGGCTTTCAAAGAACAGGCCACTCATGAGCATACAGGCAAGAACGGTGGGCCAATAGAAATGGCTACGCTGACCAAAGAAGAGTACAAAACTGCCCGGCGGGAGATGTTGGAGGATGACGACTGCTGAGCAAAAAACCTATGCCCGTAAGATAGAGTGTGAAGAGGACGGGCTCTATTACGCTCGCTACTTCTTCAAACAGCGCACTGGCGGCAAGATGATTGTCGCTCCCCACCACAAGGTGATTCAGCAGACGCTGGATCGCGTCATTGATGGTGAGATTCAGCGCCTGATAATCAACGTCCCGCCTGGCTACACGAAAACTGAACTGGCGACCATCAATATGATGGGGCGCGGTCTTGCGCTGAATTGCAGGGCCCGCTTCATGCACCTGTCCTACTCGCACAACCTTGCGCTGCTGAACTCCTCTACAGCTCGCGGCATGATTAAGTCGCAGGCGTATCAGTCAATGTGGCCTATGTCGTTGCGTGATGATGCCGACAGCAAGGCTATGTGGTGGACAGAACACGGTGGTGGCGTTTATGCGTCGTCCGCAGCCGGGCAGGTAACTGGCTTTCGTGCCGGGCACATGGAGCCAGGCTGGCAAGGCGCATTAATTATTGATGACCCTGTTAAGCCTGATGATGCTTACTCTGAAGTGGTGCGCGATGGCGTAAATAATCGCTTCAACGAGACAATCAAATCACGACTGGCAATCGAAACGACTCCGATGATTGTCATCATGCAGCGGATCCACTATCACGACCTGAGCGGATATCTCTTGCGGGGAGGGAGCGGTGAGAAATGGCATCACCTGAATCTCCCGGTGATTATCGATAACAGCCAGTCATACGCTGCGCAATACCCAGAAAATACTCACGCTATACCGATTGACCACGGCTTGCCTGATGGATGGCTGTGGCCTTTCAAGCATAACGAATCACATCGCGTATCGTTGTTCTCACATCGCCGCACTGCTGAAGCACAGTACATGCAGGATCCGAAGCGCTTTAACGCAGAGGGGGCGCTGTGGACTGAGGACATGATTTCTGCAGCACGAGCGCTAAACATTACAGAGAAGCTATCGCGGACAGTGGTTGCAATTGACCCGCAGGCGACGAACAGCGAAGAGAGCGATGAAACAGGCATTGTCGCGGCCAGTTCTTATGGCACTGGTGACCGCAGGCAATACTCAGTTGATGGCGACTACAGCGGAAAATACTCCCCGAACGGTTGGGCGACAAAAGCAATGGAGGCCTACGACCTTCATGACGCTGACGCTATCGTTATTGAAACCAACCAGGGCGGTGACATGGCAGAGGATACTCTGCGCAATGCTGGGTTTAAGGGGCGCATTATTCGCGTCCACGCCAGCAAAGGTAAGTTTGCCCGCGCAGAGCCAATATCAGCGCTCTATTCACAAGGGCGCGTTGCCCACCGTGGAAACCTCTACAAGCTTGAAAATCAGCAGATGGAATACGTCCCCACCACTGCGAAAAAGTCACCAGACCGACTCGATGCTCATGTATGGGCAATGACAGAGTTGAGCGGACAGACAGTCGGCGCAGTATTCTTCTAAGGAGCATCGCCAGTGAGCGAAAACAATAACAGCCTCGAAATGGCTGTGAACAACCTCGCCACTGAAATGAGGCGAGCAAATTACCTGAATGCCATCGGCATCGGTGGCGGGAACACGAAGCGCCCGACGCTTTACCAGGAATTTGGCTACCCGCGCACGATCACCTTCAACGACTTCTACAACATGTACCGCCGCAACGCCGCTGGCTTCGCTGTGGTACATCGTCTGCTGGATGGTTGCTGGCAGGATTATCCGGTTATCGTCGATGGTGACGAGACGCAGGTGTCGAAGGAGACAAACTCCTGGGAAAAGAGCGTCACCAAGTTCATGAAGAAGTGGTGGCCAAAGGTGAAGGATGCTGATCGCCGCAATATGGTCGGGCGTTACTCAGCACTACTGCTGCAGGTGAAAGACAATAAGCCATGGAGCGAGCCTGTAGATATCATGCTGGTGAAATCGCTTGGCGAGTCTGCCCTGGTGAAGCTGATCCCGGTATGGGAGCCGCAGTTAACTGTTGCTGATTGGGATAACGACCGCCAGTCTGAAACTTTCGGCCAGCCGAAGATGTTCAACTTCAACGAACAACCGGTTGGCGATGAAGCTTTTGTCGGCCCGATGCGCGGAGAACCGGTGCATCCGAGCCGCGTCATTCTATTCTGCGAAGGTTCTGAAGACGACAACGTGCTGTCCGGCATTCCGCTGCTTGAGGCTGGCTACAACAAAGGCCTCGACATTGAGAAGGTATCAGGTGGTGGTGCTGAGGGTTTCCTGAAGAACGCTAGCCGTCAGATTGCTGTTGAATTCAGCAAAGAAACCGACATGGCGACACTGGCAGACCAAGCCAAAGCTGCTGGCTATTCTGATCTCGGCGAGGCTATGGGCGACAAGGTCAATAAGCTGAACCGCGGCACCGATGCGGCAGCTGTAATGCAGGCAGGTCAGATGCACGTTCTAAGCGTGACACCAGGTGACCCTGGTCCGACATGGGAAGTCACTGCGAATGAACTGGCAGCATCTGTGCAAATCCCGTTTACCATCCTGTTCGGTCAGCAGACCGGGCGACTGGCGAGCGATGAGGACAAAACAGACTGGGCTATCCGTCGAAACACGCGGCGTAATGGCTTCCTGACAGACAGGATTACCGCGCTACTTGAACGCTTCTGGACGCTGGGCATTATTGACCCACCGACCAAAGGCGAGGTCACCATTTCGTGGAGTGACCTGCTGGCGCCAGGCGAGAAAGAGAAGATCGAGAACGCTTCGAAACTCGCCGACATCGTGATGGCGGCGAGCCGCCGATTACAGCCAATGAACTGCGCGAAGTTGTTGGGCTTGACCCGCTGCCAGAGCCAAAAGAACCACCGAAACCGGACGAAAAGGTGACTACCGATGATCCACTGGCCGATGACACCAGAACAGACGGCAAAGGTGGGGCTGCCGATAGTTCCGCGCAGTAAGGTTGACCCAACCCGATCGGCGAAGCAGGTAACCGCTATGTTCCGGGATATCGAAGAGCGGTATCTCGGCATCAAGCGAGCGCTGAAAGCTCTGTTCGACCAGCGCCTGACCGGGAGAGGGCGTGAGGTAAACAGCCATAACTGGCATTTCCTGTGCCACGACAACGGCGCGGACATGCGGCTCTACCAGGTCAACGCCGGCAAGTTCATCTACGACATGTCGGCGCAGGAACTGGCTGACCTGCTGGAAGCGGTGCAGTCGATTCTCGATGATTACCTGCTGGAGGGTGGCGAGCAGAACCTGTGGGCGATGGATTACGTCGTCGCAGAAGCTCAGCGCGGCACGCTGGAGGCATTCAACAACCTCTCGCAGCAGTCGCAGATATACGCCAGCCAGACGACGCTCCAGCAGCTTTTAAGCAGCCCCGGTTATCTGAACCAGATATCTGCGGCCAGACTGACAACGTTCAGTGACTGGAAGGTCATCAGCGACACCGCCCGCGGCGACCTGACAAACATCATCACCGATGCGGTAGCGCGCGGCGTGAATCCACGCGAGACGGCCAGCGTCATCAGCAAGCGTCTTGACGTATCGATGTCGAAGGCCAAAATCATCGCTCAGACTGAGCAGGTCGGCGCGCTGCGGCAGGCGCAATGGAACGAAACTGACTGGGCAGCCGACAGGCTGGGTCTTAATACCGGCCTGCTGTGGCTGTCGGCGCTCAAGCCGACGACGCGCACCTGGCACGCCAGCCGTCATGGGAAGGTCTACACCACCGAAGAGGTGCGGGATTTCTACGCTGAGAACGGCAACCGGTACAATTGCTATTGCAGCCAGATTCCGGTGCTGCTCAACGATGACGGCAGCATCTTCAACGAGGGGCTGGCGGATAAGTTGGCTAAAGAGCAAAAGCTATGGAAAACTGATATCGCTAGCTATAATTAGTTTTTTAGGTGATATTGACTATGAATTAGTGTTGT
Source organism: Citrobacter sp. wls714 (assembly GCF_005281025.1). Taxonomy (NCBI): domain Bacteria; kingdom Pseudomonadati; phylum Pseudomonadota; class Gammaproteobacteria; order Enterobacterales; family Enterobacteriaceae; genus Citrobacter; species Citrobacter sp. wls714. Next base: position 4,243 of record NZ_SZWZ01000048.1, on the reverse strand, counting down.
GTGATATTGATGTTGAGCCAATAGAGTGGTTCATAACTTAATTCACAAAACATTAGGACATCTCATGTCAAATCATCGTTTATCCGCTGCTCACACCGCTAAACTGATTGTTCTTAACGCCTATTTTTATGGGCAAGAAAAGGACAAAAATATTTCGCGATATAAGATCTCGAAAAACACTCTTCGCGCAATGTCAGGTCGGAGCTCAATTCGTACATCTTTCCTTTCTGAGCTTGACTATGAACTCGCAGAGTTGGGTTGGATGCTGGTTGAAAACCATGACGACGATTTATGCTTCATGGTTATGTCCACGACAGGAAACTGGGCAAAGCTTAGTTCGCGGAGATTGAGCACCCTGATAGATGAAGGTGCGGATAGCATTGATGAAGCCTATGAAACTCATATAGAGCTTTAAAAACCATAAATTTTGGCAAGGTCGCTTCGGCGGCCTTTTTTATTGCCTGAAATCCAACAATGAGGACCATATGAGCGGCGTTTATTTCGAATCGAAGAGACTTGGCGATATCTCATGCACGCACGTTAAGATCGGCGGCGTCGAAGCGATGATGAAGCAAGTAGGTGATCGCAAAGTCATCAAGTCACAAGGTCGCGGCAATGTCCGCCAAGTAAAAGCTATCGTCAGAGCGTTACACAAAACCATCCAATAACGAGGACCCAGCATGAAACGCAACCGCGTTAACGTGCTGACCGTCGTCAACTCCGCTTCAAACATCACCACTGAAACCATCGACGGCAAGCCACATATCGTGGTTCGCGGCATCACGCCTGTTGTGGACGATATCGTGATGAACCGGAAGTTGTACCCGGCAGCAGAAATCGAAAAGGCCTACAACACGCTCGAGCGTAACCCGATGCCGCTGGGCCACCCGAAAGTGGATGGAAAGCATGTTTCGGCGCGTGATGTCCAGGCGGTAAACGAGTACCACGTCGGGGCCTGGCTGCAGAACGTCAGCCACAAAGACGGGAAGGTGACGGGTGACATGTACGTTAACCGCCAGTACGCAGAGTCCAGCGAGAAGGGCAAGCGTCTGATTAACCGCCTGGATGAGATGCTGGCTGGCACCAACTCCGACCCGATCCACATCTCCACTGGGCTGCTGTATTCCGGCATAGCCGCCAACGGCGAGTCGAAGGGCAAAAAGTACAACGAGATCGCCACCAACATGATGTTCGACCATGTGGCGGTGCTGCTCGATGAACCTGGTGCCGGAACGCCGGATGAGGGTGTGGGCATCTTCGTGAATGCCGAAGGCGATGAGCAGGAGATCGAAGTGGCGAACCTGGCCGACGCCGCCGACTGCACCCGCGAAGGCATGCTTAACAAAACCCGCTTCTTCTTCACCAACGCCTCCAATTTCTCCTTCGACGATATCCAGCGCGCCATCAGCGACAAGCTGCGCGAAGGTGCGGGCGAAGATAAGTGGCTCTGGCCGGAGACGGTGTGGCCCGACAGCTTCATCTACCGGGACGACGCCAGATACCTGAAGCAAAAGTACCTCATCGATGATGCCGGTAAGGCCGTATTCGTCGGAGAGCCTGTAGAAGTCGTGCGCAAACCAACTGAGTACGAGATTAAAACCAACGGAGAGAACGATCCGATGAAAGAACTGATTATCAATGCGCTGCAAGCCGCTGGTAAGCCGACCGAAGGCAAGTCCGACGCCGAGCTGATGGACGCATACAACCAGATGAAGGCCGACGAAGCCGCCGCCAAGAAAAATGGCGATGAAGAAATCGACCCGGAAACAGGCAAGCCCAAGAAAAAAGAGCAGGCCACCAATAACGAAGAAATGCCAGCGTGGGCGCAGAAACTTGCCGATCGCGTGGACGTCGTTTTCAACAGCCTGAACGCGAACGCCGACAAAGAGAAAGGCGAAAAGCGCGCGGCTGTGAAGTTGGCGATGAACATGAGCGATGAAGAAGTCGCAGATCTGGATGGTAAGGCGCTCGACGCCATGTATGCCAAGTGCCAGACCTCCTTCGGCCTGAACGGTGCATTCCGCCAGGCAACCAACACCCAATCAGTCAGCGAAATGCCGGAGTAAAAAATGGCTAAAGACGGAAAACACGTAATTCTCGCCGGTGGCGTATTCCCTAATCCGCTGCTCAACCGTGAAGGCCGCGCCACTGCGGTCAAGCCTGGCACCCTGGGCTTCTTCGATGCTGGCGTCTTCAAGGTGTCGGTAGATGGTAGCGAAACAGCGATTATCTATGTCGCTGACTTCGACTATCTGCGCTGCAAGACGGTAGATGACACGTTTGCTGTCGACGATCTGCTGGTGGGGATCCATCCGCTGCCGGGCATGTTCCTGAACGTTCGCGCTGCCGCCGGCACCTACAAAAAAGGCGACGCGCTTTCAATCGTCAACGGCCAGGTGAAGAAGTGGGCCACTGGCGAATCAGATCGCTGCTATTGCGACGAAGAGCGCTCAATCACCGCCGCAGCTGGCGACCTCATTCGCGTAGTGATTAAGTAAGGAGTCACTGAATGCTTGTTTATTCTAAATCGCTGGGCGAAAAGACCGGCAACCTGGCCGTGAACCAGTACCAGTTTGGTATGCTGACGCAGGAGCGTAATGCCGCTTTGAACCATCAGGGCATTAACGTAATGCAGGAGATGGCTGACCGCCTGAATGCAGTCAATCAGCTGAATGGCATCAACGCTGTTCGCTCACCTGCTGATCTGTACAAGGCATTTGACCAGACCGTGCTGCGTCAATTCCAGCCGAACACTGAGTTCACTCTGTTCAACGACCTGATGCCTCTGTCTCGCTCGGTGCGCATCAACCAGACCGTGTACGAATACGCTAAGTCCGGCGGACGCATGTGGGCTCACACCTCTATGTCAGGCCAGATCGGAGCGGCGCTGGATGCAGTGCAGTACCAGTACGACGGTACAATGGTTCCTGTGCACGATACCGGCTTCAAGTTCCACTGGCGTGAGCCTCGCCTGAACAACCCGGATGCGTTCGACATCATCTCTGATGCTCAATTCGAGTCCACCAACGAAGTCCGTCGCCAGTATGTGGATTACATCTACAACGGCTATCGCGACGCGGAAGGTAACTACATCAAGTTTGATGAGAAGACCTGGAAGGGCCTGAAGAACGACGAGCGTGTGGCGATGGTTGACCTGGGCACATCTGGCCTGAATATCGACTTCACCAGCGCGGCGGCGACAGCTGAGCAGATCCGCAATGCGGCAATCAAACTGCGCGACACGCTCAAACTTACCAACAACCAGTACGCCGAGCAGACCTGGTATGTGTCGAGCGCCATCATTTCTAACCTTGAGCGCTACTTCAGCGACAACTACCAGTCTGACACCATCCTGCAGGAGCTTCTGAAGCTGTCCGGCATCGCCGCGATTAAAGAAGACGCTCAGCTGACTGGTAACCAGATCCTGATTGTTCCGCTGACTGCTGGCGTGATTGCTCCGATTGTAGGCCAGGCGTTTGGCACCGTTGCCGACCCGCGTCCGTTCTACAACAGCGATTACATCTGGCGCACCTGGGGCGCTGCCGGCTTGATGGTTAAGACCGACATCAACAGCAAAAAATCAGTCATCTACGCACACAGCTAAGGGGTTAGATATGGCACTGGTTAAAGTGATTAGCGATAACCTTTTCTCCGGTGCCAATCTCCAGAAACTGGAGGTTGGTGCAAAGGTGGAAGTCAGCGAAGACACCGCGAATAAGTGGAAAGTTGCTGGCCTGGTGGAAATAGTATCCGGTGGCGATCGCAAGCTTGAAGTTGCAACGCCGGGCGATACTTCTGCAGAGCAGCCAGAGCAGCCAGAGCAGCCAGAGCAGGCGGAAGCCGCTAAATCGAAGAAGGGTAAATAACCATGGCTGACCCAATCACAGCAGCAGACGTGCAGGCGTTCCTCGGTGAATTGGGTTACGCCATCCCGGGCGCTCTGCTGGAGCCGATCCTCTGCGTGGTGAATAAGATTATCCCTTGCCTCGATGGCGCTGGGTATGACGACTGCACCTCGAAGCTGATCCTGATGTACGCCGCCGCGCTTATGGCTACGTCGTCCGGCGCGCGCCGCATCAAATCGCAGGGTGCGCCGTCTGGCGCGTCACGCTCGTTTGAATATGGCGACGACAGCATTACCTGGCTGCGTGACTCGCTGGCCCGGCTCGATACCAGCGGCTGCACCGGCGAGTTGCCGATCAGTGCAGGTAACAGCGTCGGCCTGTTCATGGTGGTCGGGGGC